>NZ_JBFAGV010000026.1:0-90032 GCF_040653855.1 Streptomyces sp. NPDC050856 | reverse complement strand
TTCCGGGGGCGGGTGTTGGCGGGGGGGTGTTACGGGGGGGCCGGGCGCCCGGCCTGCCGGTCCCGCGCCCCTCGCCCGTTCCTCGCTCCCCGCCCGTCCCGCGCCGGTACGGCGCCTGTGACGGTCCGGGTCAGCGCGCCTTGCCGTTGGCGGCGGCCACCAGGGCCTCCTGGGTCACCGCGCCCGCGTAGATCCTGCCGTCGTCCGTCAGCAGGGCGTTGACCAGGCGCGTCTTGAAGACGGTGCCCGAGCCGAACGGGCCCGTCACCTTGTCGCCCAGGGCGTCGAGGAACTGCTGGGCCTCCGGCGGGACATCCTCGCCGGCGGCGCCCCCGGCCGCGCCGGTCGGGCCGGCCAGCTGGGCGACCGACGTCCAGCCCTCGCCGATGACGTCGAGGCCGCCCGGGAGGCCGCCCGCGAGGCCCCCCAGCGCGTCACCAGGCAGTGCGGGCTTGTGGCGGGCGGAGGGCTCGGACGGCGAGTGCCCGTCCTGCTCGATCACCTTCGTGCCCTTCGGCGGCTCGAACGCGAACGTCGAGGCCGCCGGCCTGGCGAAGTCGACCTTGGTGAAGCCCGCGTCGACGGCCGCCTTGCCGCCGTCGCGCGGCGTGAGCGTGAACTTCAGCGGCACGCCCTTCTCCGCGTCCACGGCGACCGTTATCGCGCCGACCGTGGAACCGCTCTGCTTGGGCTTGATGACCAGCTGGTACGCGTCGCGCCCGGCGACCCTCGCCGTACCGCCGACCGTCACCGAGGTGGTCTCGTCGACGGCCTTGAGCGCCTGGGCGGCGAGGTCCTTGGGGGTGGCCGGGATCTCGGGGACGTCCCGGGACCCGGAGCCGTCGCCCGACGAGGTGTGGAAGGCCTCCTTCGACGCGCTGTCGTACGCCCACATGTCACCGCCGTCGCGGATCAGGCTGTACTCCGAGCCGTCCCCCAGGATCGACAGGCGCTGGCGGTCGGGGCCGTCCGCCGCGACCCGCAGCGTGTGCGTGCCGGAGGCGAGCTCCGTCAGCTTGCCGCCGCCCTCGCCGAGCGGACCGGCGCCGCCCAGGGACGGCAGGCCGAGGTCCGCCGTCACCTTCACCGTGCCGGAGAGGCGCTGCACGTCCGAGGCGGCGATCCTCTCCACGAGCTGCTGTGCCGTGATCTCCGGCAGTTCGGGGTCACCGGAGTCCGCGAGCGCCGGGACCAGCCCGATCGTCGCGGCCGCCACCCCCGCCACCGCGACCGGAACCGCGTACCGTGCCGCCCTGCGGCGGCCTGTGCTGTCGTTCGGTGCCATGCGTGCCCTACCTCCGTGGTCCGTGATCAGCGACGTACCGTCTACGTCCATCTGACCGCGTCCGGCGCGCGTTGGCGTCAGCCCTCGGAATCAACTTCCGTACTGCTGAAGGATGACCCCGACCCCGAGGAGCCGGGGGTGTCCCGGACACCGCCCCGCCGGTCCGGCCCGGACGACGGGCCTAGCCCGCGCGGTGCACCACCAGGTCGCACAGCTCCTCCAGCGCCGCCTTGGCGTAGCACTCGGGGAGCGGCGCCAGCATGGCCCGCGCCTCCTGCGCGTGCCGTACGGTGTCCCGCCGGGCCTGCTCCAGCGCCGGGTGGACCCGCAGCAGCCGCAGGGCCTCGGCGTGCCGCTCGTCGTCCGTGAGGTCGCCGTCCAGCAGCTCGACCAGGGCCAGGTCCTCGGGCAGGCCGGAGGCCGCCGCCCGGGCCCGCAGGTGCAGCACCGGCAGGGTGGGGATGCCCTCGCGCAGGTCGGTACCGGGGGTCTTGCCGGACTCGTGGGAGTCGGAGGCGATGTCCAGGACGTCGTCGGCGAGCTGGAAGGCCAGGCCCAGCCGCTCCCCGTACTGGGTGAGGGTGTCCACGATCCGCTCGTCCGCGCCCGACGTCATCGCGCCGAAGCGGCAGGAGACGGCGACCAGCGAACCGGTCTTGCCCGCCATGACGTCCAGGTAGTGCTCGACCGGGTCCCGCCCGTCGCGCGGTCCGGCCGTCTCCAGGATCTGGCCGGTGACCAGTCTCTCGAAGGCCTCCGCCTGGATGCGGACCGCCTCCGGGCCCAGGTCGGCGAGGATGTGCGAAGCGCGCGAGAAGAGGAAGTCACCGGTCAGGACCGCCACCGAGTTGCCCCAGCGGGCGTTGGCGCTGTCCACGCCCCGGCGCACGTCCGCCTCGTCCATGACGTCGTCGTGGTACAGGGTCGCCAGGTGGGTGAGCTCGACGACGACCGCCGAGGGCACGACGCCGGGAGAGTACGGGTCGCCGAACTGGGCCGCGAGCATCACCAGCAGCGGCCGGAAGCGCTTGCCCCCGGCGCGTACCAGGTGCTGCGCGGCCTCGGTGATGAACGGCACTTCGCTCTTGGTGGCAGCGAGGAGCCCAGCCTCGACAGCCGCCAACCCGGCCTGGACATCGGCTTCGAGAGCCTGGTCCCGCACGCTCAGCCCGAACGGCCCGACGACGGTCACGAGGGGATCTCCTGTCTGCTGACGATCACACGGATTGTCGATGTGTCGCTGGATTCACTCAAGTCAGCGTATCCCGTCGCCTTTCGATCACCATGGGCGCCTTCCCGCCACCCCCGGTATGTTCAGGAACAGCGAATATGACCCTGCGTAGGGGTCTTTGTCCGTACCTGTCACCGGCCCCGGCGAGGTCTTCCGCGTCCGCCGGGCCGATCATGCCCGCTCCGGCCGGTGCGCCGCCCGGGCACGGCCTTCACCGGAGCACGGGATGATCGGTACGAGCCCGTCGTAACGTGTCCCCCACACCCGTGGAAAGCGAGGCAAGCACCGATGCCCGAGCAGTCCGAGCAGAGCCCGCTCGACCTGACCGAAGGCGACCCCTTCGGACCGCACAACCTCCCGTACGGCGTCTTCTCCACCGCCGACGAGCCCGGCCGCCGCAGGGTCGGCGTCCGCATCGGCGACCACGTGCTGGACGCGGGCGCGGCGGCGCACGCGCTGGGCTCGCCGTACGCGGCGCTGCTCGCCCGGCCCAGCCTGAACCCGCTCCTCGCCGCCGGGCGCACCGCCTGGCGCGATGTGCGCCGGGCGCTCACCGCCTGGGTTACGGTCCCGGCCCACCGGCCGGACGTCGAACCGCTGCTGCACCCGCTCGCCTCGGTCACCCTGCACCTGCCCTACGAGGTGGCCGACTACGTCGACTTCTACGCCTCCGAGCACCACGCCACCAACGTCGGGCGGATCTTCCGCCCGGACGGTGACGCGCTCACCCCCAACTGGAAGCACCTGCCGATCGGTTACCACGGCCGTTCCGGCACGGTCGTGGTGTCGGGTACGGAGGTGGTGCGGCCGTCCGGGCAGCGCAAGGCGCCCACCGACTCCGCCCCGGTCTTCGGGCCGTCCGTGAAGCTGGACATCGAGGCGGAGGTCGGCTTCCTGGTCGGTACGCCCTCGGAGCTGGGCCGGCCGGTGGCGCTGGCGGACTTCCGCGACCACGTCTTCGGACTGACGCTGCTCAACGACTGGTCGGCGCGGGACATCCAGGCGTGGGAGTACGTGCCGCTGGGCCCCTTCCTCGGCAAGTCCTTCGCCACGTCGGTCTCGGCGTGGGTGACCCCGCTGGAGGCCCTGGACGCGGCCCGGGTCGCCCCGCCGGCCCGGGACTTCGGCCTCCTGCCGTACCTGGACGACTCGGCGGAGGAGGAGCCGGGCGGCTTCGACCTGCGGATCACGGTACGGATCAACGGCGAGGTCGTCTCCGAGCCGCCGTTCTCCACCATGTACTGGACGGCGGCCCAGCAGCTCGCGCACATGACGGTCAATGGGGCCTCGCTGCGCACCGGTGACCTCTTCGGCTCCGGCACGGTCAGCGGCCCGGAGACCCACCAGCGCGGTTCGCTGCTGGAGCTGACGTGGAACGGCCGGGACCCGCTGGACCTGTCGGCGGGCAAGCGGACGTTCCTGGAGGACGGCGACGAGGTCACGCTCACGGCCTGGGCGCCGGGCCCGGACGGTACGAAGGTCGGGCTGGGCGAGGTGACCGGGCGGATCGCTCCCGCCGCGCGCTGACCGGTGGGGAAGCGGGCCCGGGAAAGGACGGGGGCCCGGCACCCGGGCTCGGGGTGCCGGGCCGGCGCGGCCCTGGCTCAGCCGCGCCTGACAGTGGTCAGGCGGCCCGCCACAGGGCGGGCGCGTGGGGCGGCTCCCAGCCCGGCTGGGCGGTGTGGCCCTGGAGACACACATATCCGCCGCCGCCGTGGCTGACCCGGTCGCCCGGCCGGTAGGCGGTGCCCACCGTCCAGGCGGAGCCGCCGGGCGGCGGTGTGGTCGGGCCGGGGCCCGGGGACTGCGGCACGTCCAGGACGAAGTCGAAGGCGCCCTCCCGGGCGCCGCCCGCGTCGCGCACCGTCATCAGCAGCCGGGGGTCGAACAGCGAGTCGGTGTTGTTGCGGGGCTCGCCGGGGAAGTACAGCTGGGTCGTCAGCACCGGCCGGCCGGGGGCCTGCACCTTGACGTGCAGGTGGCGGGTGCGGCCCGGATAGAGACCGGGCACGATGGTGGAGAGCCTGAACGCCCCCCGCTCGTCGGTGAACTGGTGGCCGCGGAAGCGGAACCCCACGTTGTCGTAGGCGCCGTTGACGTCCGCCTGCCAGAAGTCGAGCAGGGCGCCGGTGACCGGGCGGCAGGCCGACCCGAAGACGTAACCGCTGACGGTCAGGCGGACCCCGGGTGTGCCCGGCTCCACCAGTGAGGTGCGGCGCGGAGAGTTCGGCTTGAAGTAGGGGCCCTCCATCTGGGGCGGGGTGGGGTCGTCGCCGTCGTCGCAGGACGGCGTCGGTTCGGGGGCCTGTCCGCTGCCGGTGGCGGTACGGGCCAGGGCGGGCACGCCCATCAGCAGGGCGGGCGCCGTGACGGACGCCGCGAGCGCGGCGCGGAGCACCGCCTTGCGGGTGGGGTGCACCGGGCTTCCGCCGGTGGCGCCGGTGGTGCCCGTGCCGGTCTCGCTCTCGGTCTCGCCGTCCATGCCTGCTCCTCAGAAGGGGGCGCGTCGGGGGTCGCCAGTGAACCTACGCGGGCGGTGGGTCGGGGGCGATGGACTCGACGCGGTGGTCGTGGTGAATATCACCGCCGTGCCGGAAGTCGCCCGGGCTGACGCCCGTCTCGCGGCGGAAGAAGCGGCAGAAGTAGGCGGCGTCGCCCAGCCCGACCCGGGCGGCCACCTGCCGCACGGTCAGGTCGGTGCGGGCCAGCAGCCGCTTGGCCTCGTGGACGCGGGCCTCGCGCACCAGTTGGCCCGGTGTCCGGCCGGTGGCCGCCTTGACCGCTTCCGCCAGGTATCCGGTGGTGACACCGATCCGGTCCGCGCAGGCGCGCACCGACCACAGAGCCGGGTCGGCGGCGGCGACCAGCCGGGCGAACTCCTCGGCCACCGAGCCGGACCGGGTGGGCGCGGGCGGGGCCGCCGCGGGCTCGGGCAGCCGGGCGGCCCGGACGACCAGGATGTGCAGCAGGGCGCGCAGGACGCTGTCGAACCCGTCGGCGCCGCGCTGGTACTCGTCGGTCAGCTCGGCGATCAGCCGGTTGACCCAGACGCGGTCGCCCTCGTCCAGGGTCAGCCAGGGCCGCTCGCCCAGGCGCCGCAGGATGTCCCGGTCGCCGGGGTGGTCCAGCAGGAAGTCGTCGGTGAACAGGATGACCGACCCTTCCAGGCCGCTGGTGTCCTCCCAGTGGTGCACCTGGCCGGGGGCGAGGACGCACAGGTTCGGCGGCCGCAGCCGCCATCGGGCGAGGTCGATGACATGGGTGCCCGAGCCGCCGGTGACGTGGACGATCTCGTAGAAGGTGTGCCGGTGCGGGAAGGTGGCACGGGACATCGGGCCGATGGTGTCGAACGTGCCGACGGCGAACGGCAGGACGTTGGGCATGGGCACTTCCAGACGGTGGACGGGCAGCGCCCCCTCCGCCGGTGCCACGCACTGTGTCCCGGGTAACACCGTGGTACCGCGCATCGTCCCGCTCTCCTTCGCATTCCCGTGTACCGACCGATCACCGGGCGCCACGATGGCATGCCCGCCCGGTGTGCGGAACAGCGGAAGGGCCCGGCCCCCTCGGGGGTGCCGGGCCCTTCCATGGCCGGCCGGTCAGCGGACGAACACCCCCGCCTGGTTCGCCAGCTCCAGGAAGTACTGCGGTGCCACGCCCAGCACCAGCGTGACCGCGACACCGACGCCGATGGCCGTCATCGTCAGCGGTGACGGCACGGCGACCGTCGGGCCTTCCGGCCTGGGTTCGCTGAAGAACATCAGCACGATGACCCGGATGTAGAAGAACGCGGCGATCGCCGACGAGATCACGCCCACCACCACGAGCGCGCCCGCGCCACCCTCCGCCGCCGCCTTGAAGACGGCGAACTTGCCGGAGAAGCCGGAGGTGAGCGGGATACCGGCGAAGGCCAGCAGGAACACCGCGAAGACCGCGGCGACCAGCGGCGAGCGCCGCCCCAGCCCGGCCCACTTGGACAGGTGCGTCGCCTCGCCGCCCGCGTCGCGCACCAGCGTGACGACGGCGAACGCGCCGATCGTGACGAAGGAGTACGCCGCCAGGTAGAACAGCACGGACGAGACACCGTCCGGAGTGGCCGCGATGACACCGGCCAGGATGAAGCCGGCGTGCGCGATCGAGGAGTAGGCGAGCAGCCGCTTGATGTCGGTCTGGGTGATGGCGACGACCGCACCGGCCAGCATGGTGACGATGGCGACGGCCCACATGATCGGCCGCCAGTCCCAGCGCAGGCCGGGCAGCACCACGTACAGCAGGCGCAGCATGGCACCAAAGGCGGCCACCTTGGTCGCCGCCGCCATGAACCCGGTGACCGGTGTGGGGGCACCCTGGTAGACGTCCGGGGTCCACATGTGGAACGGCACCGCGCCCACCTTGAACAGCAGTCCCGTCAGCACCATCGCGAAACCGATGAGCAGCAGCACGTCATTGCCCATGGTGGCGGCGAGCGCCGGGTCGACCGCCGTCACCGAACCGTCGACAACGTCGGCGATGCGGGCGTACGACACCGAGCCCGCGTACCCGTACATCAGGGCGATGCCGAACAGCAGGAAGGCGGAGGAGAAGGCGCCCAGCAGGAAGTACTTCACGGCCGCTTCCTGCGACATCAGCCGCTTGCGGCGGGCGACGGCGCACAGCAGGTACAGCGGCAGCGAGAAGACCTCCAGCGCGATGAAGAGCGTCAGCAGGTCGTTGGCGGCCGGGAAGACGAGCATGCCCGCGACCGCGAACAGGGCCAGCGGGAACACCTCGGTGGTGGTGAACCCGGCCCTGACGGCGGCCTTCTCGTGGTCGCTGCCGGGTACGGCGGCGGCCTCGGCGGCGAACGAGTCGATGCGGTGGCCGTGATGGGCCGGGTCCAGGCGCCGCTCGGCGAAGGTGAAGACGGCCACCAGCGAGGCGAGCAGGATGGTGCCCTGGAGGAAGAGCGCCGGCCCGTCGACCGCGATGGCGCCCATCGCGGCGATCCGCGCCTTGGTGGTGCCGTATCCGCCGGCCGCCAGGGCGACGACGGCGGCGAAGGCGGCGGCCAGCGCCACCACGGTCAGGAAGACCTGCGTGTGGTAGCGGGCCCGGCGCGGGACCAGCGCCTCCAGGAGCACGCCCACGACCGCGGCGCCGACCACGATCAGCGTGGGTGCCAGCTGGGCGTACTCGATGGCCGGAGCCGGGATCCGGTCGACCGGGACCGGCTCGGCCGCTGTCGTCCACAGGCTGTGGACAGCGTTTGCGACGTTCACTTGGCCGCCTCCACGTCGGGCTGTGGGTCCTTCTGCTGTACGTCGGACATGGTGTGCCGCACGGCCGGATCGACGATCTCGGTCAGCGGCTTGGGGTAGACACCCAGGAACAGCAGCAGGGCGATCAGCGGGGTGATCACCACCAGCTCCCGCGCCCGCAGGTCGGGCATGGCCCTGACCTCTTCCTTCACCGGGCCGGTCATCGTGCGCTGGTACAGCACCAGGGTGTAGAGCGCGGCCAGCACGATGCCCGACGTGGCGATGATCCCGGCCACCGGATACCGGGCGAACGTGCCGACCAGCACCAGGAACTCACTGACGAACGGGGCGAGCCCGGGCAGCGACAGCGTGGCCAGGCCGCCGATGAGGAAGGTGCCGGCCAGCACCGGCGCGACCTTCTGCACCCCGCCGTAGTCCGCGATGAGGCGGGAGCCGCGCCGTGAGATCAGGAACCCGGCCACCAGCATCAGGGCGGCCGTCGACAGCCCGTGGTTGACCATGTACAGCGTCGCGCCGCTCTGGCCCTGGCTGGTCATCGCGAAGATGCCCATGATGATGAAGCCGAAGTGGGAGATCGACGCGTAGGCCACCAGGCGTTTGATGTCGCGCTGGCCGACCGCGAGCAGCGCGCCGTACACGATGCTGATCAGCGCCAGGACGATGATCGCGGGCGTGGCCCACTTCGAGGCCTCCGGGAAGAGCTGGAGGCAGAAGCGGAGCATGGCGAAGGTGCCGACCTTGTCGACCACGGCCGTGATGAGCACCGCGACCGGCGCGGTCGCCTCGCCCATGGCGCTGGGAAGCCAGGTGTGCAGCGGCCACAGCGGCGCCTTCACCGCGAAGGCGAGGAAGAACCCGAGGAACAGCAGCCGTTCGGTGTCGGTCGCCATGTCCAGGGTGCCGTTGGCCCGGGCCTCGGCGATGCCGGTCAGCGAGAAGTTCCCGGCGACGACGTAGAGGCCGATGACGGCGGCCAGCATGATCAGCCCGCCGGCCAGGTTGTAGAGGAGGAACTTGACCGCCGCGTACGACCGCTGGGCCGCCGCGTTCTCCTCGCCGCCGGCGTGGGCCCGGTCCCCGAAGCCGCCGATGAGGAAGTACATCGGGATCAGCATGGCTTCGAAGAGGATGTAGAAGAGGAAGACGTCGGTGGCCTCGAAGGAGAGGATCACCATCGCCTCGACCATCAGGATCAGGGCGAAGAAGCCCTGGGTCGGCCGCCACCGCTTCGACCGCGTCTCCAGCGGGTCGGCGTCGTGCCAGCCGGCCAGGATGATGAACGGGATCAGCAGCGCGGTCAGCGCGATCAGCGCCACCCCGATGCCGTCCACGCCCAGTTCGTAGCGGACGCCGAAGTCCTTGATCCAGGCGTGGGACTCGGTGAGCTGGTAGCGCTCACCGCCCGGTTCGAACCGGACGGCCACGAGCGCGGCCAGGACCAGTGTGCCCAGGGAGACCAGCAGCGCCAGCCACTTGGCGGCGGTGCGCCGGGCGGCGGGGACGGCGGCGGTGAGGATCGCACCGACCGCCGGAAGCGCCGCGGTCACCGTCAGCAGGGGGAACGACATCGCGGTCACACTCCCCTCATCAGCAGGGTCGTGGCGATCAGCACCGCCGTACCTCCGAACATCGAGACCGCGTAGGAGCGGGCGAAGCCGTTCTGCAGCAGGCGCAGCCGGCCGGACAGACCGCCGACCGAGGCGGCGGTGCCGTTGACCACCCCGTCGACCAGGGTGTGGTCGACGTAGACCAGGGAGCGGGTGAGGTGCTCGCCGCCCCGGACCAGGACCACGTGGTTGAAGTCGTCCTGGAACAGGTCGCGCCGGGCGGCGCGGGTGAGCAGCGAGCCGCGCGGGGCGACGACCGGGACGGGCTTGCGGCCGTACTGCGCGTACGCGAGGCCGACGCCGGCCAGCAGCACGACGACCGTCGACGCGGTGACCGCCCCGGCGCCGATCGGCGGATGGCCGTGCTCGAACCGGGTCACCGGTTCGAGCCAGTGGACGAACGCGCTGTTCAGCGAGAACAGGCCGCCCGCGAAGACCGACCCGAAGGCCAGCACGATCATCGGGACCGTCATGGACTTCGGCGACTCGTGCGGGTGCGGCATCCGGCCGGCGCCGGCCTCGGCGGCCGGTTCCGCGCTGGGCACGGCGTCGGCGTCGGGGGCGGGCTGCCAGCGCTTCTCGCCGAAGAAGGTCAGGATCATCACGCGGGTCATGTAGTACGCGGTGATGCCCGCGCCCAGCAGGGCGACCCCGCCCAGGATCCAGCCCTCGGTGCCGCCCTTGGCGAACGCCGCTTCGATGATCTTGTCCTTGGACCAGAAGCCGGACAGGCCCGGGAAGCCGATGATCGCGAGATAGCCCAGGCCGAAGGTGACGAAGGTGACCGGCATGTACGTCCGCAGGCCGCCGTACTTGCGCATGTCGACCTCGTCGTTCATGCCGTGCATGACGGAACCGGCGCCGAGGAAGAGGCCGGCCTTGAAGAAGCCGTGCGTCACCAGGTGCATGATCGCGAAGGCGTAGCCCACCGGTCCCAGGCCGGCCGCCAGGATCATGTAGCCGATCTGCGACATCGTGGAGCCGGCCAGCGCCTTCTTGATGTCGTCCTTGGCGCAACCGACGATCGCGCCGAAGAGCAGTGTCACCGCGCCGACCACCGTGACCGCCAGCTGCGCGTCGGGCGCCGCGTTGAAGATCGCGCCCGACCGGGTGATGAGGTAGACGCCGGCGGTGACCATGGTGGCCGCGTGGATGAGGGCGGAGACCGGGGTGGGGCCCTCCATGGCGTCCCCGAGCCAGGACTGGAGCGGCACCTGGGCGGACTTGCCGCAGGCGGCGAGCAGCAGCATCAGCCCGATGGCCGTCAGCATGCCCTCGGACGCCTCGCCGGTGGCCGCGAGGACCGGCCCGAAGGCGAAGGTCCCGAAGGTGGTGAACATCAGCATGATCGCGATGGACAGGCCCATGTCGCCGACCCGGTTGACCAGGAAGGCCTTCTTGGCGGCCGTGGCCGCGCTGGGCTTGTGCTGCCAGAAGCCGATGAGCAGGAACGAGGCGAGGCCGACGCCCTCCCAGCCGAAGTACAGCAGCAGGTAGTTGTCGGCGAGGACGAGCAGCAGCATCGCCGCGAGGAAGAGGTTCAGGTAGCCGAAGAAGCGGCGCCTGCGCTCGTCGTGGGCCATGTACCCGATCGAGTACACGTGGATGAGCGTGCCCACGCCGGTGATCAGCAGGACGAACGTCATGGACAGCTGGTCGAGCTGGAAGGCGATGTCCGCCCGGAAGCTCTCCACCGGCACCCAGCTGAACAGGTGCTGGTGCAGCGCCCGTTCCCCGGCATCCTTGCCCAGCATGTCGAAGAAGAGCACCGCGCCGATGGCGAAGGAGGCGGCGGCGAGCAGGGTGCCGAGCCAGTGCCCGGCCCTGTCCAGCCGCCGGCCGCCGCACAGCAGGACGGCCGCTCCGAGCGCGGGCGCCGCGACGAGCAGCGCGATCAGGTTCTCCACTGTTTCAGCCCCTCACAGTTTCATCAGGCTGGCGTCGTCGACCGAGGCCGAGTGGCGGGACCGGAACAGCGACACGATGATCGCGAGCCCGACGACGACCTCCGCGGCGGCGACGACCATCGTGAAGAAGGCGATGATCTGGCCGTCGAGGTTGCCGTGCATACGGGAGAAGGCGACGAACGCGAGGTTGCAGGCGTTGAGCATCAGTTCCACGCACATGAACACCACGATGGCGTTGCGCCTGATCAGCACCCCGGCCGCGCCGATGGTGAACAGCAGGGCGGCCAGGTAGAGGTAGTTGACGGGATTCACTGCGCGTTCTCCTCCTTGCGGTCCTCGCCGCGGCCGAGGCGTTCCTCCGCGCGCTGTTCCAGCGCCCTGAGGTCCTCCAGCGCCTGGGTCGACACGTCCCGGATCTGCCCGCGCGCCCGGAGGGTCCGGTTGACGGTGAGCTCCGAGGGGGTGCCGTCGGGCAGCAGGCCGGCGATGTCCACGGCGTTGTGCCGGGCGTAGACACCCGGGGCGGGCAGCGGCGGCAGGTGCTTGCCCTCCCGGACGCGCTGCTCGGCGAGTTCGCGCTGGGTCCTGGCCGGCTCGGTCCGCTCGCGGTGGGTGAGCACCATCGCGCCGACCGCGGCCGTGATCAGCAGCGCGCCGGTGATCTCGAAGGCGAAGACGTACGTGGAGAAGATGAGCGCCGCGAGGCCCTCCACGTTGCCGCCGGCGTTGGCGCCGCCCAGTCCGTTGAAGGTGTCCAGCGAGGCGCTGCCGATCCCGGCGACGAGCAGGATCCCGAAGCCGAGCCCGCAGACGACCGCCAGCCAGCGCTGGCCCTTGATGGTCTCCTTGAGCGAGTCGGCGGCGGTGACGCCGACCAGCATGACGACGAAGAGGAACAGCATCATGATCGCGCCGGTGTAGACGACGATCTGGACGACGCCGAGGAAGTACGCGCCGTTGGCGAGGTAGAAGACGGCCAGGATGATCATCGTCCCGGCCAGGCACAGCGCGCTGTGCACGGCCTTCCTCATCAGGATGGTGCACAGCGCGCCGATGACGGCGACGGTGCCCAGCACCCAGAACTGCACGGCCTCGCCCGTGGAGGCCGCGGCGGCGAGTGCGCTCATGCGCCGATCACCTTCTTCGAGGCGGGCTCGTCCTCGCCGAAGTCCGACGCGGCCTCCTGGGGGGCCGGGTCCTCGCTCGCGGCGGGCTGCTGGACGGTGCCGGGCGCGGCTCCGGTGACCAGGCCCCGGTAGTAGTCCTGCTCGGTCATGCCGGGGAAGATGGCGTGGGGGGTGTCCACCATGTCCTCCTCCAGGCCCGCGAGGAGCTGCTCCTTGGTGTAGATCAGGCTCTCGCGCGAGCTGTCGGCCAGCTCGAACTCGTTGGTCATGGTGAGGGCCCGGGTGGGGCACGCCTCGATGCACAGGCCGCACAGGATGCAGCGGGCGTAGTTGATCTGGTAGACGCGGCCGTACCGCTCGCCGGGCGAGTAGCGCTCCTCGTCGGTGTTGTCGGCGCCTTCGACGTAGATCGCGTCGGCGGGGCAGGCCCAGGCGCACAGCTCGCAGCCGACGCACTTCTCCAGGCCGTCGGGATGCCGGTTGAGCTGATGCCGGCCGTGGAAGCGCGGCGCTGTCGTCTTCTCCTGCTCCGGGTACTGCTCGGTCAGCCGCTTCTTGAACATGGCCTTGAAGGTCACGCCGAAGCCCGCCACCGGGTTCTGGAAGTCAGACACCGTCGGTCTCCTTTCCGTCACTCGCAGTATCGGGGGCGCCACTGGCAATCAACTCGCGCTGCCCGCGAGGCCGTCGGCGTGGCACCGGCGGCAGGGTCTGTCCGGGCAGCGGCGGCACCGGGAAGCCGCCGGCCGTCGGGTCGAAGGCGGCGGGCGGCGCGGTGTCGTCGGCCGCCGCCTTGGCCTTGCGGTCGCGGAACACGTCCACGACGAAGGAGAGCAGCAGGACCGCGATGACCGCGCCGCCGACGTACAGCACGATCTGCTGGAAGTCGTAGTTCTCGTTGCGCAGCGCCCGTACGGTCGCCACCAGCATCAGCCAGACGACCGAGACCGGGATGAGGACCTTCCAGCCCAGCTTCATCAGCTGGTCGTAGCGGACGCGGGGCAGCGTGCCGCGCAGCCAGATGAAGAAGAACAGCAGCAGCTGGACCTTGAGGACGAACCAGAGCATCGGCCACCAGCCGTGGTTGGCGCCCTCCCAGAAGGTGGACACCGGCCACGGGGCCCGCCAGCCGCCCAGGAAGAGCGTCACGGACACCGCCGACACCGTCACCATGTTCACGTACTCGGCGAGCATGAACATCGCGAACTTGATGGAGCTGTACTCGGTGTTGAAGCCGCCGACCAGGTCGCCCTCGGACTCCGGCATGTCGAACGGGGCCCGGTTGGTCTCACCGACCATGGTGACGACGTAGATGATGAACGAGACCGGCAGCAGGACGATGTACCAGCGGTCCGCCTGCGCCTCGACGATGGCCGAGGTCGACATCGAGCCGGAGTAGAGGAAGACGGACGCGAAGGCGGCACCCATCGCGATCTCGTAGGAGATCATCTGCGCGCACGAGCGCAGGCCGCCGAGCAGCGGGTACGTCGAGCCGGACGACCAGCCGGCCAGCACGATGCCGTAGATGCCGACGGAGGCGACCGCGAGGATGTACAGCATCGCGATGGGCAGGTCGGTGAGCTGCATCGTGGTGCGGTGCCCGAAGATCGAGACCTCGTTGCCGGCCGGGCCGAACGGGATCACCGCGATCGCCATGAACGCCGGGATGGCGGCCACGACCGGGGCGAGCACGTAGACCACCTTGTCGGCCCGCTTGACGATCACGTCCTCCTTGAGCATCAGCTTGATGCCGTCCGCCAGGGACTGGAGGAGACCCCACGGGCCGTGCCGGTTGGGGCCGATGCGCAGCTGCATCCAGGCGACCACCTTGCGCTCCCACACGATGGAGAAGAGCACGGTGATCATCAAGAAGGCGAAGCAGAACACCGCCTTGACCACCACGAGCCACCAGGGGTCGCGGCCGAACATGGACAGGTCCTCGGCCGCGAGGAGGCTCTGCGGCCGGGCCGCGAGTTGTACGAGCGCGGTCATGCGCGCACCTCCGGTACGGGGGTGGGGCGGCCCGTTCCGGGCCGGACGACGTGGCGCGGGGCGGCGGCTGCCGGCCCGCGGCCGGCAGCGCCGCGACCGGCGGCACGGGGCTCGGTCATGGCCGCACCTCCGCGGTCGCCGGGGCGATGCGGACCAGCCGGCCCGGGGTGGTGCCCAGGGCGGACAGGGCGCCGCCCGGGGTGGAGTTGAGCGGCAGCCAGACCACCCGGTCCGGCATCGGGGTGACCTGGAGCGGGAGGTGGACCGAGCCGGCCGGGCCGGTCACCGCCAGGAGGTCGCCGTCCTTGACGCCGGTCTCGGCCGCGGTGGCCGCCGAGAGGCGGGCCACCGAGGCGTGGCGGGTGCCCGCGAGCGCCTCGTCGCCCTCCTGGAGGCGGCCCAGGTCCAGCAGCATCCGGTGGCCCGCCAGCACCGCCTCGCCCTCGCCGGCGCGGGGCAGCTCCCGGCCGGCCGCCGCCGGGTCGCCCGCCGGCGTACCGTCCCAGGCGCCGAGCCGGTCCATCTCGCGGCGCACGGCCCTGATGTCCGGCAGCGCGAAGTGGACGTCCAGGGTGTCGGCGAGCATGTGCAGCACCCGGGCGTCGGCCGGGGCGAGCGTGCGGGCCATGTGCTCGGGCTTCAGGGCCGCCTCGAACGGGCGCGCCCGGCCCTCCCAGTTGAGGAAGGTGCCGGACTTCTCCGGGACGGCCGCGACCGGGAGGACGACGTCCGCCCGCTCGGTGACCTCGCTGGGCCGCAGCTCCAGCGACACCACGAACGCCGCCTCCAGGGCCTCCCGCGCGCGCTGCGGGTCCGGCAGGTCGGCGACCTCGACGCCCGCCACCAGCAGGGCGTCCAGTTCGCCGGTGGCCGCGGCCCGGACGATCTCCCCGGTGTCCCGCCCGTAGCCGTGCGGGAGCTCGCGTACGCCCCAGACGGCGGCGACCTCCTCGCGCGCGCGGGGGTCGGTCGCCGGGCGACCGCCGGGCAGCAGCGCCGGGATGGCGCCCGCCCACAGTGCCCCGCGCTCCCCCGCCCGCCGCGGGATCCACACCAGTTCGGCACCGGTGGCCGTCGCGACCCGCACCGCTGCGGTCAGCGCCCCGGGTACGCCCGCCAGCCGCTCGCCGACCACCAGGACCGCGCCCGGCGCGCGCAGCGCGTCGGCGGCGCGGGCGGCGTCACCGTCCAGTCCGGTGGCGGAGGCGAGCGCGTCCAGCCACTCGGTCTCGGTGCCCGGCGCGGCCGGCAGCAGGGTGCCGCCCGCCTTCTCCAGGCCCCGGGTGGCGAAGGGGGCCAGCGCGAAGGTCCGCAGGCCGTGCTTGCGCCAGCCCTTGCGCAGCCGCAGGAAGACGCCCGGCGCCTCCTCCTCGGACTCGAACCCGGCGAGCAGCACCGCCGGGGCCTGCTCCAGGGAGGTGTTCGTGACCCCGGTGCCTCCCCGGGGGCCTCCGGCGCGGGAGGGGCCCCCGAGGTCCCGGCCCCGCCCGGCGACCCGGGCGGCCAGGAAGTCGGCCTCCTCGCCGCTGTGCACCCGGGCGCGGAAGTCGATGTCGTTGGTGCCGAGCGCGACCCGGGCGAACTTGGCGTACGCGTAGGCGTCCTCGACGGTGAGCCGGCCGCCGGTCAGGACGCCGGTGCGCCCCCGGACCAGGCCGCGGGCCGCCGCCTCCAGGGCCTCCGGCCAGCTCGCCGGTTCCAGCACGCCCGCGGGGTTGCGCACCAGCGGCGTGGTGAGCCGGTCACGCTGCTGTGCGTACCGGAAGGCGAACCGGCCCTTGTCGCACAGCCACTCCTCGTTGACCTCCGGGTCGTTGAGCGCGAGCCGCCGCATGATCTTGCCGCGCCGGTGGTCGGTGCGGGTGGCGCAGCCGCCCGCGCAGTGCTCGCACACGCTCGGCGAGGACACGAGGTCGAAGGGGCGGGAGCGGAACCGGTACGCCGCCGAGGTCAGCGCGCCGACCGGGCAGATCTGGATGGTGTTGCCGGAGAAGTACGACTCGAACGGGTCGCCCTCGCCGGTACCGACCTGCTGGAGCGCGCCGCGTTCGATCAGCTCGATCATCGGGTCGCCCGCGATCTGGTGGGAGAACCGGGTGCAGCGGGCGCACAGCACGCACCGCTCGCGGTCGAGCAGCACCTGTGTGGAGATGGGGACGGGCTTCTCGTAGGTCCGCTTCCTCCCGTCGAAGCGGGAGTCGGCCCGCCCGTGGGACATGGCCTGGTTCTGGAGCGGGCACTCACCGCCCTTGTCACAGACCGGGCAGTCCAGCGGGTGGTTGATGAGCAGCAGCTCCATCACACCCACCTGGGCCTTCTCGGCGACCGGGGAGGTCAGCTGGGACTTGACCACCATCCCGTCGGTGCAGGTGATGGTGCAGGACGCCATCGGCTTGCGCTGGCCCTCCACCTCCACGATGCACTGCCGGCAGGCGCCGGCCGGGTCGAGCAGGGGGTGGTCGCAGAACCGGGGGATCTCGATGCCGAGCTGCTCGGCGGCGCGGATGACCAGCGTCCCCTTGGGGACGGAGATCTCGATGCCGTCAATGGTCAGGGTGACCAGGTCCTCCGGCGGGATCGCCGCCTCGCCGGCGCCTCCGGCGGAGGGTGACGTGGTGACGGTCATACGGCCACCTCCAGGTGATTGTCCGCCCAGGCGGTCGACTTGGCCGGGTCGAAGGGGCAGCCCTTGCCCGTGATGTGCTGCTCGTACTCCGCGCGGAAGTACTTCAGCGAGGAGAAGATCGGCGAGGCGGCGCCGTCGCCGAGCGCGCAGAAGGACTTGCCGTTGATGTTGTCGGCGATGTCGTTCAGCTTGTCGAGATCGGTCAGCTCGCCCCTGCCCGCCTCGATGTCGCGCAGCAGCTGAACCAGCCAGTAGGTGCCCTCGCGGCACGGGGTGCACTTGCCGCAGGACTCATGGGCGTAGAACTCGGTCCACCGGGTGACCGCCCGCACCACGCAGGTCGTCTCGTCGAAGCACTGGAGCGCCTTGGTGCCCAGCATCGAGCCGGCCGCGCCGACCCCCTCGTAGTCCAGGGGGACGTCGAGGTGCTCGTCGGTGAACATCGGCGTGGAGGAGCCGCCGGGCGTCCAGAACTTCAGCCGGTGGCCCGGCCGCATGCCGCCGCTCATGTCGAGCAGCTGGCGCAGGGTGATGCCGAGCGGTGCCTCGTACTGGCCGGGTGAGGCGACGTGGCCGCTGAGCGAGTAGAGCGTGAAGCCGGGGGACTTCTCACTGCCCATCGACCGGAACCACTCCTTGCCCCGGTTGAGGATCGCGGGAACCGACGCGATGGACTCGACGTTGTTCACCACGGTGGGGCAGGCGTACAGACCGGCGACGGCCGGGAAGGGGGGACGCAGCCGGGGCTGGCCGCGGCGCCCTTCGAGCGAGTCCAGCAGCGCGGTCTCCTCGCCGCAGATGTAGGCCCCGGCGCCCGCGTGCACGGTGAGTTCGAGGTCGAGTCCGCTGCCGAGGATGTCGGTGCCGAGGTAGCCCGCCTCGTACGCCTCGCGCACGGCCTCGTGCAGCCTGCGCAGCACCGGCACGACCTCGCCGCGCACGTAGATGAAGGCGTGGCTGGACCTGATCGCGTAGCAGGCGATCACGATCCCCTCGATGAGGGAGTGCGGGTTCGCGAAGAGGAGCGGGATGTCCTTGCAGGTTCCGGGCTCCGATTCGTCGGCGTTGACCACGAGGTAGTGCGGCTTGCCGTCGCCCTGCGGAATGAACTGCCACTTCATTCCGGTGGGGAAGCCCGCGCCGCCCCGGCCGCGCAGGCCGGAGTCCTTGACGTACGCGATGAGGTCGTCGGGCGACATGGCGAGGGCCTTCTTCAGCCCCTCGTAGCCCTCGTGCCGCTTGTACGTCTCCAGGGTCCACGAGCCGGGCTGGTCCCAGAACGCGGACAGCACCGGCGCCAGCAGTTTCTGCGGGCCGGTGCCTCCGCCGGCTTCCGGCTGGGAGACGCCCCCCTGTTCGGTGGACACCGTCATCACTCCCCCTCCTCGGTGACCGGGCCCGACGGGTTGGCGGGGTCGGACGCCGACGTGGCTTGCGGTGCGTCGTGCGAGCTGAGGTGGCCGGAGCCGGGTGTGGGCTCGTCGTCCGGTGCCTCGCCGCGCGGGTGGACCACGCGCGCGGGGGCGGTCTCGCCCTTGGCGAGCCTCAGCCCGATCAGCGAGGCCGGGCCCGCGCCGCCGGACGCCTCGACCGCGCCGGGGCGCTCGTCGGGGAAGCCGGCCAGGATCCGGGCGGTCTCCTTGTACGTGCACAGGGGCGCGCCGCGGGTGGGTTCGACGGGGCGGCCGGCGCGCAGGTCGTCGACGAGCCGCCTGGCCGTCTGCGGGGTCTGGTTGTCGAAGAACTCCCAGTTGACCATCACCACGGGCGCGAAGTCGCAGGCCGCGTTGCACTCGATGTGTTCGAGGGTGACCTTGCCGTCCTCGGTGGTCCCGGTGTTGTCGACGCCGAGGTGCTCCTTGAGCTCCTCGAAGATGGCGTCGCCGCCCATGACGGCGCACAGGGTGTTGGTGCAGACGCCGACCTGGTAGTCGCCGGAGGGCTTGCGCCGGTACATCGTGTAGAAGGTGGCGACGGCGGTGACCTCGGCGGTGGTCAGGCCCAGTAGTTCGGCGCAGAACCGCACGCCGGTCCGGGAGACGTACCCTTCCTCGGACTGCACCAGGTGCAGCAGCGGCAGCAGCGCGGAGCGGCTGTCGGGGTAGCGGGCGATGATCGCCCTCCCGTCCGCTTCCAGCCGGGCGCGTACGTCGGCCGGGTAGTCGGGGGCGGGGAGCTGCGGCATCCCCAAGGAAACATCTGTCACCGGTCGACGCCTCCCATCACGGGGTCGATGGACGCGACGGCGACGATGACGTCGGCGACCTGGCCGCCCTCGCACATCGCCGCCATGGCCTGGAGATTGGTGAAGGACGGGTCGCGGAAGTGGACCCGGTGGGGGCGGGTGCCGCCGTCGGAGACGACGTGCGCGCCGAGTTCGCCCCTGGGCGACTCGACCGCCGCGTACACCTGGCCGGCCGGCACCCGGAAGCCCTCGGTCACCAGCTTGAAGTGGTGGATCAGGGCCTCCATGGAGGTGCCCATGATCTTCTTGATGTGGTCCAGGGAGTTGCCCAGGCCGTCCGGGCCGAGCGCGAGCTGCGCGGGCCAGGCGATCTTCCTGTCGCCGACCATCACCGGTCCCGGCTCCAGCCGGTCCAGGCACTGCTCGATGATCCGCAGCGACTGGCGCATCTCCTCCAGCCGGATGAGGAAGCGCCCGTAGGCGTCGCAGGTGTCGGCGGTCGGCACGTCGAACTCGTACGTCTCGTAACCGCAGTAGGGGTCGGTCCTGCGCAGGTCGTGCGGGAGCCCGGCCGAGCGCAGGACCGGGCCGGTGGCGCCGAGCGCCATGCAGCCGGACAGGTCGAGGTAGCCGATGTCCTGCATCCGGGCCTTGAAGATGGGGTTGCCGGTGGCGAGCTTGTCGTACTCCGGCAGGTTCTTCTTCATCGTCCGCACGAACTCGCGGAGCTGGTCGATGGCGCCCGGCGGCAGGTCCTGGGCGAGGCCGCCGGGGCGGATGAACGCGTGGTTCATCCGCAGGCCGGTGATCAGCTCGTAGAGGTCGAGAATCAGTTCCCGGTCGCGGAAGCCGTAGATCATGATCGTGGTGGCGCCCAGCTCCATCCCGCCGGTGGCGATGCACACCAAGTGGGAGGAGAGCCGGTTGAGCTCCATCAGCAGGACGCGGACGACGGTGGCCCGGTCGGGGATCTGGTCCTCGATGCCGAGCAGCCGCTCCACGCCCAGGCAGTACGCCGCCTCGTTGAAGAAGGGCGTCAGGTAGTCCATGCGCGTGACGAAGGTGGTGCCCTGCGTCCAGTTGCGGTACTCGAGGTTCTTCTCGATGCCGGTGTGGAGGTAGCCGATGCCGCAGCGGGCCTCGGTGACCGTCTCGCCGTCGATCTCCAGGATGAGCCGGAGCACTCCGTGCGTCGACGGGTGCTGCGGGCCCATGTTGACGACGATCCGCTCGTCGTCGGCCCTGGCCGCGGACTGGGCGACCTCGTCCCAGTCGCCGCCGGTGACCGTGTAGACGGTGCCCTCGGTGGTCTCGCGGGCGTCCGCCCGCGTCGCGTGTGGGGCCTGGGGAGTGGTCACGAGTACGACCTCCGCTGGTCCGGAGCCGGGATCTGGGCGCCCTTGTACTCGACGGGGATGCCGCCGAGGGGGTAGTCCTTGCGCTGCGGGAAGCCCTGCCAGTCGTCCGGCATCATGATCCGGGTGAGGGCGGGGTGGCCGTCGAAGATCAGGCCGAAGAAGTCGTACGTCTCGCGCTCGTGCCAGTCGTTGGTCGGGTAGACCCCGACGAGCGAGGGGACGTGCGGATCGCTGTCCGGGGCGCTCACCTCCAGCCGGAGGATCCGGCCGTGGGTGAGCGAGCGCAGGTGGTAGACGGCGTGCAGCTCGCGCCCCTTGTCCCCGGGGTAGTGGACACCGCTGACACCCGTGCAGAGCTCGAAGCGCAGCGCGGGGTCGTCGCGCAGGGTGCTGGCCACCCGCACCAGGTGTTCGCGCGCGATGTGGAAGGTGAGCTCACCGCGGTCGACCACGGTCCGCTCGATGACGTTCTCGGGGACCAGCCCCTGCTCCTCGAGGGCCCCCTCCAGTTCGTCGGCCACCTCGTCGAAGTAGCCGCCGTAGGGCCGGGTGGCGGCACCGGGCAGGGCGATGGTGCGCACCAGGCCGCCGTAGCCGGTGGTGTCGCCGCCGTTCCGGGCGCCGAACATGCCCTTGCGTACGCCGATGACCTCGCCGGTGTCGTCCCGCTGGGCGGGCATGTGGTTCTGCTCGTGATCCTGTGCGTCGCTCACCGCGCGCCCCTTCCGGCCGCGTCCGCGCCGGCGCGGCGCGGCGGTGCGGCTTTCGCTGTCGGCAGCGGCCCGGTGGCCGCGCGTGCGTGGCTCACCTGAGAAGCCCCTTCATCTCGATCATGGGGAGCGCCTTCAGCGCGACCTGCTCGGCCTCGCGGGCCGCTTCCTCCGCGTTCACACCGAGCTTGGAGCCCTGGATCTTCTGGTGGAGCTTGAGGATGGCGTCCATCAGCATCTCGGGCCGCGGCGGGCAGCCCGGCAGGTAGATGTCGACGGGGACGATGTGGTCGACGCCCTGCACGATCGCGTAGTTGTTGAACATCCCGCCCGACGATGCGCAAACCCCCATGGAGATCACCCACTTGGGGTTGGGCATCTGGTCGTAGACCTGGCGCAGGACCGGTGCCATCTTCTGGCTGACCCGGCCCGCCACGATCATCAGGTCGGCCTGGCGCGGTGAGCCGCGGAAGACCTCCATGCCGAAGCGCGCCAGGTCGTAACGGCCCGCGCCGGTCGTCATCATCTCGATGGCGCAGCAGGCGAGGCCGAAGGTCGCCGGGAAGACGGACGACTTGCGCACCCAGCCCGCGGCCTGCTCGACGGTGGTCAGCAGGAAGCCGCTCGGCAGTTTCTCTTCGAGTCCCATGAGTGTGCCCTCTCAGCCCCTCAGTCCCATTCCAGGCCGCCGCGCCGCCACACGTAGGCGTAGGCGACGAAGACGGTGAGCACGAAGAGCAGCATCTCCACGAGCCCGAAAAGCCCCAGGGCGTCGAAGCTGACGGCCCAGGGGTAGAGGAAGACGATCTCGATGTCGAAGACGATGAAGAGCATCGCCGTCAGGTAGTACTTGATCGGGAAGCGACCGCCTCCGGCAGGCGTGGGGGTCGGTTCGATGCCGCACTCGTACGCCTCGAGCTTCGCCCGGTTGTACCGCTTGGGGCCGATAAGCGTGGCCATGACCACGGAGAAGATCGCAAACCCTGCCCCGAGGGCGCCGAGCACGAGGATGGGCGCGTAGGCATTCACGCTCCTCGCTCCTTCCAGTCGTCCTTGACCGTTGGACCGCACCGGGCTCCGCCTCGCCGCCTCGCGAAGATCGTGCACATGTGAGGCAGTTCACAAGCCCGACTGCTTCGCATCCTATGCCCGTCGATCTGTGATCTGCGACACGGGTTGCAGCAACGTCTTTGTGATCTCCACCACCTGGCGAAGGATCATGGAACCGGTGGGACACCCGTTCCGACACGGGGTGATTGCGTTCGGCCACACACAGTGATTCAGCACGGTGTTACCGCTGGTCGGACGGGCCTCGCTCTATCAAGACATGGTCACTACAAGCAAATTCGCCAAGACCTCGCACGAGTGATAAAGGACCTCACCTCACCCGACCGAGGGGGGCAGGGGTAGCGAAGTGGACACGTGCGCGCGTTCACGATCTTCCGGGCACGACACGGCCCGCCTCTCCGCGTGACCTGCGTCACGTGCCGCCCGGCGTCGCACAAGCGGGCTTGGCCACCGGTGCGAAGGGATGGTAGGTCGGCGGCAATTCGGACGTTTCGCGGAAAACCCATGATCACGGGCCCGATCACCCCTGTCCGTATTGTCCGTTACGGCGTCAATAAGGGCGCCACGGCGGCGGTTTCACGCCGTCCGGGCGCAACTGTGGCGCAACACACGTTTCTTGAAGGGAACCGGGGTGCCCTGGTAGCCGTTGTACTCATGTCCCACACCGCTCACATACCCAGCCACCGGAAGCCCCGCCGCAGCGCGTCGAAGCTGGCGCTGCGCGCCGGAGTTGCCGGTGGCGTTCTCAGCACCATCGCGGTGGCCGGCGCTGCCGGGCCGGCCCAGGCCGAGCCGGTGACCGAGACCATCGAGATGCCCACGCTCAACGCGGACCTGTCCGCGGACCTGTCGAGCGCCGTCGCCGCCTCCGCCGAAGCGACCCAGCAGTCCGCGCTCGACATGGAGCTGCAGGCCAAGGAGGACGCCGCCGCCGCCAAGGCCGCCAAGGAGGCCAAGCAGGCCAAGGCCGAGGCCGAGCGCAAGGCCGAGGCGGAGGCCAAGCGGAAGGCCGAGGAGAAGGCGAAGGCCGAGGCGCAGGAGCGCGCGTCCCGGTCCGCCGAGCGCACCACCCTCGCCGCCGCCTCCCGGTCCGCCGTCTCCTCCTCCGACGAGGGCGGTTCGTCGGCGGAAACCTCCTACGGCTCCTCGCAGGCGACCGGCTCCGCCGCGGCGGTCGTCGCCTTCGCCCGCGCCCAGGTCGGTGACGCGTACGTCTCCGGCGGTACCGGCCCCAACTCGTGGGACTGCTCCGGCCTGGTGCAGGCCGCGTTCCGCCAGATCGGTGTCGACCTGCCGCGCGTCTCGCAGGACCAGTCGACCGCCGGCACCCAGGTCTCCCTGGACAACCTCCAGCCCGGCGACATCCTCTACTGGGGTGGCGCGGGCAGCGCGTACCACGTCGCCATCTACGTGGGCGACGGCAAGTTCGTCGGCGCGCAGAACCCCGGTACCGGTGTGGCGGAGCGCCCGATGGACTACGACCGGCCCACCGGCGCGGTCCGGGTGCTCTGAGGCCCACGGCCTACGGCGGTACCCGTACGGACACGGCCAAGGGCCGTCGCTCCCCCGCTCGGGGTGGGAGCGACGGCCCTTCGCCGTGCCCCGCGGCCGGGCCGCGGGGCACTCGGGGACCGCGGGTCGCTACGCCTTGGGAGCCACCTTCGACAGGCCGTTGATGATGCGGTCCATCGCGTCGCCCCCCGTCGGGTCGGTGAGGTTGGCGAGCATCTTCAGCGTGAACTTCATCAGCAGCGGGTGCGTCAGGCCGCGCTGTGCGGCGATCTTCATCACCTTCGGGTTGCCGATGAGCTTCACGAAGGCGCGGCCCAGCGTGTAGTAGCCGCCGTAGGTGTCCTTGAGGATCTTCGGGTAGTTGTGCAGCGCCAGTTCGCGCTGGGCCGGGGTCGCGCGGGCGTGCGCCTGGACGATGACCTCGGCGGCGATCTGCCCGGACTCCATGGCGTAGGCGATGCCCTCGCCGTTGAACGGGTTGACCAGGCCGCCCGCGTCACCGACCAGCAGCAGGCCGCGGGTGTAGTGGGGCTGCCGGTTGAAGGCCATGGGGAGCGCGGCGCCGCGGATCGGGCCGGTCATGTTCTCGTCGGTGTAGCCCCACTCCTCCGGCATGGACGCGCACCAGGCCTTGAGGACCTCGCGCCAGTCCAGCTCCTTGAAGGAGGCGGAGGTGTTCAGCACGCCGAGGCCGACGTTGGACGTGCCGTCGCCCATGCCGAAGATCCAGCCGTAGCCGGGCAGCAGCCGGTCCTCGCCGGGGCCGCGCCGGTCCCACAGCTCCAGCCAGGACTCCAGGTAGTCGTCCTCGTGGCGCGGGGAGGTGAAGTACGTGCGGACGGCCACGCCCATCGGCCGGTCCTCGCGCCGGTGCAGCCCCATGGCGAGGGACAGCCGGGTGGAGTTGCCGTCGGCGGCGACGACGACCGGCGCGTGGAAGGTGACGGGGGTCTTCTCCTCGCCCAGCTTCGCCCGCACACCGGTGATGCGGCCGGTGCGGTCGTCGACGACGGGGGCGCCGACGTTGCACCTCTCGTACAGCCGGGCGCCGGCCTTCTGTGCCTGGCGGGCCAGTTGCTCGTCGAAGTCGTCGCGCTTGCGGACCAGTCCGTAGTCCGGGTAACTGGCGAGTTCCGGCCAGTCGAGCTGGAGACGGACACCGCCGCCGATGATCCGCAGGCCCTTGTTGCGCAGCCAGCCCGCCTCTTCGGAGATGTCGATGCCCATCGCCACCAACTGCTTGGTGGCGCGGGGGGTGAGGCCGTCGCCGCAGACCTTCTCGCGCGGGAACGCCGTCTTCTCCAGGAGCAGTACGTCGAGTCCCGCCTTGGCGAGGTGGTACGCGGTCGCGGAGCCGGCCGGGCCCGCCCCGACGACGATCACATCCGCTGTGTGTTCGGAGAGGGGCTGCTGCTCGGTCACGGCGGGGTCTCCCGAATACTCGAAATTGCGTACCGGACGGCACAGGTCATGTGCAGTCTAGGGGGGCGTACCGACCGCCGACCGAAGGGCCACCCGATGACCGAGCTGCTCCCCGGCGTCCAGCCGGCCGTCCAGTTGCGTGTGCCTACCGACGAGGACGCCCACGCCTGGCACCAGGTCTTCGCCGACCCGGAGGTGATGCGCTTCCTCGGCGGCCGCCCGGCCGAGTTGTCGCTGTATCAGGAGATCACCGCCCGCCAGCGCCGCCACGACGCCGAACACGGCTTCTGCCTGTGGACCCTGCTGGACGAGGACGGCCGGGTCATCGGGTTCACGGGGGCGCAGCCCTGGCCCCGGGAGTGGGGGCCGGTCGGCGAGATCGAGATCGGCTGGCGGCTGACCCGGCGCGCGTGGGGCCGGGGGTACGCCACGGCCGCCGCCCTCGCCACGCTGGAGCGGCTGCGGGCGGCGGGTGTCGAGCGGGTGGTCGCCATCGTGGACGAGGCCAACGAACGGTCGATGGCGGTGGCCCGGCGGCTGGGCATGGAGCCCGCCGAGTCGTACGACGTCCCCGGCACCGACCGGCGGGCGCGGTGCCTCCGGCTGGAGCTGCGCTAGGGGTGTCTCGTCGATTCGGGCCGGATCGGGGAGCGGCGTCCGGTGGCGTGGATCGCACGGCGGAGGAAGGAGCCACTGCGGAGCAGTGGCGACCGACGACAACGCGGCGAGGCGCGGCACCGGGTGACGCGAGCCCGGCGGGACAACCCCTAGGCCGTGGCCGCCTTGGTGCCCCGGTGCAGGGCGACGATGCCGCCCGTCAGGTTGCGCCAGGCCACCTCCGACCAGCCCGCCCGCTGCAACCGCCGCGCCAGGGCGGGCTGGTCGGGCCAGCTCTGGATGGACTCGGCCAGGTAGACGTAGGCGTCGGGGTTGGAGGAGACCGCGCGGGCGACCGGCGGGAGGGCGCGCATCAGGTACTCCTCGTACACCGTGCGGAAGGGCGCCCACGTCGGGTGCGAGAACTCGCAGATCACGACCCGGCCGCCCGGCTTGGTCACCCGGTACAGCTCGCGCAGCGCCGCGTCGGTGTCATGGACGTTGCGCAGCCCGAAGGAGATCGTCACCGCGTCGAACACCCCGTCGCGGAACGGCAGCCTGGTGGCGTCACCGGCCGTCAGCGGCAGCCAGGGGTGGCGGCGCTTGCCCTCGCTGAGCATGCCGAGTGAGAAGTCGCACGGCACGACGTACGCCCCGGCCCGCGCGAACGGCAGGGAGGACGTGGCCGTGCCCGCCGCCAGGTCCAGGACGCGCTGCCCGGGCCGGGCGTCGACCGCCCTGGCGACCTCCTTGCGCCACCGGCGGTCCTGGCCGAGCGAGAGGACGTCGTTGGTGAGGTCGTAGTTCGCCGCGACCCCGTCGAACATGGAGGCGACTTCGTGCGGCTGCTTGTCCAGGGTTGCGCGGGTCACTGGCGTTCGGCCTCGCTTGTCTCAGGTCCGGCGGGAACGGCGGGTCCGGCGGGAGCGCCGGGTACGGGGTGGTGCGGTACGTCCGTCATTGTCGCAGGCGCCCCGGTCACCGGCGGCGATGGACCAGGCGCCCGCCGACGACGGTCGCGACGCACGTGGAGGGGCCGAGCCGGACGAGTCCGGCCCGGTCCGGCACGTCGAAGACGGCGAAACGGGCGGGGCCGCCCGGGACCAGTCGCGGCAGCAGCACGAGCGGCGCCGGCGAGAAGGACGCGGGCCCCGGCAGGACCGCCGGGCGGCGGCCGACGACGAGCCCGGCCCGGCGCACCGCGTCCACGGCGGCCCGGGTGCGCAGTTCACCGGCGACGGCGACCGTTCCGTGCGCCAGCAGCCGCTGCACGCAGCGGCGCGCGCTGGCGCCCCGGCGGGACTCGTCGGCGCGGAAGAGCGCCCGCGCGCGCTCGCCGGTGATCGGCTCGGTGCCGAACTCGGCGGCCTCGCGCGGGTCCGGGTGGTACATGCCTTCGAGCAGCTCGGGTCCGTACGGGTTGAGCAGCCCGGGCGTGAGGATGCCGGGCCACCACCGCACCCGCGCCTGCGGCCGGGCGGCTGCCAGGTCCTCGTACGGGCCCAGGGCGGCGACGCTTGCCCCGTCGACCAGGACGGCCTCCTCGGGCGACGCCCCGGCCACGTGGATCGTCAGCACGGCGGCGTCAGTTCGCGCTCAGCAGCTTCAGCTCGGGATGGGCCGTGCCGCCCTCGATGGCGGTGGAGGAGATGTGTGAGACGACGCGGTCGTCCACCGGGTCGTCGGCCGGGTCGTCGTGGACCAGGATGTGCTCGTACGTCGTGGTGCGCTGCGCCGGGACGCGGTCCGCCTTGCGGATCAGGTCGATGATCTCCAGGCGGTTGGAGCGGTGCCGGGCGCCCGCCGAGGAAACCACGTTCTCCTCCAGCATGATCGAGCCCAGGTCGTCGGCGCCGTAGTGCAGCGAAAGCTGGCCGACCTCCTTGCCGGTGGTCAGCCAGGAGCCCTGGATGTGGGCGACGTTGTCGAGGAAGAGCCGCGCGATGGCGATCATGCGCAGGTACTCGAAGAGGGTGGCCTGCGTGCGCCCCTTCAGGTGGTTGTTCTCGGGCTGGTAGGTGTACGGGATGAAGGCGCGGAAGCCGCCCGTGCGGTCCTGTACGTCGCGGAGCATCCGCAGGTGCTCGATGCGCTCGGCGTTGGTCTCGCCCGTGCCCATCAGCATGGTGGACGTCGACTCCACGCCCAGGCCGTGCGCGATCTCCATGATCTCCAGCCACCGCTCGCCGGACTCCTTCAGCGGCGCGATCGCCCTGCGCGGACGCTCGGGCAGCAGCTCCGCGCCGGCGCCCGCGAAGGAGTCCAGTCCGGCGGCGTGGATACGGGTGACGGCCTCCTCGACGGAGACCTTCGAGATACGGGCCATGTGCTCGACCTCGGACGCGCCGAGGGAGTGGATGACCAGCTGGGGGAACTCCCGCTTGATGGCCGCGAAGTGCCGCTCGTAGTACTCCACGCCGTAGTCCGGGTGGTGCCCGCCCTGGAACATGATCTGCGTGCCGCCCAGTTCGACGGTCTCGGCGCAGCGGCGCAGGATGTCGTCCAGGTCGCGGGTCCAGCCCTTGGCGGTGTCCTTGGGCGGCGCGTAGAAGGCGCAGAACTTGCAGGCCGTCACGCAGACGTTCGTGTAGTTGATGTTGCGCTCGATAATGTACGTCGCGATGTGCTCCGTACCGGCGTAGCGCCGCCGCCGTGCCGCGTCGGCCGCGGCGCCCAGGGCGTGCAGCGGGGCCGACCGGTAGAGGTCGAGGGCCTCTTCGGGGGTGATCCGCCCACCTGCGGCGGCACGGTCGAGGACGGACTGGAGGTCGGCCATCTCGGTCACCGGTAGGTCCCTTTCGGCAGGGTTGTGGACGGACCGAACCAGCCTACGCCAGCGCTCCCGGCCGCCGTCCGGGCCCCTGTGCGCACGGGCGGTACGGGCGGGGCGGGGGCGGCGTGCGGTGGATCACGGGGATTGCCGGGCCGGCCGGGCCAACCGGCCGGCGGGTTCCGCCGTCTAGCAGGCCGTGATTGCCCCGTACACCCGGAGTGTCCCCATGAAACGTCGGCCCAAGGCGCTCAAGGCGCTCATAGCCACCGTCGCGCTCGGCTCCCTCGTCCTGGTCACGGGCTGCTCCGGTGAGGGCGACCCGGTCTCCTTCGACGCCCCGAGCGCGGCGGCGAGCGCGCCCACCGCCGCCCCCAAGGACGGGAAGCGGAGCGGGGCCGCGGCCCTGACCCGGATGCCGACGGGCCCGAAGGCCGAGTTCCGGACCCAGAACACCATCGACGACGGCACCAAGATCGGTGTGACCACGCTCCACGGACAGAAATCGGGGTTCACGGGCAAGGTGTGGGTCTGGGCGCCGCCGCAGTACTTCGACCCGAAGTACGCCGCCAGCGGCTTCCCGGTGCTGATCGCGCTGCCCGGCGGCAACGGCTATCCGAAGAACTACTGGATGGGCACCGACCTCAAGCTGCAGAGCAGCATCAGCGCCTGGTCGAAGGAGGGCAGGAGCCTGCCCTTCATCGTGGTGATGCCGGTGCTGAACCCGGACGACGAGAACTACTACGACGGCAGCGACATCCCGGGGCAGCCCAAGATGGGCACCTGGATGGCGGAGGACGTGCCCGATTTCGTCCGGGCCAACTTCCGCACCTTCGCCTCCCGTGACGGCTGGGCCTTCATGGGCTCGTCCTCCGGCGGCTTCGTCGGCCTGAAGTCGGTCCTGAAGCACCCCGACAAGTTCAAGGCGGTCATCGCCTCCGGCCCGGACATCGTGCCGGACTCCCCGCTGTGGTCCGGGCACGAGGCGCAGCGGCAGGCGAACAACCCCGAGAGGCTCGCCAAGGCCCTCGGCGCCAAGCCGGACAGCAAGGACGACGAGGTCTTCCTGGCCTTCCAGGTCGGGTCCAACGAGTCGGGCCTGGGCCAGGTCAAGTCCTTCATCAGGACGTACACCAAGGGGCCGGTGAAGACCCGCCTCCAGGTCATCCGGGACGGCGAGCACAACGCCAAGACCTATGTGAAGGGCATGGGGGACGGCTCGATCCAGTGGATCAGCGAGCACATGCTGGCCCCCGTCCCCGCCCCGTAGCCGGCGCGCGCCGCGCGGTCAGCGGGTGCCGAGCAGCTCGATCCGCACGTCCACCGGGAAGCCGGTGGTCGACCCGGTCCGGCGGGCGAACTCCCGGACGCCCGCGAGCTGCTCGGCGCCGAAGCGGAAGTCCAGGGTCGTGAAGTAGCGCTCCAGCAGTTCCGCGTCGAAGGACTCCCAGCGGGCGGCCTGCTCGGCGACCTTGCCGACCTCCTCCAGCGACAGGTCGCGGGAGGCCAGGAACGCCTCGTGCACCCGGCGGGTCAGCTCCGGCTCGCGCGCCAGGTAGTCCTTGCGCACCGCCCAGACCGCGAAGACGAACGGCAGGCCGGTCCAGTCCTTCCACATCCGCCCCAGGTCGTGCACCTGGAGCCCCAGCCGGGGCGCGTCGTGCAGCGAGGCCCGCAGCGCGGCGTCCCCGATCAGCACCGCGGCCTCCGCCTCGCGCATCATCGGGCCGAGGTCGGGCGGGCAGGTGGAGTACTCGGGCGTCACTCCGTACCGCTCGGCGAGCAGCAGCTGTGCCAGCCGTACGGACGTGCGGGAGGTGGAGCCGAGGGCGACCCGGGCTCCGTCCAGCCGCTCCAGCGGCTGCTGGGACACGATCACGCAGGACATCACCGGCCCGTCGCAGCCGACCGCGAGGTCGGGGAAGGCGACCAGTTCGTCGGCGTGGCGCAGGTACTCCACCAGGGTCACCGGGCCGATGTCGAGGTCCCCGGCGATCAGCCGCTCGCTCAGCTTCTCCGGGGTGTCCTTGGTGAGCTCCAGGTCCAGGAGCGTGCCGGTCCTGGCCAGCCCCCAGTAGAGGGGCATGCAGTTCAGGAACTGGATGTGCCCGACCCGGGGCCGGCTGCGCTGCTGGTGGCGATCGGTTGAATTGTCCACATCGTGAGGCTAGACCCGGCCGGGAACGGCCCGGTGGGCGGGTGTGCCGTCAGCCCCCGGTGCGCCGGTTCAAACATCCGGGTGAAGTGATCTTTCCCTCTACCGCTGGACGGATCGTGCGTGCTAGGCTTTTCGCAAGTTGCAGTTTGGTTTCCCTTGCAGTACAGAGCCTGCGGAGCATGTAACCCGCAGGCTTTTGTAGTTTTCAGGCTTCTTTGCAGGTTCTGGAGCAGGGCAACCCTTTGGCCCAAGGAGGGCTTATGGCTACCGGAACCGTCAAGTGGTTCAACGCTGAAAAGGGCTTCGGCTTCATCGCCCAGGACGGCGGCGGCCCGGATGTCTTCGTTCACTACTCCGCGATCAACGCGTCCGGGTTCCGCTCCCTCGAGGAGAACCAGGTCGTGAACTTCGACGTCACGCAGGGTCCGAAGGGCCCGCAGGCGGAGAACGTCACCCCGGCCTAGTTGCCCGGGTCGGCGATCGCGCACGACTTAGCAGTAGCAGTACCAAGGAGCCTCTTCCGTACCTGGGCGTACGGAAGGGGCTCCTGCCTTTTCTCCGTACGCCGGAGAGCATGACCGAACGGAAACCGCCGGGCGTCAGCTTCCAGGCGTTCGTCGACAGGCAGATCCGCGAGGCGCAGGAGCGGCGTTCGAACGGCTCGCCGGCTTCGGAAAGCCGCTGCCCGACGACACCGCCCCGTACGACGACCTGTGGTGGGTCGAGGGCAAGATGCTCCGCCAGGGCCTGGCCGCGCTTCCGCCGGCCCTGGCCCTGCGCAAGGCGGCCGGGGACGCCCTGGCGGCGGTGGGCCGCGTGGCCGCCGAGGCCCAGGTGCGCCGGATCGTCGCCGGGATCAACGAGCAGATCGCCGGGGCGGTCCGCCGGCCGCCGCCGGGCCCGCCCCCTTCGACGCGGAGGCGCTGGTCCGCGAGTGGCGGTCCGCGACCGGACGGCCGGCCCGGCCGTCCGGGGAGTGACGCCCCGGAGTGACGCCCCGGTCCTCGTCGGGTCGGGCGCGCGCCCCGGTGGGCGGTGCCGGCCGGGGGGCCGCTCAGGGCGGGACCATGGCGCCCCGCCCGGCCCTTATCGCCTCGACCACCGTCTCGTGCAGGTCGCGGCTGGCCGCCTCCGAGGGACACGGGGTGGGGCTGCCCGCCATCGTGAACCAGTCGGACGCGCCGCTGAACTGCACGGCGACCTGGGCCTGGCCATCGGCCCAGGTGGTGTGCACGGTGAGTTCGCCGGTGACGATGCCGGCCTCCGCCGTCCGCACACCGCCCTGACCTGTGAAGACTCCGGCTGTCGTCCAGGATGCCCATTCCACGCGTCCCATGGTCCCGCCGGAGCTCCCCCGGCGCGAGCGGGGCGACGGGACCAATGGAATTCCTCTGGACGTGTGCGTGTGAAACCGCGCACGCCTGGCATACGGATTGACAGAGATCGCGGCATTTCCCACCGCAGAGGAGGAAGATCATGGCTACTGGCGAGACCGGTTTCAGCGACGTGATGTACGACCTCGTTTCGGTGCAGTACCACTCACTGAAGGCCGGACACGACTACGGCCAGTACGTGCGCGACGCGGAGAACGCGGGCAAGAAGGAGATCGCCGAGTTCTTCCGCTCGGTGATGGAGCAGGACTCCGAGCGGGCCGCCCAGTGTCACAGGTTCCTGGCCGAGCTGTCCGGGACGGACCTCGCCGGTCCGGCGGCCAACGACTGAGCCGTCCGACCTGCTCCGACCGGCCCCCGTCCTCACCCGAGGGCGGGGGCCGGCCGCGTGTTCACGGTCCGGGCGGCAGGCGCAGGGCGAGGAGGGCCACGTCGTCGGTGCTGTCGTGGGCGAGGCCGGACAGCAGCTCGTCGCAGAAGACGTTCACGGACTCGCGGGCGAGCGCGGCGGCGTGCTGGCGCAGCCGGGTCAGACCGTGGTCCAGCGACTCGCCCCGCCGTTCGATCAGGCCGTCGGTGTAGAGCAGCAGGGTGCTGTGGGCGGGCAGGGGTTCCTTGCCGTGCGGCCGGAGGCGCTCGGGGTCCACCCCCAGCAGTATGCCGTGGCCCTCCTCCAGGTACCGGGTGTCGCCGTCGTGGGTGACGAGCAGCGGCGGCAGGTGGCCGGCGTTGGAGTAGTCCAGCGCCCAGGGGCCGGCCGTGGGGCCGGTGAGCACGGCGTAGATGCAGCTGGCGGTGGCACCGCCGTACAGGTTGTGGTGGGCGAGGTCGAGGCGGCGCAGGATGTGGCCGGGCGGTTCCTGCCGGTCGCAGCCGATGCCGCGCAGCATGTTGCGGAGCTGGCTCATGGTGACGGCCGAGCGCAGGTCGTGCCCGGTGACGTCGCCGATGATCAGCGTGGTGTTGCCGTTGGGCAGCGGGAAGCTGTCGTACCAGTCGCCACCGACCTCGGCCGTCGTGCGGGAGGGGCTGTAGCGGGCGGCCAGGTCGAGGTGGTGGGGCAGGTCGGGCAGCAGGGAGCGCTGGAGGCGCTCGGCGATGCGCTGGGTCTCCTGGTGCAGCCGGGCGTTGTCGACGGCCAGGGCGATCCGGTGGGCCAGGTCCTCGACCAGGGCGAGGTCCTGTTCCTCCAGGGCGGCGTGGCCGGTGACGCGGGCCACGGTCAGGGCGCCGAGGACCCGGCGGCGGGCGCGCAGCGGGGCGATGATGGCGGTGTCGGCGCCGAGCTGCTCGAACAATTCGAGCTGCCGGGCGCTCAGGGCGTTCCTGGCGCGGGCCCGGGAGGGGAACTCGGTCAGCAGCAGGGGCCCCGCCCCGCGCAGTACCCGGGCCAGCGGTCCGCCGTCGCGGTCGGGCAGCGGGGGCAGCTCGCCCTCCAGCCTGCCGACCGGCAGGGCGGCCGGGTCCCGGTGGGTGACGCACACCCGCTCGGGGCGGTCCCGCTCGCCGAGCAGGTCCACCACGCACCAGTCGCCCAGCCGGGGGACGGCGATCCGGCAGACCCGGCGCAGGCCCTTGATGAGGTCCAGCGTGCTGGTCAGCGCGGAGGTGGCCTCGGCCAGCAGGGTCAGGCGGTCCAGGGCCTGCTGGAGGACCTCGTCCACATCGAATTCTTCCACCCCGCCACTGTTGCCACCGGGGCCCGCGACCGCACGTCGGCGGCGGTCGGGTCGCCCGGGTGCACCGCACCCGGTGGCGCAGGTGGATGACGTCCTCGCCCCCGCCGGCGATCGGGACGGGGCCCGCCGGCTCGGCCGGGGCGGCCTTGCCGCGCTGTCGGAGTGTCGACCGGACCCGGACCCCGTGCTCATCGGCCGTGCGCCAGGATTCCTCTCGCGGGCCGGCGGCCGCCCGGCGGGTGGGACGGCGGCGGACGTCGTCGCCCACCGGGCCGTGGCCGCGGCGGGTGTTCCTCACCGGGCGGGTGACCAGCGGCGCCCGTCCATGAGGTTGCCGAGTCCGGCCCAGGCGAAGTTCATCAGCGTCGCCGCCGCCTCATTCGCGGACACACCGGGTGTCTCGTTCGCCCATCCGGCCAGCGACTCCGCCGCCCCCACCAGCGCGTGGGCGAGCCCGGCCACATCCCGGTCGGCGAAGGGGATCTCCCGGTGGGCCTCGCGTGCGGCCGCGGCGATCAGCTCGGTCACGAAGGCCACGATCTCCGACCGCATCGCCGTGACCTCGGCGGCGAACGGCTCCCCGTGCGTGCGGGCCTGCCGGTGCAGGATGGCCCAGCCGTCCGGGTGCTCGCCCGTGTGCGTGAAGAACGCCGTGAGCCCGGCCCACAGCTGCCGGTCGGCCGACCGCCCCGGCTCCCCCTCGACACCGTCGCGTACCGCCGCGACCAGCGCGACGGCCTCCCGGCGGATGCAGGCGACGAAGAGCTCCTCCTTGGAGCTCAGATACAGGTAGACCAACGGTTTGGAGACACCCGCCAGTTCGGCGATCTCGTCCATGGACGCCGCCCGGTAGCCCCGCTGCCCGAAGGTGCGTACGGCGGCGTCCAGCATCTGCCGCTCGCGCACCTCCCGCGGCATCCGCTTCGCCCTCGTCCCCGTGCTCTTCACGGCCACCGCCTCCTGCCTCCCGATAGCCGACAAGCGTAGGGCTCCGGTCAAACACGTGTGCCCCCGGCGGGAAGCCGGGGGCACGGAAACGGACAGGCGGAGCCCGGGAGGGGCGGCGACGGATCAGGCCGCGACGGGCACCGACACCTTCCGCTCGGCGTCACGCGCCTCGTACTCGTCCACCGGGGACGACGAGGCGGAGTTGTACGCCTCGTGGTCGAGGATCTTCTCGCGGGCGGCGACGACAACCGGGACCAGGGCCTGGCCGGCGACGTTCGTGGCGGTCCGCATCATGTCCAGGATCGGGTCGATCGCCATGAGCAGGCCCACGCCCTCCAGCGGCAGGCCGAGCGTGGAGAGGGTCAGGGTGAGCATGACCGTCGCGCCGGTCAGGCCGGCCGTGGCCGCCGAGCCGATCACCGACACGAACGCGATCAGCAGGTAGTCGCCGACGCCGAGCTGTACGTCGAAGATCTGGGCGATGAAGATGGCGGCGAGGGCCGGGTAGATCGCGGCGCACCCGTCCATCTTCGTGGTGGCGCCGAAGGGAACGGCGAAGGAGGCGTACTCCTTCGGCACTCCGAGCCGCTCGGTGACCTTCTGGGTGACCGGCATGGTGCCGACCGAGGAGCGGGAGACGAACGCGAGCTGGATGGCGGGCCAGGCGCCCTTGTAGAACTGGACCGGGCTGACCTTGGCGACGGTCGCCAGCAACAGCGGGTAGACCCCGAACAGCACCAGCGCGCAGCCGATGTAGACGTCGGCGGTGAAGGTCGCGTACTTGCCGATCAGGTCCCAGCCGTAGTCGGCGATGGCGTAGCCGATGAGTCCGACGGTGCCCAGCGGGGCGAGACGGATGACCCACCACAGAGCCTTCTGGAGCAGTTCCAGGACCGATTCGCTCAGGGTCAGGATCGGCTGGGCCTTGTCGCCCAGCTTCAGCGCGGCGACACCGGCGACGGCGGCCATGAAGACGATCTGGAGGACGTTCAGCTCGGTGAAGGGCGTGATGACGTCCTCCGGCACGATGCCGGTGAGGAAGTCCAGCCAGGAGCCCGCGTGTTCGGGCTTCTTGCCGTCCTTGGGGGTCAGGCCGGTGCCGGCGCCCGGGTTGGTGATCAGGCCGATCGCGAGGCCGATGGCGACCGCGATCAGCGAGGTGATCATGAACCACAGCAGGGTGCGGGAGGCCAGCCGGGCAGCGTTGTTGACCTTCCGCAGGTTGGTGATGGACACCAGGATCGCGAAGAAGACCAGCGGGGCGACGGCGAGCTTCAGGAGCTGGACGAAGATGTGCCCGATCTTGTCGAGCGTGGTGTAGAGCCACTGCACGTCATGACTGCGGGCGATCCAGCCGAGGACGACGCCGAGGACGAGACCGGCGACGATCTGGGCCCAGAAGGGGACCTTGGGTATGCGGTTGGCGCGCTTGGCCGGGGAAGGCTCGGACGCGGACGGCACGGACGACACGGACACACTCCAGTGAGGACGTATCAGCGGAATACGGGACAGGGGTGCGGCGCCTTCGTGCTGAGGCGGCGCCGCTGCATGGTGCCGAGGTCAGACTTCGCGGCAACAGACCGCGGACATACAGCGGCAGAGATCGACGTGCAGGCGCGCCACGAGCGGGCTGCTCATGGCGTGACTCAGATGCGCTGCTGTCGTCATGGCCGCCACGTTAACACTTGTACTTTGAGAACCTCAAAGGCGTTCTTTGGGTCGAATCAAAGGTGAAACACGCCAAAAACGCCAACACCCCAGCCCGGAGCGGGACTCCGGAGCTAGGGTGAAAGGTTGGTGTGAGCCACGACACTGGGCGGCCCGGCGCGGGCGCACCGGCGGGGCGAGGGTGCGGGCCGGCCTCCCCCGCGTGCCGCCGGGTGCCGGCGCGGCGCGTTCACCGCACGGCGGGTGTCACGGACAGCGGGTGTCACCGGACAGCGGGTGTCACCGGACGGCGCCGTCCTCCTGGGACCGGTTGGCCTCCAGGCGCGCCTTGGCGTGGTCGACCTTCTCGACGAGCTGCGCGGACATCGCGTCGCGCTGCCCGCGCAGCAGGACGAAGCTGAGCGGCGCCGAGATCACGATGGACAGCAGCAGGACCCACAGCAGGTTGGAGTCGCCGAGCCCGCGCGGGAGCACACCGGCGTACACCAGGCCCCAGATCACGAAGAAGCAGCCGGCGAAGACACCGAGGCGCATCAGGGTGTACCGGATCGTGGCGCTCGTCCTGGCAGCAGCGGACACGGCGGGCCCTCTTCCTTCTCGTCCGTACGACAAATCCTGCCCGACCAGTGAAGCACGTGACGAATGGATCAGTTCACGGGGTCGGCGCCGCCCGGTCCGGTGCCCGCGCGGTGACCCGCGGGCCCGCGCCCGCGCCCGCGCCCCGGCGCACCGGCTCCACGGTGCCGGGGGCTCGCCGCGGTCCTCGGAGGTGGCGCGCCGCACGCTCGCCCACGGCCACCGGGCGGCCCGTCCGGGCCGGGCCGGACCCGGACGGCAGCCGGGTCCCCGGGTCAGACCCGCATCGGCTGCGGCGACTCCCGGCGGTCGGCCTCCGGGCCCGGGTACTCGCGGATGATCTCGTACCGGGTGTTGCGCTCCACCGGCCGGAAGCCGGCGTCCCGGATCAGTTCCAGCAGGTCCTCACGGCTCAGCTTGTTCGGCGTGCCGTAGTTGTCCGCGTCGTGCGTGATCTTGTACTCCACGACCGAGCCGTCCATGTCGTCGGCACCGTGCTGGAGCGCCAGTTGGGCGGTCTGCACACCGTGCATCACCCAGAAGACCTTGACGTGCGGGACGTTGTCGAACAGCAGCCGGGAGACGGCGAAGGTCTTCAGCGCCTCGGCGCCGGTCGCCATGGTGGTGCGGGCCTGGAGGCGGTTGCGGATCTTGCCGTCCCGCATGTCCACGAAGTCGTGCTGGTAGCGCAGCGGGATGAAGACCTGGAAACCACCGGTCTCGTCCTGGAGCTCACGCAGCCGCAGCACGTGGTCCACCCGGTGGCGGGGCTCCTCGATGTGCCCGTACAGCATGGTGCACGGGGTCTTGAGACCCTTCTCGTGCGCGAGGCGGTGGATGCGCGACCAGTCCTCCCAGTGGGTGCGGTGGTCGACGATGTGCTGCCGGACCTCCCAGTCGAAGATCTCCGCGCCGCCGCCGGTCAGCGACTCCAGACCGGCCCCGATCAACTCGTCCAGGATGTCGGACGCGGACATGCCGGAGATCGTCTCGAAGTGGTGGATCTCGGTGGCCGTGAACGCCTTCAGCGAGACGTTCGGCAGCGCCTTCTTCAGCTCGCTCAGCGAACGCGGGTAGTAGCGCCACGGCAGGTTGGGGTGGAGCCCGTTGACGATGTGCAGCTCGGTGAGGTTGTCGTTCTCCATCGCCTTGGCGAGGCGGACGGCCTCCTCGATGCGCATGGTGTACGCGTCCTTCTCGCCCGGCTTGCGCTGGAAGGAGCAGTACGCGCACGACGCGGTGCACACGTTGGTCATGTTGAGGTGCCGGTTGACGTTGAAGTGGACGACGTCGCCGTTCTTGCGCGTCCGCACCTCGTGGGCCAGGCCGCCGAGCCACGCCAGGTCGTCCGACTCGTAGAGGGCGATGCCGTCCTCGCGGGTCAGCCGCTCACCGGCCCGGACCTTCTCCTCCAGCTCGCGCTTGAGCCCCGCGTCCATCCGGCCGCCTCCCATACGTGTGTCAATCGGGCTCCACCACCGTACTCCCCCCTGCTCGACGGCCGGGGGGAGCCCCACGGCGCTCCGGGTCAGGACTCCTCGGGCAGGTCGCCGACCCGGTTCTCCCACTTGGTGGAGAGCACGATCGTGGTCCGGGTACGGGAGACGCCCTTGGTGCCGGACAGCCGGCGGATCGTCTTCTCCAGGCCGTCCACGTCGTTGGCCCGCACCTTGAGCATGAAGGAGTCGTCTCCGGCGATGAACCAGCAGTCCTCGATCTCGGCGAGGTCCTTCAGCCGGCGCGCCACGTCCTCGTGGTCGGCGGCGTCGGAGAGGGAGATGCCGATCAGCGCTGTGACACCCAGGCCCAGTGAGGCGGCGTCGACGGTCGCCCGGTAGCCGGTGATGACGCCCGCCGCCTCCAGGCGGTTGATGCGGTCGGTGACGGAGGGCCCGGAGAGCCCGACGAGCCGGCCGAGCTCGGCGTACGAGGCCCTGCCGTTCTCCCGCAGAGCCTGGATGAGCTGCCTGTCCACGGCGTCCATATGCCTGAAGCCTTCCGTAATCCAGCAATACCGCGAGTTTTAGTATAGAAATTAAGGCAGGCAGGGCCAATACCCTGCGATTCTTGGTCATTCAGGGACGATCTTCCCGGAGACGGGGCTCAACCGCCCGCGCCACGCCAGGGAGGGCGCGCACCGGTCGCGTCGCGGGAGCCGCGCGCGTCAGTCGCCCTGCGAGGCGGCACCGCCACCCAGCTCCCCCTTCCACCGGCGGTACAGCCGGTGCGGCACTCCCGCCGCGTCCAGCACCCGGCCCGCGACGAAGTCCACCAGGTCCTGGATGTGCGTCGCCCCCGCGTAGAACGCCGGAGAGGCCGGCAACACCACCGCACCCGCTTCGTCCAGCGCCACCAGCTGCTTCAGCGTCTGGCCGCTCAGCGGGGTCTCCCGCACCGCGACCACCAGCGGGCGCCGTTCCTTGAGCGTGACGCTCGCCGCCCGCTGCAACAGGTCCTTCGACAGCCCCAGCGCCACCCCCGCCACGCAGGCCGTCGACGCGGGCACGATCAGCATCCCCTTGACCGGGTACGACCCCGAGGACGGTCCGGCGGCCAGGTCACCAGCCGCCCAGTGCCGTACCGCCGCCAGGCCGGCGTCGGTCACCTCGAACGCGCCGGGCCTGCCGTCCGCGCCCCGGGCCAGCCAGGCGCGCAGGTCGGCGCGCCAGTGCGCGTCCCGGAAGGCGATCCCGGTCTCGTCCAGCAGGGTCAGCCGCGACGCCCGGGACACCACCAGGTCGACGCTCTCACCGGCGGCGAGCAGCCCGCGCAGCACCGCGGCGGCGTACGGGGTTCCCGACGCCCCCGACACCCCGACGACCCACGGACGACGCTGCGCTTGTACCGGTTCCACGCCGCTGAGCCTATCCGGCCCGCCGGGTGCGGAACTGGGTAAGGTGCCCGGGACGTTTCCGGGGGGCGGAAGACGCACGAGGACAGCGGGGGCTGCGATGAGGGGAACGGCGGGTGGCGGCGCGGCCGGGCGGAGCGGCGCCCGGCGGGTCCGGGCCGCCGCGGGTCTGATGCTGGTGTGGGTGGCCCTGCTGTGGGCGCTGGAGGCCGTGGACCTGGCGAGCGGCCACGCCCTGGACGCGTACGGGATCACCCCGCGCGACCCGGTGGAGCTGCGCGACATCGTGCCGGCGGCCTTCCTGCACTTCGGCTTCGGGCACGTCGCGTCGAACAGCGTGCCGCTGCTGGTCTTCGGCTTCCTCGCCGCGCTGGGCGGAACACGCCGCTTCCTGGCCGTCGCCGCGCTGATCGTGGTCGCCGACGGACTGGGCGTCTGGCTGGTCTCCCCCGCGTACAGCAACACCGCGGGCGCCTCCGGCCTGGTCTTCGGCCTCTTCGGCTACCTGGTGGTCCGCGGCTGGGTGGACCTCAAGCCGCTGGACATCGCCGTCGGCCTGGCCATCGGCGCCGTCTGGGGCGGCACGGTCCTGCTGGGCATATCCCCGACGAGCACCGGGGTGAGCTGGCAGGGACACCTCTTCGGCCTGGTGGCGGGCGTGGCGGCGGCGTTCGTCTTCCGCCGCCGCCCCACCCGCGGGGCGGCGCCCCTCACACCGTGAGGCCGCGCGCCAGGAGGTCGGCCAGCGCGCACCCGAAGAGCGAGATGCCGATGAACCCGTTGGTGGTGAAGAACGCCCGGTTCAGCCGCGACAGGTCGTGCGGGCGCACGATGGTGTGCTCGTAGACGAACGCCACCGCGACGAGGGCGAGTCCGGCCCAGAAGAACGCCCCGGCCCCGGTGGCCAGCGCGTACCAGACCAGCAGCCCGGTGGTCACCACGTGGCAGCCCCGCGCGCCGTGCAGCGCGGCCGGCACCCCGAAGCGGGCCGGCACCGACAGCACCCCGTGGGCGCGGTCGGCTTGGACGTCCTGGCAGGCGAAGATCAGGTCGAAACCACCGATCCAGACCCCGACCGCCAGGCCCAGTATCACCGCGTCCCACGACCACGCGCCGGTCACCGCGATCCACGCCCCGACCGGGCCCATCGCCTGGGCCAGGCCGAGGATGGCGTGCGGGAAGTGGGTGAACCGCTTGCCGTACGGATAGACCACCATCGGTACGACGGCGATGGGCGCGAGCGCCAGGCACAGCGGGTTCAGCAGCGCCGCGGCGCCCAGGAAGGCGGCCAGGGCCACCAGCGCCCCGGTCCACGCCGAACGCACCGACACCGCGCCGGTGACCAGTTCGCGGCCGGCGGTGCGCGGGTTGCGGGCGTCGATCTCCCGGTCGATGATCCGGTTGCAGGCCATGGCGAACGTCCGCAGGCCGACCATCGCGACGGTGACCAGCAGCAGTTCGACCCAGTGGACGCTCCGGTCGGCCTGGAACATCGCGGTCAGGGACGCGATGTAGGCGAAGGGCAGCGCGAAGACCGAGTGCTCGATCATCACCAGCCGCAGGAAGGCCCGCACCCCACCGCGGCCCTTCGGCGCGGGCCCCGGCTCCACCACCCCGTCGGCGGTCGTCATCATGCGAGGCTCCCGAGGAACGCGTCGAGGTCGGCCAGCAGGTCGGCGGCGGACACCGGTCCCGTCTCCACGGTCAGCTCCGCCGGCTCGTCGCCGGGCGGGGTGAGGCGCGCCGCGAAGGTGTACGCGTCCCCGCCGGCCGGGCGGGCGTCGAGGCTCAGCACGCTGCCGCCGTCGACGCCGAACGGCTCCGGTGTGCCGCCGGGCGTCCGAGCCGCGGCCAGCTCGGCGCGCAGCCGCTCCGCGAAGCCGGCGGCCTCGGAGTCGCGCAGGCCGGGCAGCTCGAAGCCGTCGCCCCCGCCGTCGTCCTCGAAGAGGACCGCCCAGGTGTCCCCGGGCCCGGCGAACTCCTCGGGCGCGACGCCCGCCCGCTCCGCGGCCAGCCGGACGCCCGGGTCGGCCGGGTCGAGTTCGGGGCGCACCAGGGCCACGTAGGCGGTGCCGGTGCCGATGAAGAGGGCCGGGCCGCCCACGGCGACGGGGCTCACAGGCCGTACTCCTTCCAGCGCCGGTCCACCAGCGCCGCCGTCGCCGGGTCCGACTCGACCATGTCGGGCCAGCCGCCGTCCCGGGTGTAACCCTCCTCAAGCCACTTCCTGGTCGCGTCGATGCCCGCCTTGCCGCCCCAGAACTGCTGGTAGGAGGCATGGTCGAGGTGGTCGACGGGGCCCTCGACCACGGTGAGGTCGCGGGTGTAGTCGGTGTTGCCCAGGGCCCGCCAGGAGACCTCGTGCATGTTGCGGACGTCGCAGTCGGCGTCGACGATCACGATCAGCTTGGTCAGCGACATCATGTGCGCGCCCCAGATGGCGTGCATGACCTTCTGGGCGTGCTTCGGGTACTTCTTCTCGATGGAGACGATCGCGCAGTTGTGGAAGCCGCCGGACTCCGGCAGGTGGTAGTCCACGATGTCCGGGACGATGATCTTCAGCAGCGGCAGGAAGAAGCGTTCGGTCGCCCGCCCCAGCGGCCCGTCCTCGGTGGGCGGGCGGCCCACCACGATGGACTGGAGCACCGGGCGGCGGCGCATCGTCACACAGTCGATGGTCAGCGCCGGGAACGGCTCCTGCGGCGTGTAGAAGCCGGTGTGGTCGCCGAACGGCCCCTCCGGCAGCATCTCGCCGGGCTCCAGCCAGCCCTCCAGCACCACCTCCGCATGCGCCGGGACCTGGAGCGGCACCGTCTTGCAGTCGACCATCTCGATCCGCTTGCCCTGGAGGAAGCCCGCGAACAGGTACTCGTCGATGTCCTCCGGCAGCGGCGCCGTGGAGGCGTACGTGACGGCCGGCGGGGCGCCGAAGGCGATGGCGACCGGCAGCCGCTCACCCCGCCTGGCGGCCACCTGGTAGTGGTTGCGGCTGTCCTTGTGGATCTGCCAGTGCATACCGATGGTGCGCTTGTCGTGGCGCTGGAGGCGGTAGAGGCCGAGGTTGCGGATGCCGTTCTCGGGGTGCTTGGTGTGCGTCAGCCCGAGGTTGAAGAAGGAGCCGCCGTCCTTGGGCCAGGTGAACAGCGCCGGGAGCCGCTCCAGGTCCACCTCGTCCCCGCGCAGCACGACCTCCTGCACGGGCGCGTCCTTGACCTTCTTCGGCGGTACGTGGGTCATCGCGCCGAGCTTGCCGAACGCCTCCCGGACCCCGATGAAGCCGCTGGGCAGCTCCGGCCTGAGCAGTCCGCCGATCTTGTCGCTGATCTCGTCGTACGAGGTGAGGCCGAGCGCCTTGAGCAGCCGCCGGTCCGTCCCGAAGACGTTCATCGCCAGCGGCATCGCCGAGCCCTTGACGTTCTCGAAGAGGAGCGCGGGCCCGCCGGACTTCTGCACCCGGTCCACGATCTCCCCGACCTCCAGGTGGGGGTCGACTTCGGCCTTGATGCGCTTGAGGTCGCCTTCGCGGTCGAGGGCCCGGAGGAGCGAGCGGAGATCGTCGTAAGCCATGGGGCCAAGTATCCGCCACCGGCTACGCTGGACTCGTCACCGGGGCTGTCCGAACACGGCCCGCCAATGCTTCCAGGGGGCTGTCCCACATGCTCAGGGCACTGATGTACATCCTGCCGCTGGCGCTGACGATCTACGCGTTCATCGACTGCCTGAACACCCCCGAGGACGAGGCCAAGCACCTTCCCAAGGTGGCCTGGATCTTCATCATCCTGCTCTTCTGGATCGTCGGCCCGATCGTCTGGTTGGCCGCCGGGAAGACGCGCCGCGCCGCGGCCGGCGGCCGCACGCCGGGCGAGCGGAACCGCGACCGCCGGGCCGGCTGGGTGGCGCCGGACGACAACCCCGAGTTCCTGAAGTCCCTCAAGGACGAGACCGGGCGGGACGAGTCGCTGCTCAAGGACTGGGAGGCCGACCTGCGCCGCCGCGAGGAGGAGCTGAAGCGGCGCGAGCAGGACGGCGACAACCCCGACAAGGGCTGAGCGCACCCCCGCCGGTCCCGTCGCGGCACGAACCGCGCCGGCCGTACGGCGCACGCCCGCCGGTCCCCTCGCGGCACACGCGACGCCGCGCGCCCGGCCCGCCGCCCCGCACGGCCTCGCTTCGCCAAGTGCGCCGCCCGGCCACGGTCCGGGCCGTGGCGGGGCGGCGGCGCGGACGGCGGGGCGGGGCGGGCGAAGGGGCCTCACCGGCGCCCGGCCGCTCCGCCCCGGCTCACACGCCCGCGTACGAGTGCATGCTGCTGACGAAGATGTTCACGCCGTAGTAGTTCCAGAGGAAGCACGCGAAGGCCACCAGCGCGATGTAGGCGGCCCTGCGGCCCTTCCAGCCCGCCGTGGCCCGGGCGTGCAGGTACGCCGCGTAGGCGACCCAGGTGATGAACGACCACACCTCCTTGGCGTCCCAGCCCCAGTAGCGGCCCCAGGCGTCCCCGGCCCAGATGGCGCCCGCGATGATCGTGAACGTCCACAGCGGGAAGATCGCCGCGTTGACGCGGTACGCGAACTTGTCCAGGCTCGCGGCGGCCGGGAGCCGCTCCAGCACCGAGCGGGCGAAGGCGCTGGGCCTGCCGCCGCCCGCGAGCTTGTTCTCGTAGGAGTCCCGGAAGAGGTACAGCAGCGTGGCGACGGCGCCCAGGTAGAAGACCGCGCCGCAGAAGATGGCGGTGGAGACGTGGATCCACAGCCAGTACGAGTGCAGGGCGGGGACGAGCTGGTCGCTGTCGGTGTACAGCCAGGTGACCGCGATGCCCAGGTCCAGCAGGACCGTGGTGACCAGCGGCAGGCCCATCCACCGGACGTTCTTCCTGGCGACGAGGAAGCCCAGGTACGCGCCGACCGCCACGGTGGAGAAGGTGGTGGAGAACTCGTACATGTTGCCCCACGGGGCGCGCTGGACCGACAGCGCGCGGGCGACCACGCCGGCGGCCTCGACGAGGAAGGCCAGCGTGGTCAGCGAGATGGCGATCCGCCCGTACAGGTCGCCCTGTTCGTCGCCCGCCGCCGCGCCCGGGCCGTCCGGCACGTCGCGCGCGCCGGCCGCGGACCGGGTGATCACCTTGGGCCGGTCCAGGACGGTGGTGCCGGCGCCCCGCTGCTCGACCCGGACGCCGACGGAGGGCGAGGAGGCGGTCCCGCGGCCACCGGTCAGCGCGGCGGCCGTACGGCCGACCTTGCTGCGGCTGCCCAGCACCCACTCGGCGATGTGCGCGAGGAACGCCAGCGTGTAGACGGCCATCGCGGAGTAGATGAGCACATTGCTGCTCTGCGCCAGGCTCTCGTTGGATGCGGCGGCGAGATTCACTTCTCAGCCCCTTCGGCAGGAACTTCTTCAGGATCAGGCGCGGTCGGCGCCTGCGCGTGCAGGGTGACGGCCAGGTCGGCCAGCTCCTCGGGGAGCTTCGCCGACTCGCTGCGGCCCAGCCCCGCCATCTCCACCACGGTGACACCGTCCGCACCGCGCACGGCGCGAACCCACACCCGGCGGCGCTGGATGAACAGCGAGCCGACCAGGCCGGCGATGGCGATGACGGCCCCCGAGAGCGCGAGACCGTTGCCCGGCTGGTGGGAGATCTGGAAGCTGGCCCACTCCTTGATCTCCCTCTCGAAGGTGATCGAGCCCGCGCCGTCCGGCAGCGTCATGCTCTCGCCCGGCAGCAGCGTCTTCTTCAGCACGTTGCCCTGGGCGTCCTTGAACGGCGTCATCTTCCGGGTGTCCAGCTGGTACACGTTCTGCGGCACACCGGAGTCGACGCCGAGGCTGCCGTGGTAGGCGCCCACGTTCAGCACCGGGTGCACCAGGCCCGGGAACTGCGAGAACATCTGGCCGTTGCCCTTGCCCGCGTAGGTGGGGACGAAGAAGGCGGGGAAACCCAGCTGGTCCTTCTTGCCGTTCCTGTCGCGGTAGCCGTCCATCACCTTGATGACGCCGGTGGAGGTGACGTTGTTGTCGATCGGCAGCAGCGGCACGGGGCCCCGCTGGACGATGTCGCCCCTGCCGTCGCGGATGGTGACCACCGGGGCGTACCCGTGCGAGATCAGGTACACCTTGGAGCCGTCCACCTCCAGCGGCTCGTTGACCCGGATGACGCCCTTCTCCTCCCGGCCGCCGGCCGTGGAGTACTCGACGTGGGCCTCGAAGGTGCGGGGGGTGCCGCGCTGCGGGCCGCTGGTCTCGTAGGTACCGGTGAACTGGTCCAGGGTGAAGCTGAACGGCGCCAGGTCCTCCGTACGGAACAGGGAGCCGGACTTGAAGTCGTCGTACTGGGTGAGGGTGTTGGAGAAGCCGTCGCCCTCGACGACCAGCTTGCCGCCCTCGGACTTGAAGAGCTGGCCGGTGGCGAACGCCACCAGCATCACGATCAGCGCGACGTGGAAGAGCAGGTTGCCGACCTCGCGCAGGTAGCCCTTCTCGGCGGCGACGGCGTCACCGGCGGTGTGGGCGCGGAAGCGGCGCTTGCGCAGCATCGCGAGCGCCGCGTCACGGACCTGCTCCGGCGCGGCCTCGGTACGCCAGGTGGTGTAGGCGGGGAGGCGGGTGAGCCGCTTGGGCGCGGCGGGCGGCCGGCCGCGCAGCTGGCCGACGAACTGCCAGGTGCGCGGGACGATGCAGCCGATGAGCGAGACGAACAGCAGGATGTAGATCGCGGAGAACCACACCGAGCTGTAGACGTCGAACAGCTGGAGCCGGTCGTAGATCGGCGCCAGCGTCTCATGGGCCTCCTTGAAGGTGCGTACCTTCACCTCGTCCGCGCTGTTCTGCGGGATGAGCGAGCCGGGGATCGCGCCCAGGGAGAGCAGGAAGAGCAGGAGCAGGGCGATCCGCATGGAGGTCAGCTGGCGCCAGAACCAGCGGATCCAGCCGATCACCCCGAGGGTGGGGCCGGAGACCGGCCCCTCGCGGGAGCCGTCCCGGGCGTCCTCCCGGGGCTCCTCCTGGGGAGCGGTGGAGAGCTGGGCACCGGCCGCGCCGAGCTCCTGGCGCTCGGCGCGCTCGGCCGACTCGGCGGCGCGCGTGGTCTCGGTCTTGCTCATGTGACTCAGATCCCCACCTGGAAGCCGTTGGCCCAGCCCTGCATCTGCTGCACCAGGGCGTCCCACGCACCGGTGAGCAGCAGCACCCCGGTCACGATCATCATGCCGCCGCCGATCCGCATCACCCAGGCATAGTGCCGCTTGACCCAGCCGAACGCGCCCAGCGCCTTGCGGAAGGCGACCGCGGCGAGGATGAAGGGCAGGCCGAGCCCGAGGCAGTACGCCAGGGTCAGCAGCGCCCCGCGGCCCGCGCTGGCCTGGCTGAGGGCGAGGGCCTGGACCGAGGCGAGTGTCGGGCCGATGCACGGTGTCCACCCGATGCCGAAGAGGGCGCCGAGCAGCGGAGCCCCGACCAGGCCGGCGGTCGGGCGCCGGTGGAAGCGGAACTCGCGCTGGGTGAGCCAGGGCATGAGGCCCATGAAGAAGACGCCCATGAGCACCATCAGCACGCCCAGCACCGTGGTCAGCACCTCACGGTGCTGCTGGAGGGTCTGGCCGGAGTAGCCGAACAGCGCCCCGCCCGAGACGAACACGGCCGAGAAACCGAGCACGAACAGACCGGCGCCGGCCACCATGCGGCCGCGCCTGGCCTCGGCGAGGTCGGTACCGGTCACCCCGGTCACGTACGAGAGGTAGCCCGGGACCAGGGGCAGGACGCAGGGCGAGAAGAACGACACCAGTCCGCCGAGTACGGCGATCGGCAGCGCCAGCAGGAGCGCCCCGCTGAATACCGTCTCGTTCATCTACTTGTCGGCCTTGTCGGCGGTCCGCCCGGCGGGCTTCGCGTCGGCCCGGCCGGTGGGCGTCTCGGCGGCGAGGGGGGCGATCAGCGAACGGAGCCTCTCCTCGTTCAGCGCCGTCAGCGCCCGTGCGGCGATCTTTCCGTCGCGGTCGAGCACGATGGTGGAGGGAATGCCCTGGGGATTCAGGGTGCCCTTGGGGAAGCCATTGAGGATCAGCTTAGAGATCGGGTCGTACAGACTCGAATACTCAATGCCGAAATCCTTCTCGAAGTTCACCGCGGTCTGCTTGTTGGAGTCGCGGACGTTGATGCCCACGAACTCCACGCCCTTCGCCTTGTACTCCTTGGAGACCTTGGCGAAATGCTTGGCCTCGGCGCGGCACGGCGTGCACCAGGAGCCCCAGATGTTCATGACGACGACCTTGCCCCTGAGGTCGGCGACATCGAGCCGGCCGCCCGCGAGGGTCTCGCCCGCCAGCTTGCCGGGGGCCCGGCGCTCGCCCTTGGCCACCGTGGCGACACCGCCGGTGTCGGTGACGAAGTTGGTGTCTCCACCACCACCGGCGGTGCCGCTGGAGCCGCCGCCGCACGCCGTCAGCGTGAGCGCGGCCACAACGGCGCCGGGAACGAGCACGATGCTTCGAGGGGCACGGCTAAGGCTCATGTGAAAAGTTTCGCATGGGCGTTCCGGGGATCTTGCCCGCCCCCCTCGCTGCCTGTACGGCCCCTTGTCAGGAGGGCTTGAGGAAGCTGTTCCAGCCACCGGCCGGGGATTGGCCGACCTCCAGCGTCCGGAGCTTGTCGAGGATCCGGGGATCCTGCACGTCCAGCCAGTCGACGAACTGCCGGAAGGAGACCAGCCGCACGTCCTTCTTGCCCGCCATCCCCTTGAGTGCCTCCTCGACGGCGTCCATGTAGATACCGCCGTTCCACTTCTCGAAGTGGTTGCCGATGAAGAAGGGCGCGCGATTGGACTCGTAGGCCCGCTTGAACCCGGCGAGATATGCCTCGGTGGCCTGCTTCTTCCAGCCCGGATACCGGGACGGCATGCCCTTGGTCGAATTCTTCGACTGATTGGCCAGGATGTTGTAGTCCATCGAGAGCACCTCGAAGGAGTGGCCGGGGAAGGGCATGGCCTGGAGCGGCAGGTCCCAGACGCCCTTCCGCTTGACGGGCCACTTCTGGCGTCCGCCGGGCGAGCTGGAGTCGTAGCGCCAGCCGAGCTTCCCGGCGGTGGGCAGCAGATTGTCCTGGCCGAGCAGGCAGGGGGTGCGGCTGCCGACGAGTTCCTTGCGGTAGTCGAAGGGCAGCGGGTCGAGATCGGTCCAGCCGGTGTTGGTCTTCCACTCGGTGACGAACTTCACGGCCTGGTCGATCTCGCTGCGCCACTGGTCCGGGGTCCACTTCCCGACCGAGCCCGAGCCGACGCAGAAGTGCCCGTTGAAGTGGGTGCCGATCTCGTGTCCGTCGAGCCAGGCCCGGCGGACGTACTTCAGGGTCTGCTTGATGTGGTCGTCGGTGAGGTAGTCGATGTCGGAGGCACCGACCCGGTTGTTGGGCGGCCGGTAGAGGGTCTTCTTCGACTCCGGCAGCAGATAGAGCCCGGAGAGGAAGAAGGTCATGGCCGCCCCGTGGTCCTTGGCCAGGTCCAGGAAGCGGGGGAACAGGCCGTTGCCGACCTCGCCCGCCCCGTCCCAGGAGAAGACCACGAACTGCGGCGGGGTCTGGCCCGGCTCCAGGGGGACGGGCCTGTCGGGCTGGTGGGGCTGCTTTCCGGTGTCGGACGTGGAGCCGTCGCCTATCAGGCGCCCCTCCGGCCTGCCGGGCGTCGCGCCGCCCTTGCCCGGCTGCGGGCCGGCCTGGCCGGATCCGCTCCCACCACTGGGGCCGCAGCCGGCGACACCGATCGCGGCCGCGGCCCCAACACCCGCTCCGAGCAAGCTCCTTCGGCTGATCCCGCGCATATCGTCCCCATCCGCGCTCGCTGAATGCCGGACATTCGGTCAATTCCGGCAATCAGTGAGAGGTGCGGGCCGCGGTGAGGGTTCCAGCGATTACCACATAATCCCTGGAGTGACGATATGACTACGCGCCGAATGCCTTTCCGCCATTCCCGTTCCCGCCGCCCCGCCCCGGGGCCCTTCCCCGCACGGGCCTGGCGCCGGCCAGGAGGTGGGGCGGTACGAGGTCACGGGCCGGCTCGCTGTAACCGACCGAGACGATGCGGTCACCGTGGTAGGTGAACGTGGTCAGCGACGCGAGCGTGCACTGCCGCCGGCGGGGGTCGTGCCACAGGCGGCGCCGCTCCACGAAGCTGCGCACGATCCAGATCGGGAGCTGGTGGCTCACGCAGACCGCCTCGTGCCCGCGCGCCGCGTCCCGGGCCGCGTTCAGCGCGGCCATCATCCGTACCACCTGGTCGATGTACGGCTCGCCCCACGAGGGCCGGAACGGATTGGTCAGGTGCTTCCAGTTGGACGGCCTGCGCAGCGCGCCGTCGCCCACGCCGAAGGTCTTGCCCTCGAAGACGTTGCCCGCCTCGATCAGCCGCTCGTCGGTGGCCAGATCCAGGCTGTGCGCCTTGGCGATCGGCTGGGCGGTCTCCTGGGCGCGCTCCAGCGGCGAGGCCACGACATGGGTGACATCGCGCCCGGAGAGGTGCTCCGCGACCCGGTCGGCCATCTGCCGACCGAGCTCGGAGAGGTGGAAGCCGGCCCGGCGCCCGTAGAGCACACCGTCCGGGTTGTGCACCTCGCCGTGCCGCATCAGGTGGACGACGGTGGTCTCGGTGCCGTCGTTGCCGGTGGCGCTCATACGGCGGCCTCCGTGGCCTCCGCCGCGGCCCGGGCGGCGGCCGGCAGGGCGGCGGCGATCCGCTCGACGGCCCGCTCGTCGTGGGCGGTGGAGACGAACCACGACTCGAAGGCGGACGGCGGCAGGTAGACGCCCTGCGCCAGCATGGAGTGGAAGAACGCGGTGAAGCGGAAGGCCTCCTGCTTCTTCGCGTCGTCGTAGTTCACCACCTCGGCGTCGGTGAAGAAGACGGAGAACATGTTGCTCGCCGTCTGGAGGCGGTGCGCCACCCCCTGCCGTGTCAGCGCCTCACCCACCAGCCCCCGGATCTCCGCCGAGACCGCGTCGACCCTGGCGTACGCGGCGTCGTCCAGCAGCCGAAGCTGCGCCAGGCCGGCGGCGGTGGCGATGGGATTGCCCGACAGCGTGCCCGCCTGGTAGACCGGGCCGGCCGGCGCGAGGTGCGCCATGACGTCGGCGCGGCCCCCGAAGGCGGCGGCCGGGAAGCCACCGCCCATGACCTTGCCGAAGGTCATCAGGTCGGGCGTCACGCCGTCGACGCCGTACCAGCCGGCCTTCGACGTGCGGAAGCCGGTCATCACCTCGTCGGAGATGTACAGCGCGCCGTTGCCCGAGCACAGCTCCTTCAGCCCGGCGTTGAACCCGTCCCGGGGCGGCACCACGCCCATGTTGCCCGGCGACGCCTCGGTGATCACACAGGCGATCTCACCGGGGTGCGAGGCGAACGCCTCACGCACGGCGTCCAGGTCGTTGTACGGCAGCACGATGGTGTCCCCGGCCTGCGCGCCGGTGACACCCGGCGTGTCCGGCAGGCCGAAGGTCGCCACCCCGGACCCGGCGGCGGCCAGCAGCGCGTCCACATGGCCGTGGTAACAACCGGCGAACTTCACCACCTTGGCGCGGCCGGTGAAGCCACGGGCGAGCCGGATCGCGGACATCGTCGCCTCGGTGCCGGACGACACCAGCCGCACCTGCTCGACCGGCGCGACCCGGGCGACGATCTCCTCGGCGAGCGCCACCTCGCCCTCACCCGGCGTACCGAAGGAGGTGCCGCGGGCGACCGCTTCCTGCACGGCGGCGATCACCTCGGGGTGGGAGTGACCGAGAATCATCGGCCCCCACGAGCAGACGAGGTCGACATACTCGCGCCCGTCCGCGTCCGTGAGGTACGGACCGGTACCGGACACCATGAACCGGGGCGTACCGCCCACAGCCCGGAAGGCACGGACGGGAGAGTTCACGCCACCGGGCGTCACGAGGGACGCGCGGTCGAAAAGCGTCTGTGAGACTGGGGCTTCGTATGAATACGGCACTTTGGTCCTGACCTGCGGAAACGAGTTGACGGGCGGCAATGCGCGACGACGGCTGCCGGACGGCGGCAGAGCGAACGACCGAGTGATCGGCACGGTGATCGGCGGAGTGGGTTTTACGGCAGGGCGCAACCCTCCCGCGTCTGCGAAACTGGGGCGTCATAGGGAAAGCTCACGGAATCCATGGTGTCAGAGGCCCGGACGTTCTTGCGGACAGGTGTTTCACCGCACGCGCTCGGGGGAGGTCACTGACACGATGATCGGGTTGCGCGGCCGGGGCTGTGTTACCCAGCCGTGTTACCTAAGAAGCAGTCGGGTGGAGATATGCATCGCGGTGGCGGACTGGGCGAGGGGACCGACGACCTGGGTCCCGAGCCCGCCCGGCGGGGGAAGCACCGACGCCAGCGGAACGAGCCCGTGGGACGCGCACCCATGGGGAGCGGGAGTGGCCGAGTGGGGGTGACCTACAAGTACTTCGGCGCGCCCAACGGAGCCACCGCCGCGCGCGTACCGATCTCCATGCGCCCCGAGGAGCTGGGCGGTGACGAGCTCGGCATGGGAGGCATGTTCACCAAGATCAAGCCGGAGACCATAGCCGCGATGGTGCTGACCGGTATCCAGGGCATGCCCCTGCACAAGGTGCCCCCGCTGGAGCTGGTGGTCCTGCACCCCGACTACGCGGTGGTCAAGCTGCCCACGACCGTGGTCGACCCGCTGCGCGGTGTCGGCGAGGAGTCCGTGGGCGCGGCGGCCTTCATCTGGTCCACGGTCCCCGACCGCGGCGGGCCCCGGGACGCGTTCAACGTCTACCAGCTGCTCCACGAGTGGCAGGACTTCTCCGTCCGGCTGCACGAGGCGGGGCACCAGCCGTACTGCCTGGTGTGGCCCTGACCGGGAGGGGCGCCTCCGGTACCGGCCCGCTCGCCGCGCGGGGACCCCGGTGAGCGCGCCCGAGCGTGCGGACGGGGCCGGCCCCACGGCTGAACACGCGTGACGGCGGGCGGGACCGGCCGCCGGCGGAGGCGAACGGGACCGGCCGCCGGGCTGTCGGGCTGTCGGGCTGTCGGGCTGTCGGGCCTACAGTGCCGGGCATGGAGAGCGCCGCGTCACCCGTACGCATCGAGCCCTGGTCCGACGCCGACTTCGGCCTGCTCCGGGCCGCCAACGCCCCGGAGATGATGGAGCACCTCGGCGGGCCGGAGACGGCCGGGCAACTCCTGGAGCGCCATCAGCGGTATGTGAGGCTCAGCGCGGACACCACGGGGGCGGGGCGGATGTTCCGGATCGTGCTGCTGTCCGAGGAGGCGCCCGTCGGCACGATCGGTTTCTGGGAGCAGACCTGGGACGGGGAGCCGGTCTACGAGACGGGCTGGACCGTACTGTCCGGTTTCCAGGGGCGCGGCGTGGCGACCGCGGCGACGCGGCTGGTCGTCGAGCGGCTGCGCGCGGTGGGCGGGCGCCGCCACCTGCACGCCTTCCCGGCCGTGGCCAATGGCCCCTCGAACGCGGTGTGCCGCAAGGCGGGCTTCGAACTGCGCGGGCCGCGCGATGTCGAGTACCCGGCGGGCCGGCTGATGCGGAGCAACGACTGGCGCCTGGACCTGCTCGCGCCCTGACGGGCGGCGCGACCCGGGCCGCCGGAGGGGGACCGGAGAGGCGGAACCCGGTGGGGCGGGACGCCGGAGAGGCGGAACCCGGTGGGGTGGCGCGCGGACGGAATGCCCTGGCTGGGGCGGTGCGCGGGGTGGCATTCTGACGGCGTGAACGGACCGGAGATCCACATCAGCTTCGCGCCCGCCCTGGGGCTCTTCGTCGCGGCGCCGCGCCGTGCCGGCCGGACCACCGTGCTCACCGACGGCGCCGCCACGCTCGGGCACGTCGTGGAGTCGCTCGGCGTCCCGCTGACCGAGGCGGGCCGGCTGCTGGTCGACGGGCGGCCGGTCACCGCCTCGCACGTCCCGGCCGCCGGTGAGCAGGTCGACGTACTGGCGGTCGAGCGCCCGCAGCCGGTGCCCGGTGCGCCGCTGCGGTTCCTGCTGGACGTCCATCTGGGCACGCTGGCGCGCCGGTTGCGGCTGCTCGGCGTCGACGCGGCGTACGAGAGCGAGGACATCGGGGACGCGGCGCTGGCCGCCCTCTCGGCCGGGGAGCGGCGCGTGCTGCTCTCCCGCGACCGGGGCCTGCTGCGGCGCCGCGAACTGTGGGCGGGCGCCTACGTCTACAGCGACCGGCCGGACGACCAGCTGCGCGACGTCCTGGAGCGCTTCTCGCCGCCACTCGCCCCGTGGACCCGCTGCACCGCCTGCAACGGCCCACTGGCCGAGGCCGACAAGGACACGGTGGACGCGCGGCTGGAGCAGGGCACGCGGCGTACGTACGACGTCTTCGCCCAGTGCACGGAGTGTCAGCGGGTGTACTGGCGCGGTGCGCACCACGCCCGCCTCCAGGCGATCGTCGAGGACGCGCTGCGCGACTTCGGCGGCGGCGTGGCCGCCTGACGGGCGGCGGGGCGGGGCGAGCGGCGCGGGCATCCACGGGCGGCGGTCACGGCTCGGCCGGCGGGGTGCTACGCGCGGCGGGGCGGCCGGCGCTCCGGCACGGCACGCGGAGCCGCCGGCCGGTCCCCCTCAGGGGCGCTCGGCCGTCAGGTACCGCTGAATCGTCGGTGCCAGCCAGGCCACGACCTCCTCGCGGGACATGTCGGCGGCGGGCGGGAGCCGCAGTACGTAGCGGGCCAGCGCCATGCCCAGGATCTGTGAGGCGGCGAGCGCGGCCCGGCGCGGGGCGTCCAGCGGGTCGGGGCAGACCCCGGCGGCCACGGGCCCGAGCTGGCCCTTGAACACCTCGCGCATGCGCTCGGCCCCCGCGGCGTTGGTGACGCCGACCCGGAGCACCGCCGTCAGCACCTCGCTCTCCTCCCAGCGGTCGAGGAAGTGCTCGACGAGGACGGCTCCGATGTGCTTGGCGGGCAGCGCGCCCAGAGGGGCCAGACGGAGGTCGATGTCGGTGGCCGCGGCGAAGAGCCCGGCCTTGTTGCCGTAGTAGCGCATCACCATCGACGGATCGATGCCCGCGTCCCGGGCTATGGCCCGGATCGTGGCGCGGTCGTAGCCGTCGGCGGCGAACCGTTCGCGCGCCGCCTCCAGGATGGCCGAGCGGGTCGCGTCCGAACGGCGGCCCGGGCCGGGGGTGCCGGTGGCTGCGGTGCTCGCGGGGGCGTCCGGCGCTGCGGTGGCTTGGGCTTCCGTCACGCCAACAACTGTAGGCCAACAACCGTTGACAGGCCAGGGCGGACGGAGCTAGGTTTGCCAACAAGCGTTGACCAACAGTCGTTGACCAACAGGTGTCGGTACCGAGGGAGGCCGCCATGGAGGGCATGCCCGGCAGGACCAGGGGCGTGGACACCGGCACGGACGCGGACGCCGATGTGGTCGTCGTGGGCGCGGGCCCCACCGGACTGCTCGCCGCCGGGGACCTCGCCGCCGCGGGTCTGAGGGTCGTGGTGCTGGAGCGCCGACCGCGCGGCGCCGGCAACCTCACGCGCGCCTTCGGCGTCCACGCCCGCACGCTGGAGCTGCTGGACGCCCGCGCGCTGGCGGACGAGCTGGTGGGCAAAGGCACGCCCGTCACCCGGCTGCGGCTCTACCGCCGGCTGTCGCTCGACCTGTCCCGGCTGCGCTCCCGCTTCCCCTTCCTCCTGGTCACCCCGCAGTACGAGGTGGAGCGGCTGCTGGAGCGGCGTGCCGTGTCGGCCGGTGCGGACTTCCGGTACGGCACGGAGCTGCTCGGTCTGCGGCAGGACGCCGGCACGGTCACCGCCGAGGTCTCCGGGCCGGAGGGATCCCGCTCCGCGCTGCGGGCCCGCTGGCTGGTGGGGGCCGACGGGGTGCGCAGCACCGTCCGGGAGAGTCTCGGCCTCCCCTTCCCCGGCGGCTCGGTCATCCGCTCGATGGTCCTCGCCGACGTCCGGCTCGGCGACGACGCTCCGCGCTCACTGATGGCCAACGGCACGGGGGACGCCTTCGCCCTCGTCGTCCCCTTCGGGGACGGCTGGTACCGGGTGATGGGATGGAGCCGCCATCACCAGGTCCCCGACAGCGAGCCGGTGGCCCTCGACGAGGTCCGCCGCTTCACCCGGCGCGCTCTCGGCAGCGACTTCGGCATGCGCGACCCGCGCTGGATCTCCCGCTTCCACAGCGACGAGCGCCAGGTCCCCGCCTACCGCACCGGCCGGGTCTTCCTCGCCGGGGACGCCGCGCATGTCCACTCCCCGGCCGGCGGCCAGGGAATGAACACCGGCCTCCAGGACGCCGCCAACCTCTCCTGGAAGCTCGCCGCCGTGCTGCGCGGGGAGGCACCCGACCCCGAGGCCCTGCTGGACAGTTACCACTCCGAGCGGCACCCCGTGGGCAGGACGGTGCTGCGCAGCAGCGGGGCGATCGTCCGGCTCGCCATGGCCCGCACCCCCGCGCTCCTGGCGGTCCGGGAGCTCGGCGGCCTCTTCCTGAACGCCGTGCGCCCGGCGGCCGCCAGGGCGCTGGGCCAGGTCAGCGGCATCGGCATCGCCTACCGAGCCGAGCGCGGCGCCCACCGGCTGGCAGGCAGGCGCGCCCCTGACCTGGCGCTCGTCGAAGGCCGCCTGTACGAGCTGCTGCGCCAGGGGCGGTTCGTGCTCGTCACCCCCCGGGGTGCCGCCGCGGCCGCCGAGGACGCCCCGGCCGTGCCCGGCCGGCCGATACGCGCGAGCTGGGCCGACCTCGCCCGCCGCGACACCCTGCTGGTCCGTCCCGACGGCCACATCGCCTGGGCCAGGGACTGAACCCCGCCCTGAGGAGCGTCCAGCACGTGTCGCAAGTAGGCCCGCGGATCGGCGAGGTACCTGCGCCAGTGGTCCACCAGGGCCAGTTCGCCCCAGGCCGCCCGGCGCATGCCGTGCTCGCCCACCTCGACGATGTCCGCGCCGGGCAGCGCGGTCAGCAGCGGCGAATGGGTGGCACAGATGACCTGGCCGCCGCTCCTGACCAACTGGTCGATGTGCCCCAGCAGCTCCGGACAGGAGCCGAACGACAGCGCCGCCTCCGGCTCGTCCAGCACATACAACCCGGGCCGGAGGAACTTCCCCCGGAACGCCGCGAGAAAGCCCTCACCATGACTGACGGAGTCCGGCGCGAGCCCTTCCCGGCCCAGCGCGTCCAGTGCCGTCTCGGCACGCAGGAAGAACCCCTTGCGGGCGGCCCGGTCGCCCAGCATGCGCCGGCCCCGGGGCCCCGCTTCGAAGCGGATCCGCTCGCCCAGCACCGACTTGCCGCGCCGGGTGGCATACCTCCAGTCGTGCGAACCTCCCCAGGAGTCCAGGCCGAACCCCTCCGCCAGCGCCTCGACCAGCGTCGACTTGCCCGAGCCGTTCTCACCGACCAGAAAGGTCACCGGCGCGGTGAAGCGCAGCCCCTCGGACAGCAGCCGGTGCACGCAGGGCACGGACCAGGGCCACTCGCGTTCGTCGTACGAGGAGACATGGGCGTACGCACGTTCGACGATCATGCCCAGAGTCTCACCGGCCCGCGCACCGGCGGCAAACAGCCGGCCGCCGAACCGGGGCCGGGCGCCGGCTGGGAGGCGCGCCCACCGGGAGCGGGCGGGGCCGCGGGCGAGCCGCTCGCCGGACACCGCTCAGAAGATGCCGAGCAACAGCCGTTCCTCCTGCCCGCTGGTCCACCCCGGCGCGCCTCATCGCGTCCGCGTTCCCGCCCCCGTGCCACGCTGGTCCCATGCTCATCGCCCGGTCCGCCGCCCTCTTCGTCCTGGCCGCCCTTCTGGAGATCGGCGGTGCCTGGCTCGTCTGGCAGGGCGTGCGCGGCGGAGGGCAGGCCCAGGGACGCGGCTGGCTCTGGATCGGCGCGGGGGTGATCGCCCTGGGCGCGTACGGCTTCGTCGCCACGTTCCAGCCGGCCGGTGACTTCGGCCGCGTCCTGGCCGCGTACGGCGGGGTCTTCGTGGCGGGCTCGATCGTCTGGGGAATGGTCGCCGACGGATACCGCCCCGACCGCTGGGACGTGACGGGGGCGCTGATCTGCCTGGCCGGCATGGCCGTGATCATGTATGCCCCGCGCGGCAGTTGAGCCGGTCGCACACCTATCCTGGCCGCGTACCACCGGTGCGATCACCGCACCCCTACGGACCAGCGCACCACCGCACCGCTTCGACCACGCGCGAGGAGCACCGCCATGACTGCCGCCACCGACCCCGCCGGGCCCGCCGGCGCCGCCACGCCCGCCACCCCGGTCGCCGTCGTCACCGGAGCGAGCAGCGGTATCGGCGCCGCCACGGCGCGGCAGCTGGCCATGGCCGGACACCACGTCGTCCTCACCGCCCGCCGCAAGGACCGTATCGAGGCGCTGGCCGCCGAGCTCACGGCCGCGGGCCACCGGGCCACGGCGTACGCCCTGGATGTCACCGACCGTCCGGCCGTCGACGCCTTCGCGGCCTCGCTCGACCGCTGCGACGTCCTGGTCAACAACGCGGGCGGTGCCCTCGGCGCCGACCCCGTCGCCACCGGCGACCCCGCCGACTGGCGCCGGATGTTCGAGGTCAATGTCATCGGCACCCTCAACGCCACCCAGGCCCTGTTGCCGGCGCTGACCGCGAGCGGCGCCGGGACCGTGGTCGTCCTCACCTCCACGGCCGGCCACGCCACCTATGAGGGCGGCGCGGGTTACGTCGCCGCCAAGAACGGCGCCCGCGTCCTCGCCGAGACCCTCCGCCTGGAGATCGTCGGCACTCCGGTCCGGGTCATCGAGGTCGCCCCCGGCATGGTGAAGACGGAGGAGTTCGCCGCCACCCGCTTCCGGGGCGACACCGAGAAGGCGGCCAAGGTCTACGAGGGCGTGGCCGAACCGCTCACCGCCGACGACGTCGCCGACACGATCACCTGGGCGGTCGGCCGCCCCGCCCACGTCAACATCGACCTCCTGGTGGTTCGCCCCCGCGCACAGGCCTCCAACACCAAGGTCCACCGGGAGCGGTGAGGCGCCCGCCCCGGGAGCGGGCCGGCCGGCCCGGTCCCGCCCGTGCGGGTCCCACCCGCGCCGGTCGGCCCCGCGCGGGGCGAACCCGCCCCCCCGGGCCCGCACCATCCGAGCCCGCACCACCCGGGCCCGCCCAGCCCGGTCCGGTACCGCGCCGTCCCGCACAGCGAGGGCGGGGGTCCCGGCGCCAACCCGCCGGTCCCCCAGAGCGCGTCAGCCCTTCACACAGACGACCTGCTTGAGCTTCGCCACCACCTCGACCAGGTCCCGCTGCTGGTCGATCACCCGCTCGATCGGCTTGTACGCGCCAGGGATCTCGTCCACGACCCCCGCGTCCTTGCGGCACTCGACGCCCCGGGTCTGCTCCTCCAGGTCGCGCGTCGAGAAGCGGCGCTTCGCGGCGTTCCGGCTCATCTTCCGGCCCGCCCCGTGCGAGGCCGAGTTGAAGGACGCCTCGTTCCCGAGGCCCTTCACGATGTACGAGCCGGTGCCCATCGAGCCGGGGATGATCCCGAAGTCACCGGAGCCGGCGCGGATCGCGCCCTTCCGTGTGACCAGCAGGTCCATACCGTCGTACCGCTCCTCCGCCACGTAGTTGTGGTGGCAGGAGATGACCGGCTCGAAGGTGACCTTGGCCTTCTTGAACTCCTTGCGGACCACGTCCTGATAGAGCGCCATCATGATCGCGCGGTTGTACTTGGCGTACTCCTGCGCCCAGAACAGGTCGTTGCGGTACGCCGCCATCTGTGGGGTGTCCGCGATGAAGACGGCCAGGTCGCGGTCGATCAGCCCCTGGTTGTGCGGAAGCTTCCGGGCCTCACCGATGTGGTACTCGGCGAGCTCCTTGCCGATGTTCCGCGAGCCGGAGTGCAGCATCAGCCAGACCGCCCCCGCCTCGTCCAGGCAGAACTCGATGAAGTGGTTTCCGCCGCCGAGCGAACCCATTTGCTTCACGGCCCGCTCGCGACGGAATCGCACCGATTCCGCCACCCCGTCGAACCGGGCCCAGAAACCGTCCCAGCCGGAGGTCGGAAAGCCGTGCAGCCGGCCCGGGTCGACCATGTCGTCGTGCATGGCGCGGCCCACGGGAATGGCCTGCTCGATCTTCGATCGCAGCCGCGACAGATCGCCGGGCAGGTCATTGGCGGTCAGCGAGGTCCGCACCGCCGACATACCGCAGCCGATGTCCACGCCGACCGCCGCCGGGCAGACCGCGCCGTGCATCGCGATCACCGAGCCGACCGTCGCGCCCTTGCCGTAATGCACGTCCGGCATCACGGCCAAGCCCTTGATCCACGGCAGTGTGGCGACGTTCTGCAGCTGCTGCATCGCCCCGCCCTCCACCGTCGAGGGGTCGGTCCACATCCGGATCGGGACCTTCGCTCCGGGCACCTCTACGTACGACATACTTCCTCAATTCCCCCGAAAAGCCTGAGAACGCAAAACCGCCACCGAAGTCCGCGTAAGCGACAGCGGACCGGCACCGACGGCAGCGCGTGCGATAGACATTGTGTCCACCCGCCGGCGCCACGCGGCAACCCGTTTACGGGCCGGCCGGCGGGGACGGCAGGTATGGCAGCAGAGCGAAAGGAGCCCCGGACCGTGCAGCGAAGGGCGTACGCACCCGGCCGGACCGCGCTCGTCGCGGCGCTCACCGCCGGCCTCGCCGCCGTCACCGGTTGCAGCGCCGGCTCGGGCCCCGACGGCGGGACCACCGACTCCAAGCCGGGCAGCCCCACCGAGGCCGCCGCGCCCCCCGGCAAGTACCGCACGCTCCTCGAACCCTGCGGCTCGGTCCGGCGCGCCGTGCTCAGGGACCTGCTGCCCGGCATCGACCTCCTGCCGGAGGAGCAGCGCGAGCAGGTGTACCAGGGCACCGCCGCCGTCACCTACGACACCGACCGCCGGGCCGGGTGCAGCTGGAAGGCCGACGCCCCGGACGCCTCCCACCAGCTCAGCCTGGACTTCGAGCGGGTCGTCTCCTACGATCCCGCCGTCAGCGACGACGACCGTGCCCAGCAGGTGTACGTGGACAAGGAGGCCGCGGCCGGTCTCCCCCCCTCGGGCACCGCCGTCGCCCCGCCCGCCGCTCCGGCCACCCCCGGCACCGCTTCCCGTACCGCTTCCGGCGCCCCCGGCACCGCCACCCGGGCCACCACCGGCCCCACCGGCCCCGCGGCCCGTCCCGGTGCCGAGCCCACCCCCGGCGCCACGGCGGCCACCGCACCGGCCGCCGGGGCCACCGGCCCGTCCAGCACCTCGCCCGGAGCCTCGCCCGCCACCCCCCAGGGCCTGGAGCCCCGCGTGCTGTCCGGCCTGGGGGACGCGGCGTTCCTCGACGACGTGCTGACCCGCGCCGGTTCCACCGCCCAGCGCCGCACCGTGAGCGTGGTGTTCCGCACATCGAACGTGATCGTCACCATCCGGTACGGCGAGCAGGCCGCCCGTGTCACCGAGGTGCCCGACAGCACGGAACTGCAGGAAAAGGCCCAGGGCCTGGCCCGCACACTGGCCGAGCGCCTCGACGAGTAGCGCGCCGGTGGCAGACCGCGGCGAGACCGACGCCACCCGGCCGGCGCCCCGCGCGGCCCCCGGTCACCGACCGAGTCGGGCTACCGTGGCCGGGCCGGACGTACGACGCCCCCCGGGGCGACGCCCGACCGAACGACAAGCGACCGACTGAAGGAACCATGCACCGATCAGCCCCGCGACTCACCCGCATACTCGCCTGCGCAGCCGTCCCGGTGATGCTCGTCGTCGCCGGCTGTTCGTCGGACTCCGGCAGCGACAGCGCCCCGAAGCAGGACTCGCCCTCCGCCGCCTCCTCGCCCTCCGCGGCCCCGCAGCCGACGAAGACCGTCGAGCCGGCCAAGTACACCAAGCTGCCCGACGCCTGCAAGGCCATCACGGCCGAGACGGTCGAGGAGCTGGTGCCCGAGGTGAAGACCAAGGCGGGGACGCCCGGCAAGTCCAGCGACATCGCCAGCCGCGGCAGTTGCTCCTGGAACGGCCTGGAGGACAACGGCGTCAAGGGCTCGCAGTACCGCTGGCTCGACATCGCCGTCCTGCGGTACGACTCCGACACGTCACTGGGCAGCGGCGAGCAGCGCGCCCGGGACAACTACGCCAAGGAGGTCGCCAAGGTGAAGGCGACCGAGGGCGCCACCCGTGTCCTCACCTCCGGCGCGCCCGGGGTCGGCGACGAGGCGACGGCCATCAGCTACGGCCTGAAGAAGACCGGTGAGGACTTCAAGTACGCGGCGATCGTGACCCGTACGGAGAACGCGGTCATCACCGTCTCCTACAACGGCGCCGGTTACGCCGGTGCCGAGGCGCCCACTCCGTCCGACCTGATGAAGGACGCGGTGACGGCCACCAAGGAAGCGGTCGGCGCGGTCGCGAAGGCCAACAAGTAGGCACCGCCGACAGGCGCGTTACGGAGCCCGGACCTCCCCCGAGGTCCGGGCTCCTCGTACGCGTGTGCCAGGCTGGGCCCGCCAGAGGTCCACAACGGGAGGGGAACGCGGGTGGCCGCGATGCAGCTGACACGTATGCACCGGGTACTCATCGGTGTCGTCGTCGCCGGAGCGGTGGTCATCGCCGGAATCGGTTTCGCGGGGTCGTACGCGGCTGTCCGGGAACTCGCCGTGCAGAAGGGCTTCGGCGACTTCTCGTACTTCTTCCCCATCGGCATCGACGCGGGCATCTGTGTGCTGCTGGCGCTGGACCTGCTGCTGACCTGGATCCGGATACCCTTCCCGCTGCTGCGCCAGACGGCGTGGCTGCTGACGGCGGCGACGATCGCCTTCAACGGCGCCGCCGCCTGGCCCGATCCGCTCGGCGTCGGCATGCACGCCGTGATCCCGGTCCTGTTCGTGGTCGCGGTCGAGGCGGCACGGCACGCGGTCGGCCGGATCGCGGACATCACGGCCGACAAGCACATGGAGGGGGTACGCCTCACCCGCTGGCTGCTGTCCCCCATCCCCACCTTCCGGCTCTGGCGCCGGATGAAACTGTGGGAGCTGCGCTCCTACGAGCAGGTCATCAAGCTGGAACAGGAGCGGATGATCTACCAGGCGCGCCTGCAGGCCCGGTTCGGCCGGAACTGGCGCCGCAAGGCACCGGTCGAGGCGCTGATGCCGCTGCGCCTGGCGCGGTACGGGGTGCCGCTCTCCGAGACGGCGCCGGCGGGCCTGGCGGCTGCGGGCGTCGACCCGGTGCTGCTGCCTCCGAGCCCGGCCGGGGCCGACGGCACGGCGCACGACGTGGCGCACGCCCGGCCGGCCGCCGAGCTGCCCCAGGCGCCCACGCCCGAGCCGCCCACGGCCCAGCCGCAGCCCCGGCCCGCGCCCGCCCAGCCCCAGCAGGCCCAGCAGCCCCAGCAGCCCCACGAGTCACAGCAGCCCCAGGGGACCCAGTGGTCACAGCCCGGCGCGCCGACCCAGGCCCAGGCCCAGACCGAGGACGAGGCCGAGGCTCAGGGCCAGGAACACGAGCGGGCGGGTGACCGGTCCCAGGAGCAGCCGCCCCCGGTGCCCGGCAACCACCACAGCCCGTGGTTCGCCGCCCCTCAGCTCCCCAAGGACGCGTACGAGGGGGCCTACGACCCCACGTACGTGGAGGGCCTGGAGCCGACCCCGGTCAGGGTGCCGACCGGTCCGGAGGAATTCGCCGGCCCGGGGGCCGATCCGGCGGCGGACGAGTTCGCCCGGCTCGCCTACCCGGCCTTCCGGGAGTACTGCGACCGCAACGACGCCTGGCCGGACCTCGACGAGCTCGACCTGTACCTGGCCGAGGCGCACGGCATCCGGCACCCGCGCAGCCTCGCGCTGCTGCGCCGGCTGATGCCCGAGTTCCAGGGCCGCTACCAGGCCGACCGGCAGGCCGAGCACATCGCGTGAACCGGGACGGCGCCGCTCACGGTGCCGTTCCCGCCCGTGCCGCCCGCTGCCCGGCCCTGGCCCGCTCCCCGTACGCGCCGAGGGCCAGGCCCGCCACCGCGAGCGCCGCGTACCCGGCGGTCGGGATCTCCCATCATCTGCCGATCAGGCCCCACGGACCGTCCCCGAACACCCTGCCGGCGACCCCCAGGGCGCCCTGGACGCCGACGATCCAGCCGATGACTGCCACGATCTCCCTCATGCCTCCACGGTCCCCCGGCCGACGCCCCGGCACGTCCTGCCCGGGGCCGAACCCGGCGTCATCCGAAGGATGCAGAAAAGAGCGGAGGGCCCTCACCGACCGGTGAGGGCCCTCCGGACGCGGTCAGGCGCCGAGCAGCTTGCGCACCCGGTCCGCGCCCACCGCCAGCAGCAGCGTGGGCAGCCGCGGCCCGGTGTCCCGGCTCACCAGCAGCCGGTACAGCAGCGCGAAGAACGTGCGCTGGGCGGCCTTCAGCTCGGGCGTCGGCTTGGCCTCCGGTTCCAGTCCCGCCATCACCTTCGGCACGCCGTAGACCAGCGTGGTGAGCCCGTCCAGCGACCAGTGGCTGTCCAGGCCCTCCAGCAGCAGCCGCAGCGACTCGCGTCCCTGCTCGTCCAGCGAGCCGAGCAGCTCGGCGTCGGGCTCGGAACGGACGATGGTGCGCTGCTCGGCCGGGACCTGGGTGGAGATCCAGTTCTCCGCCCGGTCCAGCCGCGGCCGCACCTCGTCCAGCGAGGTCAGCGGGTTGGCGGGGTCGAGCTCGCTGAGGATGCGCAGGGTCTGCTCGTCGTGCCCCGCGGTGATGTCGGCCACCGAGGCGAGCGTCCGGTACGGCAGCGGGCGCGGCGTGCGCGGCAGCTCACCGGCCGCGGTGCGCACCGCGCGGGAGTGGGCGGCGGCGTCGGCGGGCAGGGCGCTGCCGTCGGCGACCTTGGTCTCCAACTTGTCCCACTCGTCGTACAGCCGCTGGATCTCCTGGTCGAAAGCGATCTTGAAGGCCTGGTTGGGCTTGCGGCGGGCGTACAGCCAGCGCAGCAGCGGCGCCTCCATGATCTTCAGGGCGTCGGCCGGGGTCGGCACACCGCCCTTGGAGGAGGACATCTTCGCCATGCCGGAGATGCCGACGAAGGCGTACATCGGGCCGATCGGCTGGACGCCGTCGAAGACCTCGCGGACGATCTGGCCGCCCACCACGAAGGACGACCCGGGCGACGAGTGGTCCACCCCGCTCGGCTCGAAGATCACACCCTCGTACGCCCAGCGCATCGGCCAGTCGACCTTCCAGACCAGCTTGCCGCGGTTGAACTCGCTGAGCGCGACCGTCTCGGAGAAGCCGCAGGCACAGCTGTACGCCATCCGCGTCGACTCGTCGTCGTAGGAGGTGACCGTGGTCAGGTCCTTGCCGCACTGCCCGCAGTAGGGCTTGTACGGGAAGTACCCACCGGCGCCGCCGGAGCCGTCGTCCTCGCTCGCCGCGCCGGATCCCTCGGCGGCCTCCAGCTCGGCCTCGTCGACCGGCTTCTGCTGCTGCTTCCTGGGCTTTCCGGTGGCCTTGTCCTTGGTGCGGTACCGGTCGAGGATCGCGTCGATCGTGCCGCGGTGCCTCATCGCGTGCAGGATCTGCTCGCGGTACACCCCGGAGGTGTACTGCTCGGTCTGGCTGATGCCGTCGAACTCGACGCCCAGCTCGCCCAGCGACTCGACCATCGCGGCCTTGAAGTGCTCCGCCCAGTTCGGGTGTTCCGAGCCGGCCGGCGCCGGGACCGAGGTGAGCGGCTTGCCGATGTGCTCGGCCCAGGAGTCGTCCACCCCCGGGACCCCGGCCGGGACCTTGCGGTACCGGTCGTAGTCGTCCCAGGAGATCACGTGCCGTACCTCGTGACCACGGCGCCGGATCTCGTCCGCCACCAGGTGCGGGGTCATGACCTCGCGCAGGTTGCCGAGGTGGATGGGGCCGGACGGCGACAGGCCGGAGGCGACCACGACCGGTTTCCCAGGCGCACGTCGCTCCGACTCGGCGATGACCTCGTCCGCGAAACGGGAGACCCAGTCGGTCTCGGTGCTGCTCTGAGCCACGATCGGCACGTCCTTGGTTCCTTGGGGTTCTCGAAGGCTGGCGTACGCCATTCTCCCAGACGGAACAACGTCCCCCGAGGTTGTCCACAGGCCGGGAAAGCCACGACAAAGAGCTTGCGGACCCATGGGACACTTGACAACCGGAACAACCATCCACCACCTCGACAGGAACGGAAGCTCATGGCCTCGGTCCCTTCCCTCGCTTCGACCGTGCAGCAGCGCCTCGCGGACGCCCTCTCGGCAGCCCTGCCGGAGGCCGGCTCCGCCGACCCGCTGCTGCGACGGAGCGACCGGGCCGACTTCCAGGCCAACGGCATCCTGGCCCTGGCCAAGAAGCTCAAGGGCAATCCGCGCGAGCTGGCCACCAAGGTCGTCGCGTCGATCCCGGCCAATGACGTCCTGGAGGACATCGAGGTCTCCGGCCCCGGCTTCCTCAACATCACCGTCTCCGACGAGGCGATCATCGGCACCCTCGCCGCCCGCGCCGCCGACGACCGCCTGGGCGTTCCGTACGCGGAGCGGCCCGGCACGACGGTGATCGACTACGCCCAGCCGAACGTGGCCAAGGAGATGCACGTCGGCCACCTGCGGTCGGCCGTCATCGGCGACGCGATGGTGCAGATCCTGGAGTTCGCGGGCGAGAAGGTGATCCGCCGGCACCACATCGGCGACTGGGGCACCCAGTTCGGCATGCTCATCCAGTTCCTCATCGAGCACCCGCACGAGCTGGACCACAAGGGCGAGGACGTCTCCGGCGAGGAGGCGATGTCCAACCTGAACCGCCTCTACAAGGCGTCACGCGCCCTGTTCGACTCCGACGAGGAGTTCAAGGCCCGCTCGCGGGACCGGGTGGTGGCCCTCCAGTCCGGCGACGCGGAGACCCGCGCCCTGTGGCAGCGGTTCGTGGACGAGTCGAAGATCTACTTCTACTCCGTCTTCAACAAGCTGGACATGCGGATCGACGACCCGGACGTGGTCGGCGAGTCCGGTTACAACGACATGCTCGACGAGACGTGCCGCCTGCTGGAGGAGTCCGGCGTCGCGGTCCGCTCCGAGGGCGCCCTGTGCGTGTTCTTCGACGACGTCAAGGGCCCGGACGGCAATCCGGTGCCGCTGATCGTGAAGAAGTCCAACGGCGGTTACGGCTACGCGGCCACCGACCTGTCCGCCATCCGCGACCGCGTCCGGAACCTGGGCGCCGACACCCTGGTGTACGTGGTGGACGCCCGCCAGTCGCTGCACTTCAAGATGGTCTTCGAGACCGCTCGCCGGGCCGGCTGGCTGAACGACCGGGTGCACGCCGTCCAGCTCGCCTTCGGCACGGTGCTGGGCAAGGACGGCAAGCCGTTCAAGACCCGTGAGGGCGAGACGGTCCGGCTGGTCGACCTGCTGGACGAGGCGATCGAGCGGGCGGCCGCCGTGGTCCGCGAGAAGTCCGTGGACCTCACCGAGGACGAGATCGCCGAGCGCGCCGCCCAGGTGGGCATCGGCGCGATCAAGTACGCCGACCTGTCCACGTCGGCGTCCCGGGACTACAAGTTCGACCTGGACCAGATGGTGTCGCTGAACGGCGACACGTCCGTCTACCTCCAGTACGCGTACGCCCGTATCAAGTCGATCATCCGCAAGCGGGGCACCGCCCAGCCGGCCCCGCACCCGGAGCTCGCCCTGGCCCCGGCCGAGCGCGCGCTGGGCCTGCACCTGGACCAGTTCGCCGAGACCCTCGCCGAGGTCGCGTCGACGTACGAGCCGCACAAGCTGGCCGCGTACCTGTACCAGCTCGCGTCGCACTACACGACGTTCTACGCGGAGTGCCCGGTCCTCAAGGCGGACACCCCGGAGCAGGTGGAGAACCGGCTGTTCCTGTGCGAGCTGACGGCCCGTACGCTCCACCAGGGCATGGCCCTGCTCGGCATCCGCACGCCCGAGCGCCTCTGATCCGGGCCGAGCGCCGCTGATCCGGTCCCGGTCGCCGCGCCCCTCGGCGCGGCGACCGGGACGGCCCGGCCCGGCCCTCAGTCCTCGCCCGTCTCCTGCGGGCTCCACCCGCTGCCGCCGAGGGGGTAGCCGTAGGTCGGCCGCCCGGTGACGGCGCTCGTGGCGAACGGCCGGCCGTGGTCGTCGACCCGCAGCGTCCCCCGCCGGTCCCCGCTGCTCCACTCCAGCTCCAGGTACCAGCGCACGGCGTGCCCGGCCGTGTGCGCGGTGACCCGCAACATCTGTGGATCACCGGCGGAGACCTTGTACGGGAAGTCCCCCGCCGGGATCTCCCGGTCGCCCTGCCGTCCGGCGACGGGCACGGTGTGCGGACGTGCCACGTCCAGGTTGACGTCCAGGCTCTGCGGCGTCATGTCGCCGCCGCATCCCACGCCCATCGTGTACGCGTTCCAGGGGAGCGGCGCGTCCTTCTCCACCACCCGTACGTGCAGCGCGTGGAGCACCACCGTCTCCGATCCGGTGCCCTGCACGGCGAGCTCGATCAGCATGTCGCCGCCGGGCGCCCCGCCCAGGGCGGTCACCCAGCCCCGCGCGTCCTGTTCCGACGGCGGCGGCGGGACCCGCGCGGGGGGCCGGTCCACCACGTAGACCTGACTGCACGGGTCGCGCCAGACGTACGGGCGTACGTCGACGGCCAGCGGTGGGCCGCTCTCGCGCCGGCCGGGCCCGGCTGCCCCCGGGGGCACGGTGCCGGCCGGCGCGGCGGCGGAGGCGGTCACGCCGGCGGCGGGGACGGAGGCACCGGCCGGGGCGGAGGGTGACGGTGCCGAAGACGTGGACATGGGCATGGACATGGACGTGCTGGGGCGCGGCGTGCCGGAGGGGGCGGCGGGCCCGGTCGCCGGGACACGCTCGGCGGAGTTGGCCGTTCCGGCTCCGGTGCCCCTCGGAGCACCGGAGTCCATGGTCACGGCGAGCGCGGTGGAGGCGGCCACCACCGCGGCGGCCGCCACGACGGCCGCGAGCCGGACCCGCCGCCGGGAGCGGTCGCCGCCGGTCGCCCGCGGCGGCGCGGGGCCGAGCAGGGCCACGGGCCCGGCGCCCGGATCCGTCCCGGCCGGCCCGGACGACGGCTCCTTGTCGTCGTGCCCGGCCGCCGAACCGTCGCGTCCCGCCGCCGCACCGTCGTGCCCGGCCGCCGGCTCGTCGGCCCCCGTCCCCCGGCCGGCCGCCGCCGCTTCCGCCGGAACGGCATCCGCCTCGTCCGGGCGGTCCACCGGCCGCGGTCCGTCCGGGTGCCGCCCGGCCGCCTCCGGCGCCGCGGCCCGGCCGCGCCGCCGGGCGTCGTCCGCGACGATCCAGCGCCGGTGCAGCGCCACCATCTCGTCCCGGGACGCCCCGCACAGCCGTGCGAGCCGATCCACGGGGGCGAACTCCGTCGGCACGGCGTCCCCGTTGCAGTACCGGTGCAGCGTCGACGTGCTCATGTGCGCCCGTTTGGCGAGCGCGCCGTAACTCAGCCCGGAGCGCTCCTTGAGCCCGCGCAGTGCCTCCGCGAACCCTTCCGTCTCGGTCCCCACCCGGCCGCCCCCTCCACCGCGCCATCCCGGAACAGCGTTCCAGGCATACAACAAAACCGCAGGCCAGAGCCGTTCCGGCGTTCCAGCGTTCCTCATTGTCCCGTGCCGATTGCCCGTGAATCACGCTGCCCGGCACGGTGTGTCCAGCACCACCGAAGAGAGGGAGCACCGATGCGGCCCCACCGCCGCCTCCATCTCGTCGACGCCTGCGCCGTCTGCGTACTGATCGCCTGCACCGCGGTCGTCGTCGCACTGATCAACCGTCACTGACCGCACACCCACGGGGAGCACCACCGTCATGCGCACCTTCCGGACCCGCACCACCACAATCGCCGCGACCGCCCTGCTGGCCGCCCTCTCGCTCACCGCCTGCCAGAACGGCGACGGCCCCGGCGCGGCGGGCGGTGCCGCGTCGCCCTCCGCCGGTGCGCCGAAGCCCCCGTCGTCCACCGCACCGGCGAGCCCGGCCGCCGGCGGGACGACCGGCGGGGCGACCGCCAAGCCGGCCGGGACCGGCTCGGGTTCCGCAGCGGGCACCGGCGGCGGCACCCCCGGCAACGGCTCCGGCTCCGGCTCGCTCTCGGGCTCCGGCTCGGGTGCCGGAAAGGGCACCGGTGGGCCGGCGGGTACGGCCGGGGCGGGCTCGTCCGACAGCGCCCCCGTCACCGAGCCCTGCGGAGCCGACGTCAAGGTCACGTACACGGCCGTGCACCGCCCCCTCAACCACGGACTGCTCACCCTGACCAACACCGGCTCCAAGGCGTGCGACGCCTACTACGCGCCCCTCCTCCGCTTCGACGACGCGCAGTCCGCGACCACCGTCAACGACAGCAGCAAGCCGCAGGCCGTCGTGACCCTCGGCCCCGGCGAGTCGGCCTACGCCTCGATCACGCTGGCGGCGGCCGACGGAAGCGGCGGCGACGGCCGGACGGCCCGGAAGCTCGCGGTGGGTTTCGCCCCGCGCGACGGCCGGGGTTCGACGGACGCCGCCCCGGTGGTGATCACACTGCCCGCCGGCACCTACACCGACACCTCCGCGAACGTCACCTACTGGCAGAGCTCCATGGACGACGCGCTCATGCACTGAGTCGCGGTGATCCACCCACCACCGCGAGAACACGGGACCAGGCGAACACGGTGCGGACACGGACACGGTGAACACGCGAACACGGTGAAGACCGACGGCATCCGGTCCGCCGGGTGGTGACGTTCACCGGGCCCCGACCGGACACCGGTCGGGGCCCTCCCGTGCTCCCGTTACGCACCATCCGGTAAGTACCTGACCAATTAGTGGGTACTTGTGGGCAGTTCGACCCCGGGTGAGGATCAGGGAAACCACCCAGAGATCCCTCCCAGGAGCCCCCTCATGTCCACAGCCACCCCTCCCTCTCCCGCCGCCGTCTCCGTCCTCGGCCTGGGCATGATGGGCTCCGCCCTGGCCTCAGCCCTCCTGGAGGCCGGTCACGAGGTCACCGTCTGGAACCGCTCGCCCGCCAAGGCCCGTCCCCACACCGCCCGGGGCGCGTCGCCCGCGGGGACGCCGGCCGAGGCCGTCGCGGCGAGTCCGCTCGTCGTCCTGTGTCTCCTCACCAACGACAACGTCCAGGAGATCCTGGACGGCCTCGGTGCCGCCGTGTCCGGCAAGACCCTGGTCAACCTGACCAACGGCACCCCCGCCCAGGCCCGCGAGCTGGCCGCCCGGGCCGCCGAGCTGGGCGCGCGGTACGTCGACGGCGGCATCATGGGCGTACCGCAGATGATCGGCGGTCCCCACGCGTACGTCCTCTACAGCGGCGACGAGTCGGCCTTCCAGAACCACCGGCCCGTCCTCGCCGCCTTCGGCGGCACCACGTGGACGGGCGCCGACCCGGGCCTGGCCGCCTTGTACGACCTGGGCCTGCTCACCGGCATGTACGGCATGATCGCGGGTGCCATGCAGGCCTTCGCCCTGGTCCGTTCGGAGAAGGTGTCCGCCGCGGAGTTCTCCGGGCTGCTGGTCCCCTGGGTCGGCGCGATGCTCCAGTTGCTCCCCGAGTTCGGCGAGGCCCTGGACACCGACCGGCACGGGACGGACGTCGCCAGCCTCGCCGTCAACCGCACCGCCTTCGCCAACATCTCCGACGCCCTCCGGGACCAGGGCGTCGACGGCGAGCTGTTCGCGCCGTTCCAGGCCCTCCTGGACCGCTCGGTCACCGAGGGGTACGGGGCCGACGGGCTCTCCCGCCTCGCGGACCTGCTCAAGCGGGGCTGACGGGCCGTCACCTGCCTGGCGGGCCGGGCCGGTTGTCAGTGCCGGCCCCTATGGTCGGCTCATGGTGATCAACCCGAACTCGCTCGGTCTCGGCCTGCCGCCCGGCACCGTCCGCGTCCAGCCCTCCTTCTGGTCCGCGGACGAGCCCACCGCCCGCCTGTCGTGGACCGGCCTCCTGGCCGCGCGGGAGGCGGCCGGGATGCAGCCGGTGCTGCTGGTGGACGACAGACACCGCTCACTCGCCTGGGACGAGGAGAACCTCGACCCGGGCGAGGTGTCCGACCCGGACGACCACGACCCCGAGCGGACGCTGGCCGCCCTGTGGGAGGACGTCCAGGCGGACGACTACGAGGGAACCCCTGGGACCCTTGAGCCCCCTGAGACCGCCGAGGACGACGCCGCCACGATCGCCCCCTTCACACCCCGGTGGCCCGGGCTCGCCCCGGCCGGCGGGAGCGGCGCGGACCCGGACACCGTGGCCGCCCGCGTGGCCGCCCGCCTGCTGGAGACCCCGTCCCTGCGGGGCGCCCGGGCCGGCCTGGTCCCGGCCCGCCGCAGCGCGGACGTTCCCGCCGCGCTGGGCTGGCTGGGCGCCTGCAACCACACCGACGCCGGGCTGCTGTCCACGGTCCTGCGCTCCTGGGAGGACCGCTTCGGCACACGTCTGGTGGCACTGCACTACGACCGCATGGACCTCTCGGTCGCCGCCCCACCCCGCACGATGCCGGAGGCCCTGGCCGTGGCCGCCGAGCACCACGCGTTCTGCCCGGACAACGTCTGGCAGGGCTACGACACCATCCGCGCGTACGCCGCCGAGGCGGTGCTCGGCAGCCCGCACTGGTCCTTCTGGTGGGACTGAACCGGGCCCGTGAAGGACCGGCCCGGGCCCGCGAAGGACCGGTCCGGAGCCGCGACGTCCCGTCCGCCCGCCGCGCGGGCGGACGGTGCCGCCGCCCGGGGTCCCCTCACGCCCTCAGCCGCTGGGCGGCCTCGGTCGCCCAGTAGGTGAGGATCATGCGCGCGCCCGCCCGTCGGATGCCGGTCAGCGTCTCCAGGATCGCCTGGTCCCGGTCGATCCAGCCCTTCTCCGCGGCGGCCTCGACCATCGCGTACTCACCGCTGATCTGGTACGCGGCGACCGGCACGTCCACGGCCTCGGCGACCTTCGCCAGCACATCGAGGTACGGACCGGCGGGCTTGACCATGACCATGTCGGCGCCCTCCTCCAGGTCCAGCGCCAGTTCCCGCATCGACTCCCGCAGATTGGCGGGGTCCTGCTGGTACGTCCTGCGGTCGCCGCGCAGCGAGGAGCCGACGGCCTCCCGGAACGGCCCGTAGAAGGCGGACGAGTACTTCGCCGTGTAGGCGAGCACCGCCACGTCCTCCTTGCCGATGGTGTCCAGCGCGTCCCGGATGACGCCCACCTGGCCGTCCATCATTCCGCTGGGCCCCACCACATGGGCGCCGGCGTCCGCCTGGACCTGCGCCATCTCCGCGTACCGCTCCAGCGTCGCGTCGTTGTCGACCCGGCCCCGCGCGTCGAGCACCCCGCAGTGACCGTGGTCGGTGTACTCGTCCAGACAGAGGTCCGACATGACGACCAGGTCGTCGCCGACCTCGGCGCGCACGTCCCGGATGGCGACCTGGAGGATTCCGTCCGGGTCGGTGCCCACCGTCCCCGCCGCGTCCTTCTTCGACTCCTCCGGCACGCCGAACAGCATGATCCCCGAGACTCCCGCCTCCACCGCCTCCACCGCGGCCTTCCGCAGCGTGTCACGGGTGTGCTGGACGACGCCGGGCATCGCGCTGATCGGCACGGGCTCCGTGACTCCCTCGCGCACGAACGCGGGCAGGATCAGGTCGGCCGGGTCCAGCCGCGTCTCCGCGACCATCCGCCGCATCACTGGAGTCGTCCGCAGCCGACGCGGCCGCGCACCGGGAAAGGATCCATACACAGTCATACCGGCCACGCTACGCCGCCTCGGACCCCGCTAATGCCGACACCCCGTCGGCGCCCGCCCGGCGACGACGACGGCCGGGCACGCCCGAAGGCGCACCCGGCCGGCCGGGAGGAGGGCCCGGAACGCCCCCCTGCGGCTACGTCGTCGTCCGGCGCCTCCGCGCTCCCGGGCGCCGCTCGCTCGGCCGCGTCACCGGGTCGCCCGCGTCCAGGGCGGCCTGGCGGCGGCGCATCCCGAACTCGGCCAGCGCCTCGGCCAGCTTGTGCACGGACGGCTCGGGCGCGAGCACGTCCACCCGCAGGCCGTGCTCCTCCGCCGTCTTCGCGGTGGCCGGCCCGATGCAGGCGATGACGGTCACGTTGTGCGGCTTCCCGGCGATGCCCACCAGGTTGCGCACCGTGCTCGACGACGTGAACAGCACGGCGTCGAACCCGCCGCCCTTGATCGCCTCGCGGGTCTCGGCCGGCGGCGGCGAGGCGCGCACGGTCCGGTAGGCGGTCACGTCGTCGACCTCCCACCCGAGCTCGATCAGCCCGGCGACCAGCGTCTCGGTCGCGATGTCGGCGCGCGGCAGGAAGACGCGGTCGATCGGGTCGAAGACCGGGTCGTAGGGCGGCCAGTCCTCCAGCAGCCCCGCCGCCGACTGCTCACCGCTCGGCACGAGGTCGGGCTTGACCCCGAACTCGACCAGGGCGCGCGCCGTCTGCTCGCCGACCGCCGCGACCTTGATCCCGGCGAAGGCGCGGGCGTCGAGCCCGTACTCCTCGAACTTCTCGCGGACCGCCTTGACCGCGTTGACCGAGGTGAAGGCGATCCACTCGTACCGGCCGGTCACCAGGCCCTTGACCGCGCGTTCCATCTGCTGCGGCGTGCGCGGCGGCTCGACCGCGATGGTCGGGACCTCGCTGGGCACGGCACCGTACGACCGGAGCTGGTCGGAGAGCGACGCCGCCTGCTCCTTGGTACGCGGCACGAGCACCTTCCAGCCGAACAGCGGCTTGGACTCGAACCACGCGAGCTGGTCGCGCTGGGCGGCGGAACTGCGCTCACCGACCACGGCTATCGCCGACTGGTGGCCGTCCGGCGACGGCAGTACCTTCGCCTGCTTGAGCACCTGGGCGATGGTGCCGAGCGTGGCGGTCCAGGTGCGCTGCCGGGTGGTCGTACCGGCGACGGTCACCGTCAGCGGGGTGTCGGGCTTGCGGCCCGCCGCCACCAGCTCACCGGCGGCCGAGGCGACCGCGTCGAGGGACGTGGTCACGACGACCGTGCCGTCGGACGCGCCCACCTCCGTCCAGCACCGCTCGCTCGCGGTACGGGCGTCCACGAAGCGCACGTCCGCGCCCTCCGCGTCGCGCAGCGGCACACCGGCGTACGCGGGCACACCCACGGCCGCGGCGACACCGGGCACGACCTCGAAGGGAATGCCCTCCGCGGCGCAGGCGAGCATCTCGGCGCCCGCGTTGCCGTCGAGCCCCGGATCGCCGCTCACCGCGCGGACGACCCGCTTGCCGCCGCGCGCGGCCTCCATGACAAGATTGGCCGCGTCCCTCAACACGGGGACCCCGGCGGGCATTGACGCATCGTCAACAACCGCCAGCTCCGGCGTGCTCACGCCCGCCCGGGCATGGCCGCGTACGACGTCGAGCACATCCGGCTCGGCGATCAGTACGTCCGCGCCCGCCAGCGCCTCCACGGCGCGCAGTGTCAGCAGCCCCGGATCACCGGGTCCGGCGCCCAGGAAGGTGACGTGCCCGCACGCGGAGAACGCCGAGGCAGCCTTGGTTGCAGTGGTGGGGCTCAAAGTGCTCGCTCCCCCATAAGACCGGCCGCACCCTTGGCGAGCATCTCGGACGCGAGTTCGCGCCCGAGCGCGACGGCGTCGTCGTGCGACGTGGGTACGGGACCGGTGGTGGACAACTGCACGAGCGTGGAGCCGTCGGTCGTGCCGACGACGCCCCGCAGGCGCATCTCATGAACAGCCTGCCCATCGGCCAGCAGGTCGGCCAGCGCACCCACGGGTGCGGAACAGCCGGCCTCCAGGGCGGCGAGCAGGGATCGCTCGGCGGTCACGGCGGCCCGGGTGTGCGGGTCGTCGAGCTCGGCGAGCACGGCGGCGAGGCCGGCGTTGTCCGCCGCGCACTCGATCGCCAGGGCTCCCTGGCCGGGAGCGGGCAGAACGGTGTCGACCGACAGGAAGTCGGTCACCTCGTCGATGCGCCCGATACGCCGCAGCCCGGCCGCGGCGAGTACCACCGCGTCCAGCTCCCCGCCGCGTACGTAGCCGATCCGCGTGTCGACGTTCCCCCGGATGGCCACGGTCCGTATCTCCCGGCCGTGGCTGCGCGCGTACGCGTTGAGCTGCGCCGCCCGCCGCGGCGAACCGGTGCCGACGCGGGCCCCGGACGGCAGGTCCTCGAACGTCAGCCCGTCCCGGGCGACCAGCACGTCGCGCGGGTCCTCGCGGCGCGGGATCGCGGCCAGCACCAGCTCGTCGGGCTGCGTGGTCGGCAGGTCCTTGAGCGAGTGCACGGCGAAGTCGACCTCGCCGGCGAGCAGCGCGTCGCGCAGCGCGGTCACGAAGACGCCGGTGCCGCCGATCTGCGCCAGGTGCTCACGGGAGGTGTCCCCGTACGTGGTGATCTCCACCAGCTCCACGGGGCGCCCGGTCAGCTTCCGGACCGCCTCCGCGACCTGCCCGGACTGGGCCATGGCGAGCTTGCTGCGCCTGGTCCCGAGCCTCAACGCCCTCTCGGCCTTCTCGGCCATCCCGGCCTCGGCCCTCTCGGTCATACTCGCCCTCGGTTCTTGACATCGGCGTCATTCATGTCGGCCCGGCTGACGGAGGCGACCGCCTCCGGGTCGAGGTCGAAGAGTGTGCGCAGCGCGTCCGCGTACCCGGCGCCGCCGGGCTCGCTGGCGAGCTGCTTGACCCGCACGGTGGGCGCGTGCAGGAGCTTGTCGACGACGCGGCGCACGGTCTGGGTGATCTCGGCGCGCTGCTTCTCGTCCAGTCCGGGCAGCCGTCCCTCCAGCCGGGCGATCTCGCCGGCCACCACATCGGCGGCCATGGTGCGCAGGGCGACGACCGTCGGAGTGATGTGGGCGGCGCGCTGGGCGGCGCCGAAGGCGGCTACCTCGTCGGAGACTATGGAGCGGACCTGGTCCACGTCGGCGGCCATCGGCGCGTCGGCGGAGGCGTCGGCCAGCGACTCTATGTCCACCAGCCGGACGTTCACCATGCCGTGCACGGCGGCGTCGACGTCCCGGGGCATGGCCAGGTCGAGCAGCGCCAGCGGCGCGGTGCGGGCCGCCATGGCGGTCTCGACGGCCACGCGGGTCAGCACCAGCCCGGTGGCGCCGGTGCAGGAGACCACGACGTCGGCGCGGGTCAGCTCGTCGGCGAGCCTGTCCATCGCCACGGCGCGGGCGGTCACGCCCGTGCCGCCGGGCTCGGTGAGGATCTGCACCAGCCGCTCGGCCCGGGCGGCGGTGCGGTTGGCGATGACGATCTCGTCGACGCCGGAGCGCGCCAGGGTCGCGGCGGCGAGCGAGGACATCGACCCGGCGCCGATGACCAGTGCCCGCCGGCCCTTGGCCCAGGACTCGACGGTCTGCCCGGTGGCCAGCTGCTCCAGCCCGAAGGTGACCAGCGACTGACCGGCCCGGTCGATGCCGGTCTCGCTGTGCGCCCGCTTGCCGACCCGCAGCGCCTGCTGGAACAGGTCGTTCAGCAGCCGCCCCGCGGTGTGCAGCTCCTGCCCGCGCGCGAGGGCGTCCTTTATCTGGCCGAGGATCTGCCCCTCGCCGACGACCATGGAGTCCAGCCCGCACGCCACCGAGAAGAGGTGGTGGACGGCCCGGTCCTCGTAGTGCACGTAGAGGTACGGAGTGAGCTCCTCCAGCCCGACCCCGCTGTGCTGGGCGAGCAGGGTGGACAGCTCGGCGACGCCCGCGTGGAACTTGTCCACGTCGGCGTAGAGCTCGATGCGGTTGCAGGTGGCCAGGACGGCGGCCTCGACGGCCGGCTCGGCGGCGAGGGTGTCCTGGAGCAGCTTGCTCTGCGTGCCGGAGTCGAGCGAGGCCCGCTCCAGCACGCTGACCGGGGCGCTGCGGTGGCTGAGGCCGACGACCAGGAGGCTCATGCCGGCATCACGGCGGGCACGTCCCCGTCCGGTCCCTTCCGTCCGCCGTCGAGCGGGGTACCACCGCGCACGACGGGGGGCACGACGGCGCTGTCCACGGCCGCCTCCGGGCCGGCGGGCTCCTCACCGGCCTTGCGCTGCTCGTGGAAGGCGAGGATCTGCAGCTCGATGGAGAGGTCGACCTTCCGCACGTCCACGCCGTCGGGCACGGTCAGCACGGTCGGCGCGAAGTTGAGGATCGAGGTCACCCCGGCCGCCACCAGCCGGTCGCAGACCTGCTGCGCGGCACCGGCGGGGGTGGCGATGACGCCGATCGAGACACCGTTCTCGTCGACGATCCGCTCCAGGTCGTCGATGTGCTGGACCGGGACGCCCGCGACCGGCCTGCCGACCATCGCGGGGTCCGCGTCGATCAGCGCGGCGACCCGGAAGCCACGGGAGGCGAACCCGCCGTAGTTGGCGAGGGCGGCGCCGAGGTTGCCGATGCCGACCATGACGATCGGCCAGTCCTGGGTCAGACCGAGCTCGCGGGAGATCTGGTAGACGAGGTACTCGACGTCGTAGCCCACGCCGCGCGTCCCGTACGAGCCGAGGTAGCTGAAGTCCTTGCGCAGCTTGGCGGAATTGACTCCCGCGGCGGCCGCGAGCTCCTCGGAGGAGACCGTGGGTACCGAGCGCTCGGAGAGTGCGGTGAGCGCCCGCAGGTACAGCGGAAGCCTGGCGACGGTGGCCTCGGGGATTCCTCGGCTACGGGTCGCCGGTCGGTGTGTTCGGCCAGTTGCCACGGTGCTCCTGCGGGATGAGCGGGGCTGCAGGCGGCCACATGTCCCAGGACCGCCCCGTCGACAGCAGGCTATGTCTTTGTGAACGCGTGCACAAAGATGGTGTCCGATTTGTCCGCGCAAAGTGACCGGGGTCACGCGGTCGGAACGCGCCGCCCCGGAACCGTGGACGGCGTCAGCCCGTTGGAAGACCGAAGGGGGCAAAACCGTTCACACTCCTTACGACTCCGCCCCCGAAACCGAACAAAACGCACACAATGGTACCCGCTTCAATCAGTCAACCGCGCAGCTCACGCCTGAGGCGGTCCGCGTCCACCCGCCAGAAGGTGTGCTGCTCGCCGTCGACCAGGACGACCGGGATCTGCTCCCAGTAGGCCCGGTGCAGCTCCGCGTCCCGGGTGATGTCCTTCTCCTCCCAGACCGCGCCCGTCTCCGCGCAGACCTCCCGGACGACCGCCCGCGCGTCGTCGCACAGATGGCAGCCTGGCTTCCCGATGAGCGTGACCGTCCGCGGACCGGCGCTCTGCTTCTTGGTACGTCCGAACATGCAGCCATTGTCCGCCCCGCGCGGACGGTCCGTTCGACGGAACGTCTCCCCGGAGTTCACGCCATGGCCTCCCACAGGTCGGGAACCGACGAACGCAGTGGCTATGCTCACGACATGGCCGCACTGGGATGGCTCACCTCGCGCAAACGCGCCGCCACCGCGCGCAGCGTGCTCGCGGGCGAAGCGTCGGCCGAGGCAGCACGGAAGACCTCGCAGGCGCTCGCCGTGGCGGCGCCGCCCGCCCCGGCGCCGCAGTTCCCCGTCCACGGGGACGAACACGCCGCAGCCTTCTTCGACCTCGACAACACCGTGATGCAGGGCGCCGCCCTCTTCCACTTCGGCCGGGGCCTGTACAAGCGGAAGTTCTTCCAGCGCCGGGAGCTGGCCCGGTTCGCCTGGCAGCAGACCTGGTTCCGGCTGGCCGGCATCGAGGACCCCGAGCACATGCAGGACGCCCGCGAGAGCGCCCTGTCCATCGTGCGGGGCCACCGGGTCTCCGAGCTGATGAGCATCGGCGAGGAGATCTACGACGAGTACATGGCCGACCGCATCTGGCCCGGCACCCGCGCCCTGGCCCAGGCCCACCTCGACGCCGGCCAAAAGGTGTGGCTGGTCACCGCCGCCCCGGTGGAGACGGCCACGATCATCGCCCGCCGCCTGGGCCTGACCGGCGCGCTCGGCACGGTGGCCGAATCGGTGGACGGCGTCTACACCGGCAGGCTGGTCGGTGAGCCGCTGCACGGCCCGGCCAAGGCGGAGGCGGTACGCGCGCTGGCCGCCGCCGAGGGCCTGGACCTGTCGCGCTGCGCGGCGTACAGCGACTCCCACAACGACATCCCGATGCTGTCGCTGGTGGGCCACCCCTACGCGATCAACCCGGACGCCAAGCTGCGCAAGTACGCCCGGGAGCGGGAGTGGCGGCTGCGGGACTACCGGACCGGCCGCAAGGCCGCCAAGGTCGGCATCCCGGCCGCCGCCGGCGTCGGCGCCCTCGCGGGCGGCACGGCCGCCGCGGTCGCCCTCCACCGCCGCCGCCGCTGACCCCCGGCGCGGCCCGCGCCTCCCGCCCGTCCGCCCCCGGATCCGCCCCCGGATCCGGCTCCGGCTCCGGCTCCGGGCGACTCCACCCCGCACGGCACCCACGCCCTCCGGGCGGCCCGGGCCACCGGGCGGGCCCCGCGCGCCGCCCGGTGTCGCGCCGCGACCCGGGTCCGCCGCTCGCCCCCGACCCCGGCGGCGCCCGGTCCGGCGGTGGCCCGGGCCGCCCGGCACCTCGGCCGGCCGGCACCCGGTCCGGCGCCCCGCCGGCCCTTCGTGCTCGCCGCGCGCGGCCAATCACGGGGTCTTACCCGCACCCCGCCCCCGCCAGTCCGGCGACTCCGACTCGGCCACAACACATCGCCCAGCCAAACAAATGACGACGTGACTCGATCAATAAACGGTCGCCAAGTGCGACTCAATCAGCCGCGTAGACGTAACAGAAGCGACCGAACCGATGATTTGAGCAACTCGGTGTAGCACTCCCTGCACGAAGCGTTATTCTCCTCAGACGCATACGGAACCCCCACACGTCGCCATGACGAGTGAAAGGTCCCGCACTGCACGTGATGGAAGCTCTGCCTCTGGGAGTCCCGTGTACCCACACGTCGGGGTTGACGCCTCGGGCCTGGCTACGCTGCGCGCGACGGTCCTCGACCACTTGCGCGGCTTCGTCCCCACCGCGTACGCCGTCCCCGCCTTCGCCGCACCGGCACCCGCCGGTCCCTGCTATGCCCTCGCCGACGGCGGTGCCGCCGTCGGCAGACGGGGCGGCCGGGGCGGCTCCGCCACCTCGACCACCGCCCGCCGGCCGGCCGCCGACAGCGACAGCGCCCGGATGATGGACCTGGTCGAGCGCGCCCAGGCCGGTGAGGCCGACGCGTTCGGCCGGCTGTACGACCAGTACAGCGACACCGTCTACCGCTACATCTACTACCGCGTCGGCGGGAAGGCGACGGCCGAGGACCTCACCAGCGAGACGTTCCTGCGCGCCCTGCGCCGGATCTCGACGTTCACCTGGCAGGGGCGCGACTTCGGCGCCTGGCTGGTCACGATCGCCCGCAACCTGGTCGCCGACCACTTCAAGTCCAGTCGATTCCGACTGGAAGTGACCACCGGCGAAATGCTCGACGCCAATGAGGTCGAGCGCAGCCCGGAGGACTCCGTCCTGGAGTCCCTCTCCAACGCCGCCCTGCTGGAGGCGGTCCGCAAGCTCAACCCGCAGCAGCAGGAGTGCGTCACCCTGCGCTTCCTGCAGGGGCTCTCCGTCGCGGAGACCGCCCGGGTGATGGGCAAGAACGAAGGAGCCATCAAGACTCTCCAGTACCGGGCGGTGCGCACCCTGGCCCGCCTGCTCCCCGAAGACGCACGCTGACCGCCCCCCACTTCCCAACTCACCGTCTGTGACGCCTCGATGACGCGCTGGTCCGATCATCCTTCGTCCGTAACCCAAGTGCCACGACGCTCGTTGTGCGGGATGCAGGCTCCCTGTGGTCGCACCGTGTCCGTAGCCACTCACTCATTCGAGTGGTCGCGTTCAAGGTGTGCAACCTTCCGGAACCCCCGGGGAGTCGACCGTCATGACGAGAGGAGGTGCCGCCAGTGATCGCGAACGTATCGGCGCACCGGCGGGCGAACGCCTTCGCCCAGGCCCTGGAGGATCAGGCAGCCGAGCAGCCCGAGGCATCGGTCGAACCGACCGAGCACGGTCGGCTGTTGGCCCTGGCGAGCGGTCTCGGCGAGTTGCCGAAGCCGGAGTTGGACCCCGAGGTGAAGGTGGTGCAGCGAGCGCAGCTCGTCGCCGCCATGGAAGCGATGCTCCAGGAGGGCACAGCGGCGGAGGGCGCGTCCACGGGCCCTACGGTGCCGGAGCAGCGGACGTCGACCGGGCGGGGTGCGCACCGGGCCACCGCTCTCCGGAAATTGCGCCCGCGTTCCCGCTGGTCCAAGGGTCTCGCCGCAGGCGGGCTCACGGTCGGTGTGGCGGCCGGGGCGTTCAGCGGCGTGGCCGCTGCCAGTTCCGACGCCCTCCCCGGTGACTCGCTGTACGGCCTGAAGCGCGGCATGGAAGACCTCAAGCTCGGTATGGCGGACGACGACGCCGACCGCGGTAAGATCCACCTGAACCATGCCTCCACCCGGCTCAGCGAGGCCCGCCGCCTGATGGAGCGCGACAGATCCGGCACTCTGGACCACGAGGTCCTGAACGAGATCAGACGCGCGCTCACCGGTATGAGGAACGACGCTTCCGAGGGCCACCGGCTGCTGCGACTGGCGTACCAGCGGGACGGCGCCATCGCCCCGATGGCCACGCTGAACTCGTTCGCACGCAACCACCGCGACGCCTGGAACGGCCTGCGCGACCGGCTGCCCGCCCAGCTCACCGACGTGCGGGACGAGGTGAGCTCCGTCTTCGCCGCCATGGACCAGGAGGTCGGGCCACTGCGGTCCAGGCTCCCCCAGGTGCCGGAGCGCAACGGCCGGGGCCCCGGCCCCTCGGCCGGCAGCGGCCCCCGGGAGTCCGCGGACACCGGCCGCCCGTCCCAGCAGGCACCGTCCGCCCCCGAGTCCCGCCCCTCATCGGGCGGGACGAGCAGCAGGCCCGGACCCTCCGGATCCAGCACCGCACCGGACGAAGGCCTGATCGGCGGCGGCGCCGGCGACCTCCTGGAACCGAACCCGGCGACTCCCCCGCCCGCCTCCGGCGGCAAGGACAGCCCCGCGCCGGCCCCGGACGTCACCCTGCCCCCGCTGCTCCCGGGGGGCATCCTCCCCAGTCTTGGCATCGACGGGGAGGACGCGCAGTAGCGCACGGCGGTACGGCGGTAGGCGATGGTGGGTCCCGGAGAGGGCGCCCGCCATCGCCGTACTGTCACCACGCCGCCCCCTCAACGACCGGACTCGCCGGACCGGGGCTCAGAAGAAGACCGAGCGCCGCTGCACCAGCAGCTTGTACAGCGTGTGCTGGATCTGTTCCCTGACCTGGTCCGTCAGGTTGAACATCAGCATCGGGTCCTCCGCCGCCTCCGGCGGGTAGCCGTCCGTCGGGATCGGCTCACCGAACTGGATCGTCCACTTGGTCGGCAGGGGCACCGCGCCCAGCGGGCCGAGCCAGGGGAACGTCGGCGTGAGCGGGAAGTAGGGGAACCCGAGCAGTCGCGCGAGGGTCCTGGCATTGCCGATCATGGGATAGATCTCCTCCGCGCCCACGATGGAGCACGGCACGATCGGCACCCCTGCCCGGAGCGCCGTCGAGACGAACCCGCCCCGGCCGAACCGCTGGAGCTTGTAGCGCTCACTGAACGGCTTCCCGATGCCCTTGAACCCCTCCGGCATCACCCCGACGATCTCACCGCGCCGCAGCAGCTGCTCCGCGTCCTCCGCGCACGCCAGCGTGTGGCCGGCCTTGCGGGCCAACTCGTTCACGACCGGGAGCATGAAGACCAGGTCGGCGGCGAGCAGCCGCAGATGGCGTCCGGCCGGGTGGTTGTCGTGCACGGCGACCTGCATCATCAGCCCGTCCAGCGGCAGCGTCCCCGAGTGGTTCGCCACCAGCAGGGCCCCGCCCTCGGACGGGATGTTCTCGACGCCCTTCACCTCGACGCGGAAGTACTTCTCGTACAGCGGCCGGAGCAGTGACATGAGGACCTGCTCGGTGAGCTCAGCGTCGTAGCCGAACTCGTCCACCTGGTACTCGCCGGTGATCCGGCGCCGCAGGAACGCCAGCCCGCCCGCGATCCTGCGCTCCCACTGGCCCGCGGTGCCGTCAGAAGCCCTTTCGTGGTCCTCCACCGCGTCCTGGGCGTCCCCGTCCCGCTCGGGGGCGCGACGCGCCGGCAGCGGGCTCACCTCGGCGTCCGGGCCGTCTCCCGCGCCGTGCGGGGTGCCCTGGCCGGCGGGAGCCGGTCGTCGCCGGCCGTTGCGCCCCGGGCGCTGGGCGCCCGGCCGCGCCCGGTCGTCGTCGAACGGAATGACCTTGGCGTCCGCCATCGTTGCCTGCGCTCCTTATCCGGCGCCGTGAGCCCGGGACTGATCCTGCGTCGGCCCGCCGCCGGCCAGCGGCGGCCAGGCGGCGATCCGGTCGACCGCTCCCGCCAGGGCCTCCGGCGGCAGCAGACCGGGCCCGCGCCCGCGTGCGAAGTCGGCGAAGGTCTCGGCGGTGGTGTACTTCGGCTCGTAACCGAGTGTCTCGCGCATCTGCGCCGTGCACACCACTCTGCCGTGCGTCAGCAGCCGGATCTGCTCGGGCGAGAAGTCGGTCACGCCGACCGTGCGCAGGGCCGTGCCGACCCACCTGACGGCCGGCAGCGGCACCGACACCGTCGGCCGGCCCAGCCGCCGCGAGCACTGCGACAGCGTCAGCACCCCGTCGCCGGCCACATTGAACGTGCCGCTGTTGAGCGTCCCGCGTCGCGGTTCACGCGAGGCGATCCGCAGCACCTCGATGACGTCGTCCTCGTGGACGAACTGCAATCGGGGGTCGTAGCCGAAGACGGTCGGCAGGACCGGCAGCGAGAAGTACTCGGCGAGCGGCGAGTCCGCGGCCGGTCCCAGGATGTTGGCGAACCGCAGCACGCACACCGCCACGTCGGGGCGCCGCCGGGCGAAACCGCGCACATATCCCTCGACCTCCGCGGCGTCCTTGGCGAAGCCACCGCTCGGCAGGGACTTCGGGGGCGTCGTCTCGGTGAACACGGCCGGGTCGCGGGGGGCCGAGCCGTACACACCCGTGCTGGACTTCACCACCAGCCGTCTGATGGTGGGTGACTTCTGGCACGCGCCGAGCAACTGCATCGTGCCGATGACGTTGGTCTCCTTGACCGCCGTCCGGCCACCCGAGCCCAGCGGCGTCCCGGTGACGTCCATATGGACGACGGTGTCCACCCCGAACTCCGCGAGCACCCGCCCGATGGCGGGCTGGCGGATGTCCGCGCGGACGAATTCGGCCCCGCCCAGGTGGTGCCCGGGAGCAACGGCGTCCACGCCGATCACCCGCTCCACCTCGGGGTCGCGCTGGACGCGCCGCACGAAACGGCCGCCGAGCTGCCGGGCCACACCGGTGACGAGCACGACCTTGCCCAAGATCAAGCGCCTCCGTTCGGTCCTCGCCTACGGAGCACCGTAGCGGTTCGGTGCTGCGCTGTGACGACCGCGGCGCCCGGAGAACGCGCGGAAAACACCGCGGCCCTCCCACCGGAACCGGTGGGAGGGCCGCGAATGCCGCGCGTACCGCTGTCGCCTACTTCTTGTTGCGACGCTGAACGCGAGTGCGCTTGAGCAGCTTGCGGTGCTTCTTCTTGGCCATCCGCTTGCGCCGCTTCTTGATAACAGAGCCCACGACTACCCTCGCTCACTTCTCTTCACTCGGTGCGGGGCGTCTGGGCCCACACGACCTACGTCGGCCTAGCCTACCGGCCTCAGCGCTGAGCTTGTAACCCGAGGGGTACGAGGGACTCCTTCTACACCGTCTCCACCCCCACAAAAGAGTCACGGAGGTACTCGTGAACCGCTCGCTCCGGAACCCGGAAGGACCTCCCCACCCGGATCGCCGGCAGATGACCGCTGTGCACCAAGCGGTACACGGTCATCTTCGACACTCGCATCACCGAGGCGACTTCCGCCACGGTAAGGAACCTGACCTCGTTGAGAGGCATCTCGCCAGCAGCAGCCATGACCCACCTGTACCTTCCGCACACGACGCCCACCGGCTTCCCCTCCGGTGACTCTTCGTCGCGGTGCGCTCACTCACCAGACTAGGGGCGGGTGATACGAGTGGGGAAGAGGAGCAGCCGCCGGCCGCCTACTGGGGCAGACACGCTCGATTGATTACATACCGAGTAAGCGGTCCGTAGTAAGCGGACCGCACAGCGTCATCGAGCGGCACGGCCACGGACACGCGCCCCTCCGCCTCGCCGACGAACAGCGCCGGGTCGTCCGTGTCCGCCAGGCCGATGGCCTCAATGCCCAGCTGACCTGCGCCGCAGACCCATCCGTGGTCGCCCACGACCAGCCCCGGCAGCGGCCCCCCGGCGTCCGCGAGTGCCTCCAGAGCGACCCTGACCGGCAGCGGCGAGTGGCTGTGCGCGCCGGTCTCACAACCGGCTCCCTCCGTGTCCGGTTCCCGCACCAGGGCGACGCCCCGTACGTAGTCGATCGTGTACGTGCGTAGGCCGAACCGGGTCGTTATGTCGACACATCTCCCCTGCGCGGGTGTGAGAACGGGGCAGCCAACCGCTGACAAAGCGTCTGCCAGGCCCGCGTAGAACCCCAGCAATCGGTGCGGATGTCCGGTCCCGAACAGCACGGGCGCACCCCGCCGGGCCGCCTCCAGGAGCCGCCCGGCGAACGCGTCGAGCGCGCCGAGGGTCCGGTCCGGGTCGATGACGTCCGGCCCCGAACGGTGCTCGGGGTCCCCCGAGACCCCGCACTTGTCGGCCATCAGCCGCAGCAGGTCCCGCTCGCCCCAACTCCGCTCGGGCACCAGCCCGAGCGTCACCCGGGGATCGCGGGCCGCGAACAGCCGGTAGCTGCGCAGACTCGTCTCCCTGGAGGTGGCCACGGGGCCGGCCAGCCCGGCCGCCAGCAGATGCGCACGCAGCGCCCCGGTACTCAACACCCTGCCGATGCTCCCGCACGCCCCGGCGGGGGTCGCCGGAACGTCGAAGACACCCCACAGTTGGCCTAACCGGCTATCCTGCGCCCTTCGCCCCGTCCGCCCTACGGCAGCAGCCCCCGCAGCGGGAACACCGCCCGGCGGGCCGCCAGCACCGCCTGGTCCAGCCGGTCCGCCGGGTCGTACCCCTCGTCCCAGCCGCGCCACGACACCGGCCAGCGGCCGTCCGTCATGCGCCCGGGCGCCAACTGCCGCGTCCGGGCGTACACCTCGTCCCGCCACGAGGACGGGACGACCGACGTCGGCTCCACCGGAGTGCCCGCCGCGATGCCCACCAGGTGCGTCCACGACCTGGGCACGACGTCCACGACCGCGTATCCGCCGCCGCCCAGGGCGACCCACCTGTCCCCGTCCACGTACTCGTGCGCGAGGTCGTGACAGGCGGCCTGCACCGCGCGCTGGGCGTCCAGCGAGACCGCCAGGTGCGCCAGCGGGTCCTCGAAGTGCGTGTCCGCGCCGTGCTGGGTGACCAGCACCTGCGGGCGGAAGTCCGCGACCAGTTCCGGCACCACCGCGTGGAACGCCCGCAGCCAGCCGGCGTCCCCCGTTCCGGCCGGGAGCGCCACGTTCACCGCGCCTCCCTCGGCCTCGCCGGCCGCGCCGGTCTCCTCGGGCCACCCCGTCCCCGGGAACAGCGTCCGCGGATGCTCGTGCAGCGACACCGTCAGCACCCTGGGGTCCTCCCAGAACGCCGCCTGCACCCCGTCCCCGTGGTGCACGTCCACGTCCACGTACATGACCCGTTCGGCGCCCAGTTCCAGCAGCCGGGCGATGGCCAGCGCGGCATCGTTGTAGACGCAGAAACCGGCCGCGGACGCCGGCATCGCATGGTGCAGTCCGCCCGCGAAGTTCACCGCGTGCGCGGCCTCGCCGCGCCACACCGCCTCCGCCGCGCCGACCGACTGTCCGGCGATGAGCGCCGCCGCCTGGTGCATCCCGGCGAACGCCGGGTCGTCCATGGTTCCCAGCCCGTACGCCTGGTCCGCCGCCCTCGGGTCGGCCGACGCCGCCCGGACGGCCGCCACGTAGTCCTCGCGGTGCACCAGCCGCAGGGTGGAGTCCCCGGCCGGCTTGGCCGCCACCACGTCCACCGCGCGGTCCAGGCCGTAGGCCCGCACCAGGCCCATGGTCAGCGCGAGGCGCACCGGATCCATCGGGTGGCCGGGACCGAAGTCGTACCCGGTTACTGCGTCATCCCACATCAACAGTGTGCGGCCGCTCATGCCCGCCACCGTATCGGTCCCGTTCAACGGCGAACGACCGGGCGTACCGCAGGGTCAGCAGTAGCAGCACCAGCGGCACGAGCATCGCCCCGCGCGGGCTCCACGCCTCCCCGACCGCTCCCACCAGCGGCGACCCGATCAGGAACCCGGCGTAGTTGCAGACGTTGACCCGCGCCACCGCCACGTCACCGGCCGGGTGCCGCCCGGCCGCCGCGAACGTCTGCGGCACCACCACGCTCAGTCCCAGGCCCAGCACCGCGAAACCGGCCAGCCCGGCCCAGGGCCCCGGCGCCCCGGCCACCCCCGCGAACCCGGCCGCCGCCACTGCCGTCCCACCGCGCACGGCCGCCGCCGCCCCGAACCGCCGGACCGCCCGGTCGCCCACCGCCCGCCCCAGCAGTGTCGTGACCACATAGGCGCCGTACGGTACGGTCGCCAGCTCCTGTGAACCCCCCAGCACGTCCCGGAGGTACTTCGCGCTCCAATGCGACACCGTCGCGTCCGCGATGTACGCGAAGGTCATCACCAGGCACAGCGGCAGCAGCGCCCGCCCTCCGGCGACCCGCCACGCGGAACCGTGCGTCCGCCGCGCCTCCCCGTCCACGTACCACCGGCTCGCCACCAGCGCGGCCGGCAGCAGCACCACGACCGCCGGGAGGCAGGTCGCGAGCAGGGGCAGCTCCCGGTACGCCCCGGCCCACGCCAGCGACGCCCCCACGATCCCGCCCAGGCTGTACCAGGCGTGGAAGCCCAGCATGAGGCTGCGCCCGTAGGCCCGCTGGAGGCCGACTCCGAGCATGTTCATGGACGCGTCCAGCACACCGACGGCCAGGCCGAACACCCCGAAGGCCACGGCCGCTTCCCACAGCGCGTCCCCGGCACCGACCCGGAGCAGGGAGAGCAGCACCACCGGCTGGGCCCAGCGCAGCAGCCGGCTGGGCGCGACCTTTCGAACGAGCGCCCCGGTGGCCGCACTGCCGGCCCCCGCCAGGACCGGTACGGCGGCGAGGAAGGCGGGCAGCAGCGTGTCGGGGATCCCGTACTGGTCCTGGACGGCCGGGATGCGCGTGACCAGCAGTGCGAAGGCGACCCCTTGCGCCAGGAAGCAGAGCGCCAGCGAGCCTCTGCCGCGCCGCAACCGCGCATCCGTCATGGCCGGACAGCGTAGGGCGCTCGGGTCCGCGGGGACAGACCGGCCGCACGGGTCGTCAGATGAGGAGCGCGGGAAGCCGGCACATGTCGTCGAAGTACCCGTGTGCGCCCACCAGTTTCTCGGCGGGTGTCATCGCCGTGAACCCGTACACGTCCATCCCGGCGGCCAGCGCCGCCCGCACCCCGAGGGGACTGTCCTCGACCACCGCGCACCGCTCCGGTGCCACTCCCATCCGCTCGGCGGCGTGGAGGAAGAGGTCCGGCGCCGGCTTGCCCCGGCCCACGTCCTGGGCGCTGAACACGCTGCCCTCCCGGAACCAGAGGTCCAGGCCGGTCTTGCGGTGCCCGACCCGGATCCGCTCGTGGCTTCCCGAGGAGGCGACGCAGTAGGGGACGCCCGCCGCGACCAGCTTCCCGAGTACTTCGGTCACACCGGGTACGGCCGCCAATTCGCGCTCGAAGGCGGCGAACACGCGGGAGTGGAACGTCTCGTCGAAGTCCTCGGGCAACCGCTGCCCGCTGCGTTCCATGACGAGGTCGTGCACGCGGTGCACGGCGGCGCCCATGTAGTCGCGCAGCGAATCCTCGTACGAGGTGGGGTGCCCGAGCTCGGTCAGGTAGCCGGCCAGGATTGTATTGGATAGGGGTTCACTGTCGACGAGAACGCCGTCGTTGTCGAAGATGACCAGTTCATAGCGCATGGCCACACACTAAGCCGGGGCACAACGCAGAAATGCCTCGGTCCCCGGACATTACTGTCCGGGGACCGAGGCTCAAAAATTGTTCGGCGGCGTCCTACTCTCCCACAGGGTCCCCCCTGCAGTAC
>NZ_JBFAGV010000025.1:0-90760 GCF_040653855.1 Streptomyces sp. NPDC050856 | reverse complement strand
GGTACCCGCTCCGCGGGTACCACATCGCTGCGCGATGTGCAAGCGAACCCCCGCGCTGCGCGCGGGGGTTGCGCTCCCGCTCCGCGGGAGCGCTGGCGGGCGGCTGCGCCGCCCGCTCACCCCCGCCTGCTGCGCAGGCGGGGGTGACGGTCCGTCCGCTGCGCTCCCGGACCGGGCGGGGCGTTGCCCCGCTTCCCGGGCTTCCGCTGCGCTCCATCCCGGGTCGGCTCGTCCGCTTCGCTCCCTCGCCTCAACGCCCCTTTCGGCTGCGCCTCCAGGGGTGCTGGGCCCGCTGACGCGGGCCGGTCTGGCAGCAAGGGTGGGGTGTCGCTCGTTCGTGTCGGGTTCTAGTGTGCGCGTGCATCAGGTTGATGCAGCATGTACCGTTGGCGGAAACACAGGACACCCGCCAACGATCCTGGCCGGGTGTTTTCTTACCAGGAGGGTGGTGGCAGGTCGGGGCGGCATACCTCGCAAGCGCCGAGCCTGGCCTGGACGTCGCTGCGTGGGACGGACTCGATGTCGTGGACATCGTGGCCTTTCCAACGGGCATACCGTTGGCCGTCCTTGAGGCCTTCGCAGTTTGGTGTGCGGTGGTAAACGCTGCCGCCCTTCGTGATGTACACCCTTCGGGGGAGGTTTGATTGTGCTGAACGGCAATGGTCGCACTGGGAGGATGGAAGGAACATGACCTCGCAGAAGTCGTTAGCCATGACCAAAATTCTAATGTGCTGCTCCTCTCGTGACCATGTTCTTTTTGGTCAAGGAAGGTCGTGAACCGATGTTGCACCGAGGTCCTCTGACTGGGTGACAGGTGGAGAGGCAGGCTTTCAGAGTAGATTCTGCTCGCCTCTGTAATAATTATCTTTGAACTCAGGAAATAGGAGACATTGAATGCCGGTGATCCAACTCCGGGAACACCAGGTAGACCAGAAAGCGCGTTTCCGTAAGTGGGTGGGATTCCCTGCAAGGTCGTCCGTGCCCCCGCAGGGTGCCCGGGGCACGATCGTGTCAGCGACCGGATCGGGAAAGACGATCACGGCCGCCGCGTGCGCGCTGGAGTCGTTCGCGGACGGCCGGATCCTCGTCACTGTTCCGACTCTGGACCTGCTGGCGCAGACCGCCCAGGCGTGGCGCCTGGTGGGCCACCGGGCCCCGATGGTGGCGGTGTGCTCCCTGGAGAACGACCCGGTGCTGACCAAGCTGGGCGTGCGCACCACCACCAATCCGATCCAGCTCGCGCTGTGGGCCGGATCCGGGCCGGTCGTCGTGTTCGCTACGTACGCCTCTCTCGTGGACCGCGAGGACCCCGAAGACCCGACGGGTCAGCGGAAGGTTCGCGGGCCGCTGGAGGCCGCTCTGGCGGGCGGGGAGCGGCTCTACGGCCAGCGCATGGACGGCTTCGACCTCGCGATCGTGGATGAGGCCCACGGAACCGCCGGTGATCTTGGTCGACCGTGGGCGGCGATCCACGACAACAGCCGTATCCCCGCTGACTTCCGGCTCTACCTGACCGCGACCCCGCGCATCCTCGCCGCTCCCCAACCGCGCAGGGGCGCGGACGGCCAGGAGGCGGAGATCGCGACCATGGCCGACGACCCGACCGGCACCTACGGCGCGTGGCTCGCAGAGCTCGGGCTCTCGGAGGCGATCGAACGGGAAATCCTCGCCGGGTTCGAGATCGACGTCCTGGAGATCCGCGACCCCTCCCCCGTGATCGGTGAGACGGAGGAGGCCCGGCGCGGCCGGCGCCTGGCGCTGCTGCAGACCGCGCTCCTGGAGCACGCCGCCGCGTACAACCTGCGCACCATCATGACGTTCCACCAGAAGGTCGAGGAGGCCGCCGCGTTCGCGGAGAAGCTCCCCGAGACCGCGGCCGAGCTGTACATGAACGACGCCTCGGACGAGGACCTGGCGAAGGCGGAGAAGCTCCCCGCGTCGTCGATCGACGCGGAGTTCTACGAGCTGGAGGCCGGCCGCCACGTACCCCCGGACCGGGTGTGGTCGGCGTGGCTGTGCGGCGACCACCTCGTCTCCGAGCGGCGCGAGGTGCTGCGCCAGTTCGCAGGCGGCATCGACGCGGCCGGGCGCCGGGTGCACCGCGCCTTCCTCGCCAGCGTTCGCGTGCTCGGGGAAGGCGTGGACATCACCGGCGAACGGGGAGTCGACTCGATCTGCTTCGCCGACACCCGCGGCTCCCAGGTCGAGATCGTGCAGAACATCGGCCGGGCGCTCCGGCTCAACAAGGACGGCCGCACCAAGGTGGCCAGGATCATCGTGCCGGTGTTCCTGGAGCCCGGCGAGGACCCCACCGACATGGTCGCCAGCGCCTCGTTCCGCCCCCTTGTAGCCGTATTGCAGGGGCTGCGTTCGCATGACGAACGTCTGGTCGAGCAGCTCGCTTCCCGGGCGCTCACGAGCGGCAAGCGCAAGGTCCACGTCCGGCGCGACGAGGACGGGCGGATCGTCGGGACCGGCGGCGAGAGCGAGGACCAGGAGCAGGACGACGACATCCAGGCCGCCGCCGAAGCGGCCCTGCTCCACTTCTCCAGTCCGCGCGACGCCGCGACGATCGCGGCGTTCCTGCGTACGCGGGTCTACCGGCCCGAGTCCCTGGTGTGGTTGGAGGGCTACCAGGCGCTGCTGCGGTGGCGGAAGGAGAACGAGATCACCGGTCTCTACGCCGTTCCGTATGACGTCGAGGGCGAGGTCGGCGTCACCAAGGACTTCCCGCTGGGGCGATGGGTGCATCAGCAGCGGAAGGCGCTGCGGGCCGGGGAGCTGGAGGAGCGGCGCAAGACGCTGCTGGACGCGCCGGAGGCCGGGATGGTCTGGGAACCGGGCGAAGAGGCGTGGGAGAACAAGCTCGCCGCGCTGCGGTCCTACCGGCGGGCCATGGGACACCTCGCGCCGCGTCAGGACGCGGTGTGGGGCGAGGGCGAGGCGATGATGCCGGTCGGCCAGCACATGGCCAACCTCCGCCGCAAGGGCGGCCTCGGCAAGGACCCGAAGCGAGCGGCGGAGCGCGCGCAGCAGCTGGCCGCGGTCGATGAGGACTGGAACTGCCCGTGGCCGCTGGACTGGCAGCGGCACTACCGCGTCCTCGCCGACCTCGCCGAGGACGAGCCTGGCGGGGTGCTGCCGGCCATCGAACCCGGAGTGCTGTTCGAAGGCGACGACATCGGACGGTGGCTCCAGCGGCAGAAAAAGCCCGCCACCTGGAAGCTGCTGTCGACCGAGCAGCAGGAACGGCTGTGGAAGCTGGGCGTGCAGCCCGACCAGACTCCTACCGCCCCGGCAGTCGCTCGTACGACGAAAGCCCCGAGCAAAGCCCAGCAGGCATTCCAGCGGGGCCTGACGGCCCTCACGCAGTGGGTAGAGCGGGAAGGCACGGACCGGCCCGTACCAAGGGCCCACAGCGAACACATCACAGTCCACGGCGAGGCAGAGCCGGTGACCGTGAAACTCGGCGTATGGATCTCGAACACACGCGCGAGGCGGGACCGGTTGGGCGCCGAACAGCTCGCCGCCCTGCGGGAGCTCGGCATCAAGTGGGTGTGACACGCCGCCTCGCTCGTTGTTGAGCTGGAAGGTCAACAAAGGCCCCGGGACGTCGTAACCCCGGGGCTTTTGTCTGCTTTCTAGCGCCGGACCCGGTGCCACGTGGGTCGCAACACAGGGCCGCTGATGGCTGTGGGCCAGGGTTTATCCAGGTCAGGGGTACAACACGTCTGGGGAGCGAGGCGGTGGATGCTCCACGGTCCAGCGCCGTTCAATGTTCTGACTGGGCGGAAATACGCCGTACTCCAAGATGTACTGAGGACCAGAGTGCGTCTGCCCGTCCCACGGCTTGGGCTGACCCGGGCTGTTCGGCTCCCAATGCTTCCAGGGATCGTGCTCCGGGTGGTGGATCACGAACTGGTCAGCCACGTCGTACGCCACCTCCACGAGCGCGAAGCCGATGGCGCCCTTCGCGTGCATCAAGTGGTCCACGTGCTTACGCCGGTCGGTGCCCCGAGTAGCAGGGCCAGGCAGGAACAGAAAGCGGTGAGGATCCAGCGGAAGCAGGATGTCGCTCAGTGCGGCGGCGCGCAGCTGGTCTTCGTCGTCGGGGCGGTTCCATATGGCGATCGGGGTATCGCTGGTTAGCAGGCACATGTCGCTGAAGCCCAGCGCCCACGGACGTGCTTCCAAGATGAGCGCCAACCTGACGGTGTTCTCAACGATGTAGCGCAGGTGGGGGTTGTTCTGTGCGAGCGTGTGCACTTCTTGCGGGAGGCCGGTGATGTCCGGTGCTTCGGTCTGCAGGTGGGTAAGCCTTTTCCGCTGGCGCGTTGTGCGCAAGATCTGGGCAGCCATCCACCAGGCGAGGACATGGCGCTGGTCCGGTCTCAACGGCCAGTGCGGTGTGAGCGCCCAGTCCGGATCGTTCAGGAGGACCTTCAGGACTGTTTCGGCGTGTCCCTCAAGGGAGGTAAACAGTTCCTCAACAGCGTGGTGAGGGACCCCTTCGGCACTGATACCCCAGTAGTAGCCGGTCTCAGCGGCTATGCCGGTAGGCGTCACGGGAAACGGCTCATTGATCTTGTCGAGCCGTCGCACTTTCAGCTCGTACTTGCGGCGTGCTACGTGCTGGGCGAAGTGCTTCAGGTACATCTGCGGCACTGTGTGATCCCGGGTGCCGCCTGCCTTGGCCGCACGCTTCCCCGACGACGCCTTACCCACCGGCTGCCCTCCCCTGTTTGGCTTTTCACGCCAGTCATACACGCAACCAAACAGAGAGTGTCAGTGATTTGCGGGCACTGCAGGCTGTCTACTGGCTGGCCTGGTGCTGTGACTCGGCATGCTGGGCGAGCGCGCTGAGTGCGTCACCGGTCAGCGTGAGTACCTGCACGAACTGCTCATCGGGTCTCAATGCGTCAAGGCCGGCGCGCGTGAGGGTGGCGTGCCAGTCCTTCCCGCGCAGATGGGCCGGCCCGGTGGAGCGGAGGCCTTGCAGGACGCGCAACGGGCGGATCAGCGCGTCGCTGTCACCTCCGCTGGAGGAGACCCATGCTTCGAGGCAGTTGATGCTTTGCGCCTTGGAGTCGGTCACTCCGGGAAGGCGCCGGAGGGCCTTGACGTTCAGGTAGTCGATGACGCCTTTGGCGAGCAGCAGTATGAGGGTGTCGGCTTCGTGCTGCTCACTGCTGGTGGGCATGTGCAGGCCCTCGAAAGCGATTTGGTCGGCGGGGTGCCATGGCTTGTAGACCGCTTGTCCCAGAAGCGTTCCCAGGGCGGCGCTGAAGTGCTCTCGTGCGGCGAACAGTCGGCGTAGCGGGTCGGGCGGTCCATCGGTCCACCGGCCGAGGATGTCGCGGTCAAAGCGGCCCTCGTCGCGTCCTCCGGTGGGCGGGACGTTGAAGCTGAGCCAGTGATCGCGTTCTTCGGCTGGCAGGTCACGTCCGAGGTCTCCGAGGTAGACCTCGATGAGACCGTCGGGGTTGGTGCCGATGGAGATGCCCCAGAGTCCCAGGCAGCTCAGGCGGCCGTTCTCGATGCGGTAGCGGGACGGCTGAGAGGTGTACCGGTTGAGGACCTCGCGCCGGAAGTAGACCCGCGTCACGTAGTGCGGGGTGCCGCGGTCGGTGAAGTAGTTGCTCAGCTTGTCGGGCTCGCACGTGGAGGTGATGCGCTCCCCGGTGTTGGGGTCGATGGCGACCGTAAATTCCGGGAACCGGCGTTCGGAGGTGTGAGGGCGGGCCAGGTCGGCCGGTTCTGCCTCGATGGGCAGCACGATCTGCTTTCCGACCAGCCGTACGAAACCCGGGCGGTCCACGGAGTGGATGTCTCCGCTGTGGAAGGCGAAGTGCCGCAGGTCGGAGCGGTCGCTTGCGTCGATCGCCGGGTCGGGGACGTGATCGAGACGGGTGACCCGGTCATGCTGGATCACCAGCAAGCGGCTCCGTGCGGCGAGGTAGCGGCGCAAGGGCATGGCCGCGATGTCGATGCGCAGCTCGGTGTCGGTGCGTCGGGTGCGTACCAGTTCGTGGTCACGACCGGCGTCGTCTAGGTAGTACCAGGAGCCGTCGTTCCTGGGGATGGCGTCGAAGTACCACAGGAACGAGGGGGTGAACTCCAGCGTCGGTTCGGCGAGCCCGTGATGGGTGCGGAGCTGTACGAAGAACTCCGCGTGCTCCTCTTCGTCTCGCAGCCCCTCCTCGAAGACCGTGCGCTCCTCCGAGTAGACGGTGCTGATCCCAGCGGCGCCGATCGCGGCCTGACTCCAGGTGTACTCCTGCAGAGCATGTTCCCTCGCCGCAGGACGGGTCAGATAGCTGCTGACCCCCCAATCAAAACTGTCCTGGACGGGCTTACCGAGGACCGTGACCCACTCGGTGGGCGTGGCGGTGAGCGGAGCCAGGTACCCATCCGGCCTCGCGTATTCGGGAAGGTCATCGCAGCTTCCACTGCTGTAGATCATCGCCACGACCACAAGTGTAGAAAAGAGGAGGTCGGCCCGGCGCGCGGTTTTCGCCCGAGCGGTATCTCAGCGTGGGCTACCACTTGCAGCGGTGCGGCAGCTGGCGAGCGGCCCGGATGTCGCCTCGCCCCTGTCCTTGCTCTTACTGCGTGGACGTTCACGCTACGCACCGTCGTCGATGTGCAGCGTCCAGCGAGACGTGAAGCCGCTGTGGGATCCGAGTCGGGTGGCAAGTCCGCGCAGCGCCGCGTAGCCGTCGTCGCGTTCATCAGTGTTGCCGGCGCTGAGCAGCTGTTCGCAGGGATTAATGAGGTGGGTTTGGACAAGCCCAGGGCCATCGTGGTCCACCGTGCTCGCCCACCAGTCGCAGCCAGTCCGGGTAAACGTGACGAGCTGAGCTACGTCTTCTCCTGCGTGCTGGCAGGTGTCGCGGGCGTGATGGATGGCCAAGCCGGCGCGACGCAGTTCCCGCGCGAGAATGCCGACGCTGTGGGCCGAGGTGTTGGCGAGCCGGTCGCGTGCTGCGCGGGCCATCTCAGAAAAGGCATAGGACTCGTAGCCAGGGAGGTTGGTGGCGAGGAGGCTTCGGACTTCGTCGGTGCCGAAGAGTTCTGCGACCCGATCAGTGCTCGATCTCATGGTGGTCCTTCTTGTCGGCCCCGCGCCGGTCACCACCGTCCTCCGCGAGTGGCTCTCGCACAACACTGAGTCGTGTGACCGTGGTCACAGCGCGGCGGACCTGGGCAGGCCCGTGGTGGCACCGGCTGCGGAGGGGGTCACACGGCCTGGATGGGTGGGGCGTCCAGGCAGTCCAGGCCTCCATCCGGCGGGAGTCTCCCGCCTCACCCGTTGGTGGGACTCCGTACCGAAGGACAGCACCGGGCGCCGGCGACGTCCGTCCTGACGCGCGCCGCCAGCTTGTCGCCAGTGCCCCCCGAGGGGCTCGTAGCCTGCGTCAGCCGACGCCGTCCCGAGAATGCAGAAACTGGCAGGCAGGGGCGGGCGATGCGGGAGAACTGACGCTATGGACTGCGGGGGGCTGGCCCTGCCGACTGGCCACTGGGAGAGGCGGACGTGGGACAGATCGAGCAGGGACTGGAGCGCGCGTTGCGCACCCGTCCCATTCCCTCAAGCACTGAGGCCCGCCTGCGGTTTCTGCTGACGGCGCACCGGGGTTCCACCCGGAAGGTGGCCACGGTGCTGGGCGTCTCGCAGCGCACTGTGCAGCGGTGGATGACGAAGAAGCCAGGCGCGCGTCGCCCCCCGGGTCCGACGCAGGTTCGGGCGATCGAGGAAGCAGTCCTGGCTCGGTGGCAGCCCCGGATACGGGCCCGTCGGCGCGCCCAGGCCGAGAGGGAGGGCTTCGTCTTCCATACCAGGGCGCGGTTCGGGTTCGCGGCTTCAGCAGGCTCCTCGGACGACCCGCGGGTGCGGTGGATTACCCAGGACCTGCCGGGAGAGGTAGCTCGGGAGCTGTTCGCCGCCCGGGATGCCGGCGCGGGCGAGCAGCAGCAGACGGTGATCCTCGCCCGCGCGCTCGGGCACGCCTACTTCCGTGACGGGGGCCGCCGGGCCCACGGTCTGCACATCGCTTTCAGCGATGGCGAGTTCGCCGACTTCTCGATCGGCTGAGCCCGGCCCGTCGCGCGTAACCACGTCAGGGTGTTCAGCGTCGTGAGAGCCTGACGCGACTGGTCGGCACCGCTTGATACCTCTCGGCTTCCTGCCGCTCGCGCCAGTCCCACTCCACACGGCCGACTGGGCCTTTGCGGCGGGCTGCGGGCGGCTGGGGCGGGCGCAGTCTGGCCATCTCCGCCACGCGCAGCAGGTGTCCGCGGTCACCGGGCGCGGCGAGCAGTTCCTGGTCTTCGCCGGAGACGAGCCGGGTGAAGCAGGCCGCGGCCCTAAGGAAGATGCCCGCCCAGGGTGGTACGGGGTAGGCGGCGCAGCCGTCGGTGTAGCGGGCGCGGTCGTGGAGGGCGAGCGTGGCCGCGGCGGTGTCGTAGTCGCGGGGGCGTGCGGTGGCGAGTTGCTGGAGGGAGGCGCCGGTGAACAGCGCGGCGGCGACGGCCGCGGCCAGGCGCGGATGTGCGATCGCCGCGTGCAGGCGGTGGGCGACTCGCTGGGCGGTGTGCTCGGTGAGAGGAGCGGGCGGTGGGCGGTGCCGCCAGGCGATCGGCGGTGGCGTGCACGGGTCGGCGCAGGGGCGGGGGCTGTCGTAGGAGATGAGGCGTTCCAGTGCGGGCAGGGTGAGCCACGGACCGGTCGGCCCGGCAGGCTCGTCTGCGAGTGGGGGTTCGGTGACTGGTGTGCCGTAGTAGTGGCGGCGGGCTGCGTCGAGGTTGCTGGTGAGGGAGTAGTCGGCCGTCTGCAGGGCCTGGTGCAGGGCGGCGGGAAGGTGGGGGCGGTGGCAGACCAGGGTCAGGTGGATACCGGTGAGGGCACGCAGCTCCAGGAGGCGAATTGTGCGGCGGGTGGTGAGGCGGTGGGCGCGTAGGACGGTCAGCCGGGTGAGGGGCAGGGCGGTCATCCATGCGGCAGCGGCTTCCCAGGCGGGCTGGCGCCCGGCGGGGAAGCGCCCGGTGAGCAGGGGCGGTTTGCCCAGGGCGGCGAGAAGGTCGTGGGCGAGGCCGGTCTCGCTGGTGGTGCCCGGGCCGGGGTGCAAAGTGATCCGGCCGGACGGCAGGTGGTGGGCGGCCAGGGCGGTGCGGGTGTGGATGACGTCGTCATGGCGGTCGATGACCACGGTGACGGGCGGCGGTGGCGCGGCCAGGGGCATGGGTGGTGTGGTGGTCAGGCGAGGCGGCTGAAGGCCCAGCGAAGCAGTTCCTGGACCTTGGCGGCCAGATGAGGCCACAGGGTGGTCAGGTCGCGTTGGACTCGTGCGGCCAGGGCTGCGGGATCGTTCGCGGTCCACTGGTGGGCGGTGCCGATCGCATCGGCATCCTTCGCACGCGACGTGCTCTTGCGGGGAAGGCTCCGGAGGTAACCCGCGCGGTGAAGGTCACGGGGCCGGGCGGGCGCGGCAGGAACAGCAGCGGGTGGTGCGGGGTGAAGCCGAAGTGGCCGATCCGGGCCGCGGGCTCCTCGTCGAACAGTTGTGGCTCGGTCCACACCCCGACGCTGACCACCAGCCAGGCGTGCCCGTGGTCGGGGCCGGTGCACAGCCACAGGTCGAAGGTGCCGACACTGCTCGATAAAGCCAAGCGCGGTGAGGTTCCGGCGGGCGACGGTTCCCAACGGGACATGCATCGCCCCGCGATATTTGCTGCCTCAGGACCAACGCGTGAGGTGGGGCAATGCGGCACGCAACAGTGGGCGTGGACATCGGTGGCACGAAGTTGCTCATGCTGGCCGAAGGGCCGGATCTTGAGACACCGATCACGCGGCGCCTAGCCACCGGGCCCTCGACCAGTTCTGGAGACATCGAGGTAGCCGTCCAGGCGTTCCTTGCTGACAACTACCTGAAGCCCACGGCGCTGGGGATCGCAGTCCCTGGGCTTGTGGAGCACGGGCAGGTGAAGATCTCCGACGTCCTGCCACAGCTCAGAGGCTGGCAGGGAATCCTTGACGGCGCCCCTCAGTTGCTCGTCAACGATATTCGGGGCGCTCTCGCCCAGGAAACGGCCGGTCTCCCTCGGACCTCATCCGCCGTGGTGATCGTCTGTGGGACCGCAGTGGGCTCGGCCTACTTGTGTGAGGGACGAGTCGTTCGCGGCTCGCGGGGATGGGCTGGTGAGGTCGGCAGCATGCCCATGTCGACGCCTGAAGGCGTCAAACGGCTCGACGACGTGGCCGGCGGCGCCGCGATCGTGCATGCGCTGGGCAAGCCTCCAGAGCAGATCCATGCCGCGCTCGCCCAGGGCGATCGCCGCGCGAAGCACGTTGTGAAGGCAGCAAGCGAGGCATTCGGACTCGCCATCGCCTCGCTGGTCAACATCCTCAACCCCGACGTAGTACGAATCGCCGGCGGCACCCTTGGCTACTCGGGCTACTGGGACATCGCACTGGAGACAGCCCGGGTCCACAGCCTCCCCGAGTTGTGGGACGTGTGCACCGTCGCCCAAATCCAGGCCACGGAACTGGTCGTCGCCCGAGGCGCCATGCGTCTCGCCATCGCGTCCGCCGACGGCCAAGCGTGGATCCAGCAATACATCTGAGCTTGTTCTTTAACCTAGGGCTGTGCCGTGGCGGGTGCTCGTCAGCGCGTTGCGGCTGAGCTCTGCGAGATGAGCGTCCAGTGGCTGGAGTCGTCCTGGCAAGGGCTCTCGAAGGTCCCACCATCGGATGGCCGCGATCTCGTCGTTGGGCTGGAATAGCGGCGAGACGTCAGCGACCTGGCCGGTGAACAGGGCACCGTATTCGGCACGCTCGTCGGGTGCCAGGGTGAAGCCCGCGAAGCCGACGAAGCAGAGTTGTCCGTGGGGCACGTGACTGGTTTCCTCCAGCAACTCGCGCGCGGCTGCCTGGCGAGCAGTCTCGCCGGGATCGATCCGCCCGCCTGGCAGTTCCCACGTCTCCCGGAACCGGTTGAAGGCCATCAAGACGCGGCTGCCGTGCCACAGGGCCACCAGCGCAACCGGCAGGGGTGCATCACCAGGCGGCTTGTCTTCCGCTCCTCGGACGAAGGTGACCAGGGCGTTGCCGCGGTCGTCAACGGCGAGCGGTGGAGAGTCGGGAGCAGCCACCTCGACATGATGCCCGCCTGCTCTGGTGATACCCCGACTCGTGCGTGCCGATCTCCGAACAGTTTCTCGAACGGGTTCGCTCAGGTGGGTGTTCGCCGGACGCTGAGACGGCCTTCGTCTGATCATGTGCTCCGGCCAAGGGGCACTGATGACGACGGAGGCCGTGAGGGTGAGTCTGCTGCCTGAAGCTGGTGTGGGGAAGGCGTTCGCGGAAGCGTCACGCTTCCGCGACGACTTCTTCGACTGCCTGACCGCGCGCGGGGACACGTTGTTCGAGCTGACCGATGCGCTGTTGTGTGCGGACGGGCCAGTGACCACGCCAGTGGACCTCACGCTGACGGCCGAGCACCGGCGCGGTCATGGCGCGATGTACGACGCGCTGAACAGCGGGAACATCGACGTGTCGCGGCTGCGGCGGGTGCTGGCCGGGCTGCCGCAGCTCCGGGCAGCCGACGGGCGCCTGGTCCTGGCGGTGGACATCACCCACTGGCTCCGGCCGGACGCTCCGACCAGTGCGGACCGACGTGAACGGCTACGGCCGGACACCGGATCGGCGTCTTGCCCGTGAACAGCCGCGCGGGGCCCGGGCGCCGGCGACTCCCGGCCACGCCTTGCGCACTCCCGCCGCGCCTGTGCCGCGGGAGTGCCGCGGACCGCCCCGCCCCTGCTTCACCAGGGGCGGGGCGGCGGTAAGGGACGGGGTGTCGTCCCATGCGGGGCTGGTCCGGTCATTCCCCCGCAGGGTCGGTTCAGCAGGGAAGAGTGGACTTCCCGGCGGCGCCGGTCGCGCCGGTGGTGCCGTCGGTATCGAAAGTGGCGGCGGTGCCGTTGCCGCCGGGCTTGCCGGGACACACCGGGCTGGCGGCACCGCCCGCACCGCCTGTGCCGCCCTTGCGGCCACCGCCCACCGTGGACGCCCCACCGTTACCGCCCTTGCCGCCGGCGATGCCGCTACCCGCGTCGCCGACCCCGCCGACGCCGCCCTTGCCTCCCTTGCCGCCGAGGGTGGCGCCGCCACCCAAGCCGCCGCTGCCGCCGTTGCCGTTGGCGCCCCCGGCGCCCCCGGCGCCGCCCGCACCGCCGACACTGGCGCTGCCGCTCGCGTCGCCGCCGGCGCCGCCGGTGCCTCCGTTTCCGTTCGCGCCGGCGGCACCGCCGGTCCCGCCGAGGCCGCCGATCCCGCCACTGGTGCCCGTGCCGTTCGCTCCGTTGGCCCCGGGAAGGCCCAGGAGGCTGAATCCGCTGAGGGAGCGGGCGCTACCCCTCTCAGCGAAGCCCGCCGCGGAAGCCAGGGCGGGGGTGGCGGTGAGACCGGCCACGGTGATCGCGGCGACCAGAAGGGTCCGGGGAAGAGCAGTCGTGCGCATGAAGCGCATGAGGAAACCTCTCGAAGTGCGCGACCGCAGATGCTCCACGGCCGACATCCTCAACCTACCCGCGAACACACCACCACATATTTCGCATGATGATCCAATGGCGCTAAACAGACCTTCTGGTCGATAATTGACCTTAACGTACCTGCGCTTGGCACTACCCGTGACCACAGGACCTGCCCCGACACCTGCCACAGAGCAACGTCATCAGCTCAGCGACGCCGCCCACGAGCCGCTCGAGCTCCTAGATACGGTGACACCCTCCCGGAGCCGGGTGGCCACCTTCAGGTGCCGACGCCGGCACCCGACCCGGGGCAGTACCCGGAGCGGGGGCCGTGTTCGTTTCTGCGCCCGCGAAGAAGTGACGGCCCCTCGGGGCCACGGAGCGGCGGCGGGGGCTTCTGAGAGGCGATCCAGCCGCCCGCAGCCGGCGCGTACCAAGCGGACGCCGGTTCTTGACGCAGCACACGACCCCCTCCATCGGTGTCGGCCCGGCCCGCAAACAGCGGCGGACAGCCGGGAAGTCGGCGGCTGCCCGACGGCACCCGGCGGGCGAGTCGGCACCCTGCTTGATGATCTGGAACAGCGGCTTGGTGCCCGCGTCCGGGATGCGGTCGCGCAGCACGATCTCCACCGCGATCAGAGAGTGCATGACCGCCACGGTGCTATGCGGCGTCGAAGTGGTGGGCTCGACCCCCGCGCCACTCGACCCAGTGCGGGTCGTCCAGTAGGGCGTCCGGGTCCTGCACGCCAGCAGCCTCAAGGAACACGATCAGGTCGTGGTCGGAGTGCGCCAGCCCGAGGATCTCGTCCCGTCCGTGCCGGTGCACGGTGACGCGCCGACCGCCTGTCTCGGACGGCTGGTGTACGACGATCGGCGCGCTGCCCATGAGCACAAGGGTGCACCGGCTGGCGGGGCGACGCACCCAGGCGGTTGATGCATTCGGCACACTTTTATGTGCCGTTTACATGGCTGATTTGGGGTAGTCGGGGGCTGAGAGCGTTGATCTTGACGCGGCGCTTCCGCGCTCGTGGAGTGCACGAGGTGCTTTGCACGGACTGGATGGACGCATCGCCATGAGCATGGAAAACCCCGCTCGGTAACCCGGCACCAGTACTCGGGCAGCGACCCTGTCGCGCATCGGCCCCGCCGTCTGTCGACCGAGACGAAGTCGGCTCTGAAGACGACCGAATTCTTCACCTACCTCGCCTCCGTGGTCGCGGTACTGATCGCTTCCATGGTCGTGGGCACCGAAGAGGGACACGCCGACTACTTCCGCGCCGACAAGGCATGGCTGTACATCGTGATCCTGACCGTCGGCTGCATGATCAGCCGCGGGCTGGCCAAGTCCGGCAGCCGCGACCCCTACGACGAATCCCACTGACCCGGCGGGGAAAGACAGCATCCGGTGCGCTGCACGCCACCACCCGACGTGTAGCGCCATGGCGGAGCGGATGAGCGCGCGCCGCGACCAGTACGTTGGTCGCGGCGCGCGCTTGGCCATGCCCGCGCCGGCCGCGGCAGAAAGGCCGGGCCGTGCAGTGCTAGCCAGCTGGTAGTGCCGCCCCTTGCGAGCGAGAGGTCTCAGGCGGTGGTGCGGTTGCCTTGGCGTGCGGCAAGCGCGGCGTCGGCGCTGGGATGGGCGGGCAGGAAGGTGTCCACCCCAGTGACGCTGAGCAGGCGGCCCAGCCGGTCGGGGATTGCCGCCAGTGCCAAGGAGCCGTCGGCGTCCTTGGCGCAGCGCCATATGCCGACGAGGGCGCCCAGCCCTGAGGAGTCACAGAAAGTGACGCCCGCCAGGTCGGCGATCAGGTCGGGGTGTCCGGCTGCGATGAGTTCCAGAGCGCGGGCCCGGACGGTGGGTGCGGCGGCGATGTCGAATTCGCCGGACAGTGCGATTACGGCCAGGGTGCCGTCGGTGTGCGGGACGTGGATGTGGAGTGCGTCGGTCATGGGCGTCGGTTCTCCTGCCCGACGGAGGCGTCGGCGGTCGGGGCGGCGGCGCTGCGGGCGGTGGTGGTGACGCCCGCGAGAGCGGTGTCCGCGGTGGGGACGGACAGAGCCAGTAGCGCCACGTCGTCGCGTTCGGTGTCTGGGAGGGTGTCCAGGAGCGCGACGGTGTCGTCGATCAGGGCGCCGGCCTTGACCGGCGTTGGCCGCCGGGCGAGGAAGTCGGTCAGGCCCGTGTCGGCGAGCATGTCGCCATCGGCGGTGCGGGCCTCGGTCAGCCCGTCGGTGTACAGCAGCAGTCCCTGGCCGGGTGCCAGGTGCAGGGTGCGTGAGGCGAAGGCGGCTTCGGCGATCGCGCCGACCAGCATGCCGCCCTTGGCGCGGACCGCCTCCACCCGTACCCCGCCGTCCTCGGCAGGGGTGAGGTGGTAGGCGGGCGGGTGGCCGCCTGTGGCCAGCGTGACCGTGAAACCACCGTCCGGGGTCGGATCGAGCAGGCCGAAGACGGCGGTGCAGAAGCGGGTACCCACCGCCGGGTCCAGCAGCAGCGCGGTATTCAGGGCTTTGAGCGCGGCCGTGGGGTCGGCGTCGACGAGGGCCGCGGCCCGCAGCGTGTAGCGGATCAGTGAGGTGACCGAGGCGGCTTCGGCTCCCTTACCGCATACATCGCCCAGGAAGAACGCCCACCGGCCCCCGCCGATCGGAAAGACGTCGTAGAAGTCGCCGCCCACTTCCTGCGGGGAGGCAGTCTTGTAGTGGCAGGCCAACTCCAGCCCCGGCACCGCGGGCAGCACGGGAGGCACCAAGGTCCGCTGCAGGGTGGAGGCGAACGCGGCGATGGCCACCTTGTCCCGCTCCGCACGCTGCCGGGCCTCCTCCTCCGCCTGGCGCTTCTCCTGCTCCACCTTGCGGCGCTCCTGCTCGGCACGCACCACCTGCAACGCCGACAGCCGCAACTCCAACTGGTCACGCACCACCGCCGCCAGGTCCGCCAGCGTGGCCGAATCCGCCTCGCTGATCTCACGGGGGCGGGTATCCAGGACATTGACCGTGCCCAGCCGGTACCCGTCGGCGGTGATGATCGGAGCGGCGGCGTAGAACCGCACCCCCATCGGGCCGGCGACCAGCGGGTTGGAGCAGGCGACCGGATCGAGCAGGGTGTCAGGGATGACGGTGGTGTCATCCGTCAGGACCGCCGAGGCGCACAGACCCGGATCGCGGCCGATCTCGGTGACACCTTCCAGGCCGTGCGTGGCCTTGAACCAGATCCGGTCCTCATCCACGATCGTCACCGTCGCCACCGGCACCTCGAACAGACGCGCCGCCAGCGCCGCGACCCGGTCGTAAGCGCCGTCCGGAGGCGTATCGAGAATGTCGTAACGGCGCACCGCCGCCAACCGCGCCGCCTCGACCGACGCGGCCAGAGGATCGTGCGGTGCTATCGCAGGCGGACTCGCTTGCTCCGGCATAACCCTCGTCTCGCTCATCCCCCAGGAAGACGCCGACCAGACAGTCAGCACCCCCAGCACTGTACCGACATGCCCCAGCGCACCCGATCCGACGACGAGCTTCGTTGAAACGGCCGCCGAAGCACCGACCGCAAGTGGGCGCAGTGATCACAAACAGGCGAAACGTGACGGCCTTCGTGGCCCGGCGGTTCGCCGACCGCGGCCTGCTGGTCGACCTGAGCGAGAACCCGGACAGAGACGCTGCACCACCCCGGCCAGGTCGACCAGGTCTGCCGCCCCGAGGACCTGGCGGACCTGGTCGCCGCCGACACCCCGCTCGGACCCGAGCAGGCCGCCGCCCGGCTTGGGGTGCGCAGGGTCGAGTGCGACTGGATGGTGCGGCTCGGCCGGGTCCGCTCCCCGCCGTCGATCAAGGTCCGCTTCAGCACGAGCCGGGCCAGGGCCGTCGACGTCGCGCTCTACACCACGGCGTCCGTCGACGCGGTCGTCCCCGCACACCCGGAAATCGACTGGAAGCAGCTGCGCACGATGGAGAAAGGCCGGCGCTCGCCGCGCTGGCGCAGCAGGCCGCCCCGGCCTGACCCGAGCAGCTGCTCGTCGACGCCGCCCCTCTCCGTGTCCGGCGGGAGGGGCGGCGTCGACGTGTGTGGTCAGCCGCGGCGGCGGAACAGCCCGCGGAGTTTGCCCGGCTCCTGGTCGTGCTCCGGCTCCGGTGGCCTGGCGGCCTGGAGGCGGGCGACTTCGACGGCTGCTTCCTTACGGGCGACGTCCTCGGCGTGGCAGGTGCCGCACACCGACAGGTCACCGGCGCTCCAGGCCGTCCTCGCGGTGGTCTCCTCCCAGCGCTGGTCGGTGAACTTCTGTCCGCACCGCTTGCACACCGGCCGCCACGCCTCCCGCTCAGCGGCACGGCGCCGCTCGTCCTCCGCTTCGGCGCGGGCGTACTGGCGGCAGTAGAGAGCGTCGCCGTCGGGGTTGTCGAGCGCATCGGTCAAGGTCTGTTCGTCCGCGCGCCCCAGGCACTGCCACACCGCCGCCTCCACGCCGTGCTCCGCCAGCTGCTCCAGAGCGGTGACGACGACCGGCACGGCCTGGCTGTAGTCCTTCGCCCTGATCGCCCCGCGGTAGTAGCTCTCGTACCGGCGCGGCGCCCAGAAGCGGCGGCCGGCTTCCTCGAGGACCTTCACCGTGTTGTCGACCTTCGCCTCGGTGGTGTCGGCGAACACGAACGCGAGTGGCACCAGGCCCTGCCGGCCGGTGGACGAATAGACCCGCCGCCACAGCCGCTTCTCATGGCCGACATCCTCAATCGCGCCCGGCTGGGAGCGGACATGAGTCACAGTGAGCCTGTCCGCGTCCGGTGCCAGCAGCCGGCCCCACTCCCAGTACCGGCGCAGCTTGGTCACCAGGTCGTGCGCGTCCTCGGTGCGGCGGTCGATCTCTAGCAGCATCACCGGCACCCCCGCCGTCGGTGCCCGCACCACCAGGTCCGCCCGCTGGACGTACCCGTTGCCAAGCCGGTGCGGAATCTCGGTGGCGAAGCCGAGCCTGTACCCGATCCCAGCACGGTGAAGTTCGGCGGCCGTCGAGGTGACCACTGCGGCGTGGTCGTCGTAGCCGGCGCCGAGCAGCTCCCCCGGTGTCCGGGTCGTACTTCTCCTCACGCAGCGCCGAGACCCGTCAGCCGCGCCCACCGATACGACGACCGCTACCAGGGCGATCCAATCTCCTTCGTCCATGGCGGGAAGCTACCTACCGAGAGGGCAGGCAGGCGGCACGACGAAGCCCGGGCGAGGGGACGACGACGGCGACGCGGCACCCGAAAGGACAGCGACTCAACGACCGTTGCCGCCGTACTCACCGGGAAACCGACACAGTCCGCGCGCTCCAGCACGGGACGGGGCCGCGGGCCCCGCAACAGGCCGGCCGGCGGGCAGGAGACGGGCCGTCAGGCGCGGAGAGCGGCGCACCACTGCTGCTGCGGCTTCCCGCATCGTGCGACTGGCTGCCTGCTCAAAAAGCCCTGACCAGGCCGACGTCTCCCCGAGCTCTTCCACGGCGGAGTCTTACCCCGCCGTCCGGTGGGCCGGCCGGTGTGCCACCGGGAGCCAAAGTCCTCGACACCGTGGGCCCGGGTGAGACCTTCACCGTCACGCTCCTGGCCTCGAACACCTGCGCTGAGCCCGCGCCCGTAGCGCAGAGCTCCGCGCCAAGCGCCGACTCTGCGCTACGGGCAGCGCCGTCTCCCTCACCGGCTCTGAACCTTGGTGCGGCGCGCGGCCACCTACATCAGACGGCGCGGACGCTGCGAAGGCATGGGCTCGTAGCTACTCTTTCGACGGGCGGTCGTACACGGCGGCGAGCACCGCGGCAGCCGAGCTCGCCACTACGAGGTCCGAGTCACGGCGGGCCGTCCCGGCACCGAACCGCCGGTTGACCAGGTGCCACCGCAGTCTCCACAGCGGCCGACGGCCGCCAGTCAGCATCGTGTGTACGTCCCCAATTGAACAGCCACCAAGGCACGCCCGGCGTGAACAGCTGGGCACTGTGTTGTCATCGAGCGCGGTGAACTTAACCTGCCGGGTCTGCTGAGCGTCGCTATATGGCTGCCCTCTGGTGACGCCTGGTGCCAGCGAGGGCACCCGGCAGTGACTGCCCCACGCTCGTTTCTACGGCTCCGGACGTACGACGGTCCGCCGATGGAGTCGGCGGACCGTCATGCAGGGCGGGACTAAGGAGCGTCGATACGTGGATACCTGCGGGCCTACGAGCGTTCTTTCCGCCTCCGACGCTTCTTGTGGTGTGCGGTTGCAGTGGAGACGAGTATCACCACGGTAGCCACGCCAGCCATCCAAAGCCAGGAATGCGACTTACTCCAACCGCGCTGCCACGGGTACATGAAGACGAGCGCGACGGCCATCATCACAAGCAGTCCTGCAACTGTCCGCATGATCTTCTTTGGCTTCATGGGCCTCCACCTACGTGGTTATCTCGTGATCGTTGCTGTCAGCCGGCGGAGCCGCCACGGAAGATCGGCATGAAGGGCGATACAAGACCGCTGGCGACGCCTGCCAACGTGGCGCCCTCTGTGTCTGCACCCACTGCGGCAGCAGTTCCGCCAGCGGCTGCACCGCCCCAGAGCCCTGCGGTCACAGCGCCGGCCGCTAGGCAGGCAGCGCCAGCGGTTGCGCCGCATGCCGCGCCAACTACACCGGCTGCCGCCGCAACCCCTGCTGCCGTGCCCACTGCGACAGCCACGCTCTTCCAATCAAGCAAACCTGTGGGGTCAATATTGTTGACAGGATCGCCACTGGCGTAGAGGTAAGGGTTGTCTTCCTGGCCCGACGGGTCGGGTTGGGTGAAGCGGCTGGTGTTGGGGTCGTAGTAGCGGGCGCCCATCTTGTACAGCCCGGTGGGGTCGGCGTAGGTGCCGGCGAAGCGGTAGGGCTGGGGGATGGTTTCGGTGGTGGTGGGGCGGGCGCGGCCGGTGGGGTTGTAGGCGTAGGTGTGGGTGCGTGTGCCCTGCTCGTCGACGAGGCCGAGGACGTTGCCGGTCGCGTCGGTGAGGTAGTAGTAGCTCTTGCCCCCGGTTCGCATGGAGGTGAGTGTGCCCGCGGGTTCGCGGATGAATCCGGTGTCGGCTCCGGCGGTGGTGGTTCCGGTCAGGCCGAGGGCGGTGTGGTGGAACCAGGTGTCGCCGAGTTTGGTGCGTTCGCTGTTGTCGGTGCCGGCGTGGACGGCGTCGCGTGCGGTGCCGGAGGTGGTGATGGTCTTCAGCTGGCTGTGGTCACTCCAGGTTTCGGAGGAGCGGGCGTAGCCGGTGCCGGGGGTGGCGGCGGTTTCGTTTCCGGATTTGTCGTAGGCCCAGCCGTCGGTGGAGCCGCCCTTCGAGATGAGCTGGGAGGCGTCGTTGTAGCCGAAGGTCGCCGTGGTGGGACAACTGGTTGCGGAGGAGTCGTAGTGGGTGAGGTTGCCCGCCTTGTCCCAGCAGTACAGCCAGGACGCCTTGCGGGCACCGGCCGCGTCGGCTTCCTTGGCGTACGACAGCCGCCCCTGGGAGTCGTAGGAGTAGCTGGTGGTCAGCTTGGTGGCGTTGTCGGTGCGGGTGCGGATCTTGGTGCCGTCGGTAGCGCTCCCGGTGCCGTAACCGTAGGTGTAGGACAGGTCGACCAGGGTCGTCGTTCCTGAGACGGCCTTGATGGCCTTGGGGCGGCTGGATTCGTCGAGGGTGACGGTCTGGGTGGTGCCGCCGGGGTAGACGGTCTTGGTGCGCTTGTCGTTGTTGTTGTAGTCGTGGTCGGTCTTCTTACCTGCAGGGTCGGTCAGGAAGTCCAGACGGCCGGCCGCGTCCCAGGTGTAGTCGGTCTTGCCGTTGGGGTCGGTGTAGTAGTCGACCTCCCCGCCGGGCATGTAGGCCAGTACGGTCTGGGCGCCGTTCTGGAGCGTGCGGGTGGCTTCTCGGTTGAGTTTGTCGAACGTCCAGCTCGTGGTGCCGGAGGCGTCGGTGCGGGTGGTGAGGTTGCCGTCCCCGTCGTAGCCGTAGGTGACGGTCATGGTGGTGGAGGACACCTTCCGCACGCGGTCGCGGGTGTCGTATACGTACACGCTCTTGATGCCCCGGCCGTCCGTGACGGTTTCGACCCGCCCGAGCGCGTCATACGTATAGGTGACAGCCCCCAGCGGGGCGGGCGGGGTCACCTTCGACAGGTTGCCCTTGGTGTCGTAGGTGAAGGAGGTGATCTTGCCGTTGGCGTCCTTCGCCGTGCACCGCTGGCCCTCGAACCCGCCGCAGGTCGGTGTGGCCTTGTTGTACGTGTACGACCGCTGACCGCCGGCCGTGCCGGTGGTGGTCACGGTCTGGGTGTTGCCGTTGGTGTCGTAGGTGTAGTCCTCCTTCTGACCGTCCGGGGTGCTGAAGTCCTTGGGCAAGTCGGTACCGGCGATCGTCTGGTAGGCCGAGACGGCTGCCGTCGCTCCGGTGGGAAGCTTGGCGGAGGAGGGGTTGTTACGGGCGTCCCAGCCGTAGGCGGTGACATTCGCTCCCGTTCCGTCGGCGCCGGTACCCATGGCGTCGGTGGCGGTCTGCACCAGGTGGTTCTTGTAGGTCTTCGAGCGGGAGTGGCCGAGCGGGTCGGTGACCTTGGTGATCTCACCGTCCGCGTTGTGCGTGTGGACGGTCTTGTCGCCCTCGGGGTCGGTCACCGTAGTGGTACCCGCGTCCGAGGGGGTGGCGCCGGAGTAGTCGTAGCGCCAGGTCGGGCCCGTGTGGCCCGTGCTGGTCGACTCCGTTGCCCGCTGCACCGAGCGCACCCGGTTGTGGGCGTCGTAGGTGAACAGGGTGATGGTGCCCTCGGGGGTGGTGACCTTGGTCAGGCGGCGGGAGGAGTCGTACTCGTACGACGTCGCCTTGCCCGCCGTGTCGGTGGCCCTCGCGAGGTCGCCGGCCGGGTTGAGGTCGAAGACGGCGGTGCGGCCGGTGTGGTCCTTGGCCTGCCACTGCGAGGCGTCGGTCTTCACCAGGTCGATCCAGCGCCCGGAGCGGGTCTCGGTCAGCTTGAAGCCCTTGTGCTCGGCCGTTTCGTCGTGCTGGTCGACGGTGATCGTGCCGTTGTTCTTGTCCGTGACCTTCGTCAGCGTGCCGTGGGCGTTGTAGGTGTCCTTCGAACCGGACTTGCGGTCGGTCAGCGTGTAGGTGCCGTCCGCGTTCTTCCTCAGGTCCTTGGAGTAGCCGGCCGGCGTGGTGAAGGAGCCGTCGGCGTTCTTCGCGAACCGCACCGCGTCACCGGTCGCGTCGTAGATGACGACCTCGGTCGACAGGATCTGCGCGTAGCGCTCGTACCCCTGCCACCACCGCTGGGAGACCTTCCCCCACGGGGCGTCCAGGGAGTTGTAGGTGCGGGTGAGCTGAAGCTTCTGACCCACGCCGGCGATGCTGAAGTCGGTGGCGGCCAGCATGAGGTTGCCGTTGGACAGGTTCACCCTCGCGACCAGAGCATCGTTGAGGCGCGTGTCGGAGAGCTCGTGCCAGGGGACCTCGCCCTGACCTTCGGGCACGTACGTCGTCTCTGCGGCCGCCGCAGCGACGCCGCTGCGCGCGGCCGGAGCGTTCTGCGTCGCCTTGCCCGTGGCGCGTGCCTTCTGGGCGGCGCGCCAGGCGGCCCGTTCGGCCGACGGTTCGGCTTCCGCCTCCGAGGGCGGGGCCTTCGTCACGCCGGCCGGGACCGGGGGCGCTTCGGCCTTGTTCGGCGTCGTCCACGGGGTCGTCGCCTCGGGCAGCTGCGGCTCGGGCATCGGAGCCGCGAAGGCAGGCGAGGCGGAGACGACCAGCGACACCGCCGTCACGGCCGCGGCCAGGGCCGAGCGAGAGGTTCTGCGGGCACGCCGAAAAGACGTGCCGGAAGCACGTGAACGCATCAACTTCCCCCCACAGGAAGACTCACCACAGCGACCCCAATGGCCACCGGGCGCCCACAAGCTTCCACAAGTCGTTGACCACTCGCGGCGCCATGCCCCCGATATTCGAACGTATGCGCACCGGAATCAGCCCCGCCACTTTCGTCGGGTAAAGGTGAAATAATCCACCCAATCGGGCGCTTGCAAGACCAAGCTGCGGGCTTGGCAGTTCACCGCACTGGAGCAATCTGGCGCGAAGTATTCGATCGCCCGCACCATTTACGGGGCGTCAACAAGCCCCCCGGCACACCCTCGACGCCGCGGCCCGCACGCGAAGAGATGAACCGGTACGAAGGCCCGCGGAACCCTGCGGTCGACGCTGCGGAGAAGGCGGTGCTGCTCCGCCTCGCTGCCGCGCGCCCCAACACGACCGTCACCTACGAGCCCGCCATGTAGCGGCTCGACCCTGGGCCCCCCGAGGGTTCGGGTGCAGGTATCCGTCATGGATCCGGGCCAGGCAGTCGTCAGCCGCCTGACCCAAGTCGGGTCTTCGGCTTGCCGGTTGCGGCATCGAATTGAGTGTCCAGGAGGAACAGCCCGGACTGGGATCAGGTGGTTCGCAGGGCTCCCTCGAGGCGGATCTCGCTGTCAGCCGCTGCTGAGCAGGTGCCGGTCACCTGGCACTTGTTCGCCTCGAGATCGGGGACGGCGATCTGGTACGCCTCGTCAGCGTCTCCGGCGGGGCGTAGCAGCGGCCGCTGTCGATGGCTTCACGGCCTGCCGCTCGCCTGCTTTGCAGCGCGGGTGGCCTGGCGGGCGACGAGCCGGGCCTATCCGCTGACTGACCTCACCAAGCCCTGATCACGACATGGCGTCTGCGGCACGGGCGGGCGCGGTGAGGCGCGGCGGGACTCGTGACGCAGCGCACATAAAGTTTTCGTCAGTTGGCGTACAACCATCCCCGCACGTCGCAGGTCATGCATGCGGAATCTACGGCCACACCCGTGACACCCCGCACCGGGTCGGCCCACACGACACCGTGCCGCTCCAGGCGGCACGCCCGGACTTCACTGAGGTCTTCATGAAGCTTCGCCGCGCCATGGCGGTCGCTGCCGCGACCGCCGTCATAGCCCCTGCCGCCTTCCTGGCGGCTCCGGCCGCGTACGCGACGGACGGCACCACCAGCACGACCTCGACCTCCGGCGCCACGGGCGAGACGGAGAGCGCCACGCCCGACGGCACGACGACCGACGACGCCCCGAAGACGGACGACGGCACGGCGACGACCGAGGACGGCACGGCGACCGAGGACGGTTCGAAGACCGGCGACGGTGCCGCCACCGAGGACGGCACGAAGACCGAGGACGAGCCCAAGACGGACGACGGCTCGAAGACCGAGGACGACACGACCACGGGCGGCGCCGAGGACGGCGCCGAGAAGCCGGGCACCGAGACCGGCAAGGACGAGGGCAAGGGCGAGGGCGAGGTCGGCTCCAAGCCCGGCGACGATGAGTGGTCGCCGTACGACTGCTCGGAGTTCAACCTTGACGAGAACCTCAAGGTGAACCTCACCGGCCTGCCCAGCAAGATCGTGGCCGGCTCCGGCTGGCACGACTTCGAGTTCTCGGTCACGAATGGTTCGGACGCCGACCTGAAGAAGGTCTACGTCGAGACGTTCACCGACTACGACAGCGCTGACGAGACGCTGAACGACGGCCTGGCGGAGGTTCAGTACAAGGACCCCGAGACCGGCGAGTGGACGGACTCCTACCAGGACTCCTACCAGGACGAGGAGGGGAACTTCGTCTACACCGGCTCCTTCGTCGGCATGATCGACAAGATCGAGAAGGGCGCCACGGTCGACATGGACCTGCGTGTCCGCGTCGACGCCAAGGCGCCGGCCGGCTCCTCGTTCGCCTTCAGCAGCGCCATCTACGCCGGTGAGGGCACGGCCTGCTACGGCAATGGCGATGAGTACGTGTTCACCGTCCTGGCAGCGGGCAGCAACGCCGGCGACGTGGACGAGGCCAAGCCGAGCGGCGAGAAGCCGGACGGCAAGAAGCCGGGCGACGCCAAGCCGCAGGGTGGGGCGAAGCCGCTTCCGGTCACCGGCAACCTCGCCGAGACCGGTTCCAACTCGATGCTGCCGACCATCGGTATCGCCGGTGGTATCGCCATCGTCGCCGGTGCCGGTGTCGTCTTCGCGCTGAAGCGCCGTAACAGCGGTGCCACCGCGTAACACGCGCACCACCGCATAGACCAGGCAGCTTTTCACCTGGCCGCAGACGCGGACGACGCCAGGCCGGGGCTTCGGGTGACAGAGGCCCCGGCCGGGGTTGCGATCACATGGTGCGCTTCGGACGGGTTCACCGCGCTGGCCGCTGATCAGTCCGGCGCCTCGGGTGACAGCATGAAGACCATCGTGCAGGCGGCGATCTCGGGCTTGCTGGTGCAGCTGGGACACACGGTCACGCGACCGTCCGACGACGCTGACCTACTTGTTCTTGCCGCGGCCCCCGAAGGGGTGTGGACGATCGCGTATTTCCCCAGGGGTAAGTTCACGTAATTCCCCAGGGCCTGGCGTTGATCTGGGGACTGCTATCCCCGAGCAGCTTCCCCAAGCATGCTGTCCTGAGGCGGAGACTGGGCTTCGACGATGAGTACTGTCATGCCGGTGTCCGCACAGGGACATCCACCGGCGGATACATCAGGGGGACCGGCCCGACTCCCAGGGCTAAACCATCGGAACCTGCGCCACGGATTACGTACCTGCCCGGCTTGAGACTGGCGGCCATAGAGCCTCCCACTGTCAGACGTCATCGACGGTGTCACGGTACGTAATGCTTCAGCCACTTCTGAGACACGGCTGCGAATTTCACCTCGCGAACTGATAACCGATTCGGCCTGGCCATCGACGCGGATCACTGCGTCACCGGGGCTTCCCGACATTACTCGTATGCGGATCGAGAACACCGCCAGCCAGCTGACCGAGGGCCGGTCGTAGGCGATGCCCGGCAGGATGAGTGCGATCGCGTAGCGACGACGCTCACCCCGTCTGCCTGGGGAAGCGCCCTGTGAGCCTTTAGACCTCACAGGGCGGGGTTGACGTGACACAGGTGAGCGGGGGGCATTCGGCTGGCCTGTGGCCTGAGGGTGGGCCGCTGACTGGCATGGAGGCGTCAACGGGATGAGAGCCCGTTTCACTCGCAGGAGCGCGTGTCGTGATGGCTCGGGGTGGGGTTTCAGTCATTCGGCCGCCAGCCCTCCAGTGCCGCGGTCGAGTGTGGGACTGATCCGGCCGTGTGAGCGGCAAGGCCAGGCGACGGCGCGCCGGGTGCTGCCCGGTCGGCCGTGAAGCAAACGGGCTGGCCAGGGTTGTCCTATACACACAACAAGGCACTTTCCGTGTACACATCGCCACGCTTTGCTTTCCCTGTCGGACGCCGCCCGGCCCGCCCGCGCTTCGCGACCGGCCGGCGGCGCATCCCCGTTCGGGAGGGAACCCACCGCATGGCCAATGAGCTGCACTACGGCGACCGCATCCACCTGCAGAACCTCTTCCAGGGAGACGGCGGCTACCTGGACTCCAACGGCAACGCCACAGCCCCCGGCGCGAAGTTCAACGTGTACACCGCCGCCACCCCCAACCGCGGCGAGGGAACCGGCACCTGGGAGATCGTCTCCGGCTCCTGCGCCGCCACCGGCGCCCCGGTCAAAAGCGGCGACATCATCTACCTGCGCAACCTCTACAACGGCAACGGCGGCTACCTCGACATCAACGGCGGCGCCAACCCGGGCCAGAAGAACGCCGGCAGCCTCTACGACGTCACCACCGCCTGGGGCAAGGACCGCGACGAGAACAGCAGCCGCTGGCAGATCTTCGACCAGACCACCAGCCCCCTGGACGGCCTGGTCCGCTTCAACGACACCGTCCTGCTGTGGAACACCTTCAAGGGCCGCGGCGGCTTCCTGGAAACCAACGGCAACGGCACCGTCGCCGGCGCCCGCTACGAAGTGGACACCAACCCCTACTTCAACCGCGCCGCGGACGTCACCCTCTGGAAGATCCTGCGCGCCTAACCCGCCACCGAGGAACCGTGTGCGGGGCTGGCCGTCGCGACCCCGCACACGGACCGCGGCCGCAATTTGCCGGTTCGCCGCGCGTTCGGCTGCGTTCTTCGGGTCCGGAAACGGGTGTGCCGAAGCGCGGTAGTTATCACCACATCGGCTCGCTACATGTCGTCTACAGCACCGGAGGCACGGTTGCTGTCCCCCGACCCGATCGACGCCGGCCAGGTATGGCCCGGGGCTTGGGCGCCGGGACCCTTCGCCCGGCGCGGCGAGCGGGCCCGCGCCGGGCGGCGTCAGTGACGGTCAGCGGGCGCAGAGGGCGCTGGCGGCCCCACGGCCCTTCTGGAAGCGGGCTCCCCATCCGGCACCGTCGCTGGTGGGTCCATTGGCGGCAACGATGTCGGCGACCGCCTCGGAAACCGTGCCGGGTTGTTGAACTCCCCCACCCCCTGGTACCACCGCCGTGGGGCGCCCGGCGCTTGCGTGAGTGAGCGGCGTACACCGCACCGTGCGGTTGCGCCTCAGTGCGCCGCCCGTCGACGTGTGCCGCTCACCAGGCAGCCGGGCTGACCATGGCACTGTCGCGCCAGGTTGCCAGCGGCGCGCCAGGCAGGTGTGCGGCCTCATCCGAGGGAGCACGGAAGTGGAACTGCACCAGACCGTGGAAGCGGGAACGCTGCGGACGCAGGAGGACGCCTACCGGCAAGCCTTCACACGGTTCCTCGCCGGAACGGACGAGAAGACTGTCACCCACGCCTACCTGCAGGACATTGTGGAACAGCTGCCCGCCCGGCGGGTGCTGCTGGGCGTAGGCGCCGCCGACGGCACCACGACCCGGCAACTCGCCCCGCACTTCGAGCGGACCGTCTGTATCGAGCCCAGCGAGCCGATGCGGCGCGCCCTGACACTGGCATGCCCACAGGCCCACGTGCTGGCCGAGCCCGTCCTGGAGGCTCGATCGACGCGCGGGCCGACCTGGCCCTGCTCTCCCACGTGCTGTACTACGTCCCGCGCGCCCAATGGGTGGCGACGGTGTCACGCATCATGGAATGGCTGGCGCCAGGCGGTCTCCTGCTCGTCCTGCTGCAGAACCCCGACGAGGCCTGCATGCGCATGGTGCACCACTTCACCTCACTCCGCTTCGACCTGAGGGAACTGGCCGCCGAACTGACCGCCCTTCGGCCCGGCCTGCTCGGCGGCATCGAACTGGACACCGTGCCCGCCCGATACCGCAGCCGCGACCTGGACGAGACCGTCACCGTCGCCGACTTCCACCTCAGCCACCCCGGCGCAACCTCCCCCACCCGGGACGCCGTCAAAACATACGTCCAACAGCACCTGCACGACGGCGACGGCGGATACGTCCTGCGCCACGACCAGCACGTACTACGCCTCCAACGACCCGGCCCGTAGCGCCCCCGCGCCGACACCCAAGGCGCTACGACAGCGCGGAACCCGGGCGGCAGGCCGGAACCGAACGGACCCCGCTGCGGATCGAGAACACCGCCGCCCCGCTGACCCAAGGCAGGCCATAGGCAGAGCGCCGACCGACGTCAGGACGTGTCGCCGCAGCAGTAGAAGCGGCACGCGACGCCGGACCCCTGCGCGCACGGCTTACCTAGGCGCGGGTCGTACAGGGCGCGCCGCCGGGCTACCGGGAGAGCTCCGCGGTCAGAGCGACGACGTCGTCGACTTCCTCGGTCCGCCACCCCTGGATGTCCAGCAGCAGGCCGTCCAGCGGGCCGCCGACCAGTTCGGCGTAGTCCCGGCCGGGCAGCGGGCCCGGGTGGTCGTGGTCGGTGCCGTAGACCCGGCGGCGCAGCAGCGGCTCGTCATCACGGTCCATCCGTTCAGCCTTGCAGCCGTCACTGACAGCCGGACCCGGTCACGTCACCCCCTGCGGAAGCGGGAAAGCCAGGCGCCGCCGGCTGCTTCGGCGGCGGCTTCCTCGCGGGCGACGTCGCCGGGCGTGGTCGGCCGGGCACCGCGCTCAGTCATGCTGTGTGTCGCCCGGGCCGGTTGGCAGCAGTGTGGCAGTTCAGTGGCTGGTCAGCTTCCGGAGTGTCCCGCCGGCAGCCGGCGGGTTCAGGGGTCGCCCCGCTCAAGCGGTGGTCAGCCGGTGGTGAGGTGACCGTCCCACCATTGGCGTTCACTCTTGCGGGGGTCGCTCACGGCCTGGTGGGTGGTGGTGTCGTTGTCGGCGTAGGCCATGACCTGGCGTGTGGTGGTGTCATAGGGGTCCCAGGAGGCGGTGCCTGTCTTGGCGAAGCTGGCCCAGGCGCTGTGCAGGGCGGTGGCCAGGGTCTGGGGTGCGTGGTTGCCGGTCAGCTTCTTGCTGTCGTCCAGGGCGAGGGTGTCCCAGGCGAAGGGCAGGTCGACGCTGTGACACGCGCCGATCTTTACCCGCCGGTCGTTGGGGGTGACCGGGGAGCGCCATCCGAACTCGTAGAGGTAGGTGGGCGCGGCGCCGGGGGTCGTGGTGCGGGCTTCGGCGACGCGGTAGGTGGGGATGCGGAACATGCGGTCGGTCAGCAGTGCGCAGGCGATGCCGCAGGCGGCGTTGCGGGGGTAGGTGTTGGTGTCGCCCTTTTCGTACTCGTCCCAGGTGCCGGTGGGGATGCTGTAGGCCTTGAGGTGATTGTTGTAGGCCAGCTTGGTGTCCAGAGCGACCAGGACAGTGGTGACGATGAAGAGGCGGAACTCCTCGGTGGTGGTGCCCATCAGCAACGGAATGTTGCTGCCGGCGCCGTCGGCGATGGCGTCGATCGGCCGACTGGACAGTACGTCGGCGTCGATGACGGGCATGAACGACAGGCCGCAGGAGGCCAGAGTGCTGGCACCGTACTTGGTGGCGTCGGGGCTCTGGCTGATGTCGGCGCTGACGGTGTTCTGTGCCGTGAGGAGTTCTTCGGTGTTCACGCCGGCCAGGGCCGCGGTGGTGGCTTGGATGCCGAGTTTGTCGGCGACGGCCTTGAGGACCTTGGTGGCGTCGGTGGTGGTTTGGCCGAGGTGGGCGGTGCCGCTTTGCACGATCGCTTTGTGGAACAGGCCGTCGTCGCGGGACAGGAGTGCCAGGACGCTCATCGCGCCGGCGGACTCGCCAGCCACGGTGACGTTGCCCGGGTCACCGCCGAAGGCCGCGATGTTCTCGCGTACCCAGGTCAGGGCGGCGATCTGGTCGAGCAGCCCGCGGTTGGCCGGCTGGGGTGCGTCGGGGAGGTAGCCGAAGCCGTAGACGCCCAGGCGGTAGTTGATGCTCACGCACACGACGCCGTCGCGGGCGAAGGTGGCGCCGTCGTAGGTGGGCACGGCCGAGGATCCGGTGGTGAACCCGCCGCCGTGGATCCATACCAGGACCGGCAGGGACGCGGTGGTGTCCGGCGTCCAGACGTTCAGGTTCAGCCAGTCCTCCCCCACGATGTCCGGGTCGGAGGTGATCTCGCCGAGGCGCCCTCCCAGGGGCGGCTTCGGCGCGGTGGGACCGTGGGTGTCCGCGACGCGCACACCCTCCCACGGCTCCGGTGCCTGCGGGGCGGCGAAGAGCAGGTCACCGGCGGGCGCGGCGGCGTATGGGATACCCAAGAACGCAGTGATGCCGCCGCTTACCAGGCCGGACACGCTGCCGTAGGCGGTCGGGACCGTAGGGGCAGTCTCCTCGGACATAGGACTCCTTCAGCCGGCCTACCGTGCGCTCACAGGTGCCGGCCCCCATGACAGCGGCCCAACCTTCCCGGCCGAGGCGCCGGGGACGTACCCACCCCACACACCGACACACGCAATGACAGAAAGTAGCCGACCTTGTGCTGATCCGACCGAACCCACAGCTCACCCGGACACGATCCGGTCGGTCCGCATCGGCACACGGGCCCGGATTCGCACCGGCGAAGGCCCAAAAGGCGCCATCACCCACGAGCGGATTGCAGAGCGGCCCATGGGCCTGCGAGCCAAAGCCGGCGAGAACCTTCGCCGAATCGGCCCGCTGCTCGGCCCGACGGATGAGCCCGAGGACTGCCGCCTGTCGGTACAACCCCCTCCCTGCTCTTCGCCGAGCGCGGCAGCGCCGGGGCGGGCCAGGCCGGGTTCCACCGCCAGGCCGTCCACGCGGCGGCGTCGGCGAACGGGCCGGAGCGCTCGGCGAGCATCGCGAGGACCTGGTCGCGGGCGGCGTCCACGGCCTGGTGCTCGGTGTCGGTGACGATGCCGAGCCGCCGCACGTGCGTGTACTCGTCTTCGTCCTTCCACCGCCAGCTGGTCAGGTCGGGGTCGATGACCAGGTCCACGGTGAGGTCGAAGGTGTCGAACCCGTACGTCGTACGGCGGGTGGGGTGCTCGAAGTTCACGTACCAGTTCCGCAGCCCGGCGCTCGTGTAGAAGGCGTTGACGCTGAACCATGCCGCCGGCGGCTTCCACAGCAGCAGCTCGGTCTCCTGCCACACTGCGGCCGCCAGCTCCCACACGCCGGTCGCCATCGCGTCCACGCCTCCGTGCGCACCGACCGGTCGCCGTCGGTGCGGGCCTTGACGTACAGGGCGGGCCAGCGGGTCTCGGCTCCCGGCGGGCAGGCGGCCACCAGGGCCTCGCTGGTGTCGGCGACGACGCGCAGCGCGTGCTCGCTCCACACGCGGCCTGAGCCGTGTACGTCGCGCCGTACGACCGTCTCGCCAGCCTTGAAACTCTCCACCGGCTCCTCCTCCCCGACGGCCCGCCCGGGACGCCTGGCGGGGTGGGCACCACCTCAGCGCGGTCCGGCCGGGTTGGGCAAGCCGCCGTTCGGGGCGGCTTGCCCAGGCTCCCCTTGGGCTTGCCCCAGCCTCCTGTTTCAGGCTTGCCCGGCGGCCGGCTCCCACAGGGGTCGGGCAAACCCAGTGCCGTCGCAGTGGAAGCGCCGGCCGCCCCCGGGGGTGCTGCGGGCACCGATGGTGCCGGCGGCGTGGCGGAAGAGCCGGGTGAGGCCGGTGGTGTGCGCCGCGTGGAACGGGAGTTCCTGCCGTCTGCCGAGCGTGACCTCCAGCGCGACGCCGGGGCCGGTGAAGTGGGCGTGCATGCCCCCGGTGATCGCACGGAGCGTCTCGTTCAGTTCGTGCATCGTCTCCGCGCCGGACAACTGCACGCGGGCCGCGAGGGCGGTGTCGGTGGCTGCGGCGAAGGACAGCAGTCCGACCGGGCGGGCGAGTGGCCCGACGCGGCCCACGGCGGCGGGGTGGGTGTGCTGGAGCTCGGACAGGGCGTGCCACAGGTCGCCCGGCAGATCCTGGGGCGTGGTCTCTTCTCGGCTGCGTCTCATGCGGCCTGTGTAGAGCCTGCGGTGGGCTGGTGCCGTCGGATGGGCCCGTCCGTCCCGCCCGGTGGCGCGGTGACTTCGGGACCGGTCCCGCTGTGCGGCCTGGCGGCTGCCGACCGCACAGCGGGCTCGTGCGGTCAGGTGCGCCGGCGGAACCAGCCGCGGCCCCGATCCGGCTTCTGGTCGTCCTCCGGCCGCCGGGCCGCGTGCCGGCTACCGGCGGCGTCCGAACAGGCCGCGACCCTTCTTCGCTTCCGCTTCGGCCGCCTCCCGAGCCGCGGCTTCCTCAGCCTGGCACTGCGCGGCCCTCTCCGCCTGCACCTGCTCCCAGTGTTCGTGCAGGCACGGTCCGCAGAGCTCGCGGTGCTGCTGCGCCGGGTAGTGCCGGATCGTGTCCCAGCGCTCATCGGTGAACTTCGCTCCGCAGCGTCTGCACACGGGCCGCTGCGCCTCGCGGGCCGCGGCTTCGCGCTCCTTCTGGCGCTTGCGGGCCTGCTCTGCCTGCACCACGTACAGCCGGTCACCGTCGGGGTTGTCCAGGGCCTCCGTCAGCGTCTGCCACTCATCGCGCCCGAGCCTGCGCCACACCTTCCCCGCCGCCCCATCCGGATCGGCCGTGATCCGCTCCAATTCGGTGACGACCACGGGCACCGCCTGGTGGTAGTCGACAGCCGTGATGCCCCCGCCCGCGTACTGGGTGCCGGCGAAGTAGGAACGGGCGGCCTGCTCCAGCCGCCGCATCCTGCTGGCCCGCTGCGCCTTCGTCTTACCCGTGAACACGAACGCGAGGGGCACGTAGCCCTCGCGGCCGGTCGCCGGGTAGACCCGCGACCACAGCCGGAAGTCGTGCACCGCCGCCCCGTCGCGCCGGGCCGCGTGCGCCTTGACCTTGTCGGCCTTCGGCGCCAGGAGCTCGAACCATTCGGTGTAGCGGCGCACCTTGTCCACCAGGACGTCGACGGGCTCGGTCACGCGGTCGACCTCCAGGAGCATCGCGGGCACACCCGCGTCCGGGGCGCGCATCGTCAGGTCGGCGTACTGGGTGTAGCGGTACGGGAGGCGGTGGGCGATCTCGGTCTGCCAGGACAGCGGCGTGCCGAACCCGGCCCCGGTGAGGACCGCGGCGGTCATCGTGACGGCGGCGGCGTGTTCGTCGTAGCCCTCGCCGGTGACCGGCTCTCCGTCGTCGTCGACCTCGAGCTTGCGCAGCGCGGAGACCCGGACGTTCCCCGGCAGCAGCTGCTTGGCTTCCTTGTGTCCTCGCTCAGTGAGCACCCACAGCTGGTGGTTCGACTCCAGCCGCGTCTCCACCCGGACCTTCCCGTCGTCCTTGAGGGCGTTGAGGGTGTCCCTCGTGCACCGGTCGTGCGAGTCACCGGGGCGCAGCATCCGCCATAGGTGTTCAGCGGTAGCCCTCTGGAAGATCCCGAGAGCCTTCAGCACTTCCTTCTTCCTGGTGTGGGTTGGCTTCCATGTCTGCTTCAAAGACTTAGAAGAGTTGTCGAACGTGCCGGGGGTCCTGTTATGCCGGGGCTGACCTGCGGGTACGCGCCTGGCAGGCGAAGAGGCCGTGGAGGGGGCAATGGAGGGGCCCGTGGAGGGGGCTGGCGGCACCTGGTCCAGGTCCTCGCCGGGCGCCTGGTCGTCGGTCTCCTGCGGTTCGCGGGCGGGGTCGGGCGTGAAGTCGGCGGGCACAGTGTCCTCGATTCCTCCGGCCGGCTGGCCGGGACGGTGAGCGTCCGGCCCGCACGCCGATGTGCGCACGGGCCGGAGCCACCGTCGGGAAGACCCCCTTGTCCGCTGTCTGACGCTCAACACCGATCGGTGTCTTCTATGCCTCAGAAACGCCTTGTCCGGGGCGATTTGTTCGTGACCAGCACCACACGCGCCCCTTGAAGTTGCCGGGTCCGGCGGGGAGGGAGAGCTCTCCCTCCCGAGCACCGGCCTCTGTCCACAAGGCCACCGCTGGAGGCTCCTCTTGAGGCCGCCGCGATCAGCGAGGCGGCCCGTACGTGAGGAGCTGTCATGCCCGAGAACACCGTCACCACGCCGCTCGCTCCGATGGAGCTGGACGACGTCGCCGCCGCCTTCGCCTACATCCGGGCGATGCATGCCGACGACATCGACACCGCCTGCGCGATTGCCGACGACACGGGCCCGGAGCTGCACCGGCTGCTCCTGGACGTCGCCGCGCGCGTCTTCATCCCCGTCACCGCCGCGGACGACCACGACGGGGAGCCGTGCGCGCACTCCTTCCTGGCCGCAGCGCTCGGACGCCTGCTGCTGGAGCTCCTGTGCCACAGCGTGTGCCTGGCCAATGCGCCGGGCATCGCCGACACCATCGTCCGCTTCACCGAGAACATCCTCACCGAGGACCACGGCGACGTCGCCGACGTCCTGCGCCAGCCGGAGGCCGCGGGGATGAAGCAGGCGATGGAGGCGCACCCGGCGCACCGCACCACCGCGTAGCCGCACCTCCGGGACGGCGGTGGTGCGGTGCGGCGCGCATCCCCGGCGCACCGCACCACCGTGGTGCGCTCCATCGGAACCACCGCACTGCACCGCTCCACCGTGGTGCGCTCCACCGCGCCATGGCACCGCACCGCCGGGAGCCGGCGGTTTGGTCCCCCGGCGTCGCCGCACCGCGCCGGGGCGCGCCACGGCCGGGCGGGCTCCTCTATCACACGCCCCCTTGACCGTGGCCTGATCGCGTGCCGAAACCGGCGATGTCAAGGGGAATCGTCGCGGTAGCAGAGCTGGACAAGGGGGTCGCGCGCGTCCGATCGCACCCGGACAAGGGGTCGCCGGCGGCGGGCGCACCGGTGCGGTGCGGAGCGTCGGGTGCGGCGCACCGGCGCGCGAGAGAGTGCCGGGCATCGTCGGAGTGGTGCGGTGCCGGACGCGGTGGCGCACCATCGCGGTGCGCACCACGGTGGGGTCCATCGTCGTCCGGCGCACCGGAGTGGGCTCCACTCGGTGGGGTCCACTCCGGTGGGGCCCATCGGGTGGAGTCCACTGAGTGGAGCCCACTCGATGTTCTGCATCCGGTGGCGATGCGCGACATCGGGTGGACTCCACTCAGTGGACGGTGTGCCCGACCTCCTCACCACAGCCAGGCGTTTGAGTGCCTCACCCGGGACAGGGCGCGGGCATCGCGGCGCGCGGCAGCGTTGCCGATCCGGTTCTGCCGAGAGCGAGGCCGGCGCGAGTTCCCCGCGGCGAGGCGGCGCTTGGCGGCTTCCTGGAGTCGCTTCCGCTGCTTGCGCAGCTCCGCCTTCTTCGCCGCCTTCGATTTCGGCTTCCGGGGGCGCTTCCAGATCGGCTGCCACCCCACGGGCTCGTCGACTTCGGGCTCCTGGTCCTCGGTGAGCGCGGCGGCCATCTGCTCGCGGGCGGCACGGGCGCGGGCGAGTGCGTCGTCGGGGTTGGGGCGTTCTTCCGGGGTGCTCACGTGACTCCTCCTGTGGTTCGGCCCGGTGTGTGCTGGGTGCCGGGTTGCTGGGTGTGCTGCGGCGGGACCGCCGCCGGGGCGGGCTGTGGACGCAGGCCGTGGGTGGCTTCGCGTGCCCGCTTGCTGTCCTGGAGCGTGGCGGCCACCTGTGCGGCGGCGGCTTCGAGGGTCTGGCGGGTCTGTTCCACCGTGTCGATGCCGGTCTCCGGCTCCAGGAGGCGGCCGTTCTTCGGGCCGGTGCGGAACGGCCGCGGGTGTGACCTCGAGGCGGCGGGCACCGCGACGGTGTACGGGCGGGGGCGGGAGCCCAGGCGCTCCGCTCGCCGCGCGGCGCGGACCCGGGCGGCCAGGGCGTCGGCGGCGAGGCGGGCCCGTTCGTACGGGGCCGCCGTGCGGCTGCGGGTCAGCGGGCGCAGCACGGCCTGGTCCTCAGTGTCGCCCGGGTAGAGGGCGCGCAGATCGGCGGTCATCCTCCGGCCGCGCCCGACGGGGCGGGTGTAGCCGTCGACGACCCTCTGCACGATTCGTTCGTCCAGGCCCGCCTGGTGGGGTCGGCCGCGCAGGACGTAGGAGAGGTGACGGCGGGCTTCGGCGAGCAGGTGGTGGCGCGCGAAGGCGCCGCGCATCACGTACACCACGGCGACGACGTCGACGGCCGCCAGGACGACGTCGACCACCGGCCGCACCCGCGCCCACACCGCCGCGGCCGCCGCCCGCGCCCGCTCTGCGAGCCGGTAGACGGTGCAGGCGCCGAACGCCCGGATCGCCGAGTCCCGCCATCGCGTCCGCAGCTCGGTCAGCGACAGCAGCTCGGTGCGCTTGGGCGGGCGGGTCTGGTCGGCGGCCTGGCAGGCCAGCGCGTAGGCGGCCCGCTCCCCCGGCGCGTGCCCTTGGCGTTCCTCGTACTTGGCCGTCAGGACCGGCAGCGCGTCCTCAATCTGCTGGCGGCGGGTCGACTGCCAGCCGATCAGCCGCCGGTCGATCCCGGCGATGTCCATGACGGGCCGGCGGCCGGGTGTCACCTCGCGCGGCTCCCACGCCCACCCGAGCCGGGCGGACACCTCCTCCATGAAGTACAGGATGTAGAGAGTGTCGGCCGCGACGATGTGGGCCAGCGTCGAGTCCGCCGACAGGTTGCCCCACGTCCCCTTGGCATCCGGCCGCCGGGCACGGATCGACACAAGCGCATGATCGTGAAGAAGGGGCTTCGACTCGGCAGCTCTGGACTCGTAGTGCCGGAAGACCGCGACGATCAGCCCGTCCTTGACCCGGGCGCGCTGCTTGCCACCGCCTTTCCAGCGGATCTGCGCGACCGCATCCTCCAGCCACGCCAGCGTCTTGTCCCGGGCGATGTCCTGGCACAGCTCCAGCACCAGGCGGGTCTCGTAGTCAGCCAGCGCCCACGCGATGTGTGCCGTCGGAGGGGGCCGGAACACCAGGTGCATGCCGAGCCAGGGGACGCGCTCCTTGGCCTTGTCGGTCTCGGGCGAGCGGTTGTGCTCGATGGGCCTGCCCAGCACGGTCGCCCGCCGGGCGCGGGCCGGGCTCTTGCCCTGCGCCAGGAGCTCGCGCTCGATCCGGTCGGCGTCCGGGTGCCGGCCCTCCCCCAGGAGCAGCTCGGCCTGCCGCTCGCTCACCACGTCCCCGGCCCTGAGACCGACCGCGGCCAGGCCCCGGCCCTTCCAGATCCCGGGCGGGACACCGGCTTCGTCCTGGGCGGCGCGCAGCGACGTGCCCGCGGCACGGTGGCCGTCGCCGACCATCACACCGCGGAAGAGATAGCGCCCGTCTCCCGGGCGGATCTTCGTTTGGCTGATCATCGGGCCATGGAACCCCGGTACTGACGTGTGAAGAAGCGCGATCCGGGGTCCTTCCCGCCGGGCGGGAGGGCATCACCAAGTCTTTACCGAAGCGCCCGCCAGGCGGGCCGTTCGATCAGCCCGAGACGGTAAGCCGCCGGTGTGTGCACTCTCCCGCCCATGCATACGACAAGAACCGGAATCGCCTGCGCTCTCTGCCACACGCCCACCACGGAGTTGGTGTACCTGGTCCTCAGTGCCCAGTGGTCCTTCCCTCAGCGAGAGGTCGTCCAGGACCGCTGGTGCCCCGCCGGCTGCCACCAGCTCCACCCCGTCGAGTGGAAGGAGGCGATGCCGCTACTGCCCGGCGACGACGCCTGACGGTGCCGTGCGAATACTGCGCACGCGCCCCTGCAGGTCCTGTCCGACACAGGTACACAGAGCTGGTGCCGCCAAAAACACGGGACTTCCCCAATTGAGGAAGTCCCGCTCAACGGCTGGGGCCGCCCTCAACGAGAGCTGTCCGTGCCCTGCGAATGCTGCGTCCGGACCACACGAGCCCCACCCACCCCGAAATCGCACTCCAACCGACTCCACCGTCGTCGAGCGCACACCAGCGCACAACTCCCCCGACAGCCCACCACCGCTGAGCGCACCACGTCACCCCGTAATCGTTCTCGGCACCACCCAGCGGGACGTTGGGAGCAAATGCGATCAAAGTGCCCAAGGGGGAAAGTGGGTGAATGGCACCCACGATCGCCGCTGCCGCTGGCGACCCATTTGAGCCCAGCTCTGGGCTCAGGGCGTTGCTGGCCTCCATCGCTCGGACTCAGCGACAGCTGGAACCGTTGATGCAGACCCAGCGCCAGCTGGGGCCCGTTCTTGCGCACCAACGCCGCATCGCGGCTCTGGCGGCGTCGTCGGCTGGGATTCAGTCATTGGGCCGGGTGCTTGGCGCGATAGATCGCTCAGGCTTCCAGCAAATCGCGGAACGGATGTCTGCGATCAGGCAGCTGACGGACAGCACGCAATCTTGGCAGCAGCAGAGCGCGCAACTACGAAGCGGGCTGAACCTGATCAAGACCCAGGCGCCAGCTGGGCTGTGGTTCTCCGCCCAGACATACCAGCACGCGGAGCATCTGCTTGATCACATAGCCCAGAGCCCTCCGGATCAGTGGCCGGAGAGCGTTGAGGACGACCTTCTTCCGGAGGCGGAACCTGAGCTGGAGGAGATGGTCCGAGCCTTCCAGCCAGCCGTCCGAGGCATGGCTGCGGAGACGGCGAGAAGTGTCGTGATCGGATATGTCGCGACTGTGGTCTTCCTGCTCGTCATCCAGCTTTCAATAACCCATCCCGAAATGGCTGAGCTGCTGATCGGCAGTTCCGGGCTCGACGCTCTGACCAGTGCCGCCGCAGCAGGTTGGGCCACTGGCAAGGTTTGGGATCGGCTTCATCCCAGTGAGGGCGAGACCCCGTCCTCGGGCGACTAGGCCCAGGAGGGAGCCAGGCACCCGAGAGCCGCTAGTTCAGAGAAGGCCAGCGATACGCCCCGGCGTACACCACGTCATCTGGCGCCGCATCGGCACCCACGACATTCCACCGGCCCCTGACACTGCCCGGACCGCGTCGTGAGCAGCGGGAAGGCGGTCAGCCGCTGGCGGGCTCGGCGCCCGCACCGAAAGGCGGGACATCCGTGACCGCGACGTCCAACCGGACCCGCGCGAAGCGCACCGGATGCCGCCACGAGCCGCGCTCCTGCGCCGTGTCCACCATGATCTCAGCGACCAGCGCCGGTTCGACCAGCACGACGTCCAGCGGCGTACGCGACCTCCAGGAGGTCGTGAACCGCACGCCCTCCCACGGGTGCCAGGACCCTGCCGGTGTCAGCCGCTCGGCAAGGTCGCGAGCCGCGTCCGGCCGCAGCGGCGTACTGCGGCCGACCGGACGGAGCGCTCCCTTCGCGTCGAGGCGGCCCAGCACGAGCGTCTGCGGCCGCCGCACGGTGCCGGTGATCGCGCCGACCACGGCTTCGGTGGTGTCGCGGCGGCGCACCTTGTAGAGGGCGCGGGCTCCCGGCAGATACCGCTGGCCACTCCCCCGGATCACCAGACCTTCGACGCCGGGCACCTGCGTCCAGGACGTCAGCCACTCCCGTGCCGTCACCACCTCCGTCGTGTCCGGGCAGAGCGTCCACGGGGCGCTCAACCCGCGCTCGGTGAACAGCTCCTCCAGCTGCGCGCGCCGCTCGCCGTACGGGACATGCAGCAGCTCCTGGCCGTCGATCTGGAGAAGGTCGAAGGCGATGAAATGCGCCGGCATCTCCTGGGCGAGGCGCGCGGCGGTCCTGCCGCCGGAGACCGCGCGCCGCTGCAGCGCCTCGAACGACATCTGGCCCTCCACCCACACGACCAGCTCGCCATCGAGGACCAGGCCGGCGGGCAGGTGCGCGGCCGCGGCCACGAGTTCCGGGAACCGGCTCTGCAGAAGGCTGCCCCGGCGGGACTGCACCAGCAGCGGGCCGGGCGCCGGCCACGGCGTGAAGACAAGCGCCCGGTAACCGTCGAACTTCGGCTGGAACCGCAGCTCACCGGGCAGCGCGCCCGGCGCGGGCACCGTGTCACGGGCCTGCGCCAGCATCGGTTCCACCGGCGGCCGAAGGACCATACGCCCGGTCTACTGGCTGACCGGGGGGATGACACGGCTCCCCGACAAAGGGGGTGCGGCCCGCCCGGTCCTGTCAGCGAAGCGCGGCTGCCTCCTCCTGTTTACGGCCGGGCCACGGTCCGCGCGACCGGCCCAGATCGAGTCGGCGGCTCGAGTCCCTCGTACGGGTTGTCTGCCCGTTGATCGGCGAACCGGTCGGTTGGGTGGAGCCGTCAGTCGGGGCATGGAGATGGATGATCAGCACATCGCGGAGCCCGGGCTCGTGGTCCTGGACGTTGCCGCTGCGGACGAGGACACCGTCCGTACGGTGATGGAGGGCCTCCAGCGAAAGTGGGCGACCTCCGGCATCACGCCGGTGTGGCGTACGCCGGGCGAGGCCGGTGTCCGGGCGCGGGTGTACGCGGACGTACACCGTTCCGGCACCACTCACTAGCAGAACGAGGGCCGCTCGTACGGCCCGAGCAGCTCATGATCGTCCTCCCCATTTCGCGGAGCGCTCGTCGGGTGCGATGAACGCCCCCGTTTCGATACCCCATTCCACCTTCTGCAGAAAGGCCCTTGGTGAGCCGTACCGTACGCACCACCGCACTCGCTTCCACCGCCCTCGCGCTGGTGGCCCTGGCCACGCCCAGCCAGGCCGCCTCCACCACCGGTGCCCTGATGCTCACGCACGTGCGGCCCAACGCCGCCGGAGCCGACACCCGCGACGGCGCACAGCTGAACCTCAACGGCGAGTACTTCATCATCAAGAACGTCACCACCAGGACCGTCAACACCGGCGGCTACGTTCCTGACATCACCACCAACTCTTACGGGCGGGCGCTGCCCTCCTACAGCCTGGCGGCCGGAGCGAGGGCGTACGTGCACACCGGCAGCGGCCGCCACTACCGCGACAGCAGCGGCGCGCACCACATCTACCGCGGCTACGCCCGCCACGTCCTGCTCAACACCAGCACCGTCAAGAACCCGGACCTTCGGCTGAAGAAGCCCGGCAGCCCGGACAACAACACAAGCACCGGCAGCATCACCACCTGCAACTGGAACACCGCCGCCGACGACACCACCTACGCCTGCTGACACCGCCGCAGGCCCCGTGCCGCGGCAGTTTCGGGGCTGGGCGCAGGTCGACTCGGCGTAGTCGATGTCGGTGACCGCACCCAGCCCTTGTGCTCGGCGGCCGCCTATCACCATGGGCGCGTTCCGGAGGTGCCGGCTACAGCTCGGTCCTCCAGCGGGGCGACAGCGGTTCGCCGTGATCCGACGCCGCCATGCCGAGGACCCTACTGATTCGGTTCCTCGCCCGCGCCCGCGCCGGTGCGCAGCTGGAGCGCTGTGCTGGTCACCCGATCGTGCCTTTCTGGCGAGGCGCCGTTGGCGGCCGAGGTGTTGAGGTTTAGGGTCGGCATCGTGCCGGTCAGCGAAGGCCCGGCGAGCCACCCCGTTATCCCCGGACTGGCGAGTGGTGTGTGTAGAGGGTGTGGGGCGCCCACTTCGTTCTCATGGAACCGTCATCGCGATATGCGTGCGACCGTCTGCTGACCGGGCAGCTCAAGGACGAAGCATCATGTCTCATTCCTCACGCCGGTCCCTCGCCAGCCTGCGGGCGCGCTACACCGGTGAAAGCTCCTGCGCAGCGGCACTCGGCGTTGCGCGAGGGGCTGGCAGCATCGGTCTGGATCACTGCACGTCAGCACAGCGCCGTCTGCGCTTCCTCTTGGCTCTCGGAATGCTCAACGAGGGGCTGTGGCAGGCATGGCCTGGCGAGTGGGCTATTAACGGGATCGTCAGGTATGAACTCGTGATCGCCCCGCAGAACGAACACCTGGCCTTCGTGTGTGCCACTCCGTACAACGCTGTCCGCTGGTTGGTGACGACCGGCCCGGAGGGCACGGTGAGAAGGCTGCCTGGGCTGCGCCTTGAGGAACAGATCGGTGACACCTACCGGCTGCGCCACCTGCCGACCGGAGCCACGATGTCAGTCACCGCCCAGACGAGTACACGCCCCGACTCTGACTCTGGTCATGAAGTGCGAGACCGGCGCATGTGGCGTACGGACACACCTCTGAATGATGCCGAGCGGGACGCGTTGGCTGACCTGCCTTCCGCTTGCCCCGCCAGCGAGGTCCTTCTTGCCGGACTGCTCGTGCGTCTTTGCCTGCGGGATCCGGGCCGGGCCTGGGCGGTGGGCACCTTCTTCGACGACCCCCTCAACCGGGAGAAGGCTTTGCTCCCGGGCGCAGTCTCGCGCCGGCTGTGGGGCAACGGCACCCGCTGGGAGCTCGAATGGAGCTCCTACCCCTACGAAGAGGACCTGGTGTCGGCCCTGACGGACCCCGTCGCCGGCCTGAGCGGTGCAAAGGCGGCCAAGGTGCGGCGGGGGTGGGACATCACGTTCGATGACGCGCTGCTCGCCCTTAGGCCACGCCGGTAGCTCCATTCCGGGCTGTTCCGGGGGTGTTGCCTTGTCACCGCACGGAAGGTGAGTAAGGTACCCGCATGACCGCCCCTTACAGTCCCGACGATCGGGAAAAGGTAGTTGCCAAGTTGCCTGCCGCTCTTCGGCAGGAACTCAAGATCCGCGCAGCCGAGTTGGGCGTGGACATCAAGGATGCCGTCACCGAAGGTGTCCACGCCTGGCGAACCGAAGAGTCGCCCCGTGCACAGGTCGATACCGCAGGCGGGGCCTCGTTCGCCACATACCTTCCTACCGGGCTGTACGGGGAGTTCAAGGAGGACTGCAAGTCGCGTGGCATTGCCTTCAACCAGGGCATCGCCCAGTCGATCCGCCTGTGGCTCGACTCCCACCCGTCTCCCAGGCGCGTCCCCCGCACGACCGGCGCCCGTCGCCTGATCTTCGGCAACCAGAAGGGAGGCGTCGGCAAGACTGCAACGTCCGCCGGCGTCGCAGAAGCACTCGCCGAAGCCGGTCAGCGCGTGCTGCTGATCGACTTCGACCCCCAGTGTCACCTGACGAAGCAGCTCGGTTTCCCGATGCTCGACATCGACGACCCCAGCCTGGCCAAGCACATGCTGGGTGACAGCAACGGCAAGCTGCGCGACCTCCTCGTCCCGATAGAGGAAGGGAGCTTCGGCGGCCGGCTCTTCCTTCTGCCCGGCTGCAAGGACGCGTTCCTGCTGGACGCCAAGCTGGCCACCACCCGACACGTGCGGATCAAGGAAACAGCCCTGGAGAAGGCACTCGAACCGCTGGAGAGCGAGTTCGACTACATCGTCATCGACTGCCCACCCAGCCTCGGCTACTCCATGGACACCGCCCTGTACTACGGGCGCACCCGCGACGGCGAAGAGCCCAACGCCTCCGGCGTGCTGATCCCCGTCCTGGCCGAGGACTCCTCCGCTGACGCCTACGACATGCTCTTCGACCAGATCGAGGACCTGACCGCCGACCTCGATATCGACATCGCCAAGCTCGGATTCATCGTGAACATGTACGACAGCCGCAAGGGCTACATCGCCACCTCCTCCCTCGACAGCTGGAAAGCCATCGGGGACCCACCGGTCCTCGGCGTCGTCCCAGAGCGCAAGGAACAGCGTGAAGCTGCCCGCCTCAAGCAACCGCTGCTGACCTCTGCACCTGACTGCGAACAATCCGAAGTCATGCGCACGATCGCCCGGACGGTGAACGGATGAAAGCCGCCGACCGCCTTGGCACCGGAGTGTCATTCGGAAACGTGCCGCGCGGCCGCAGCGCCCGTGGCCGCGCCAAAGCCATCGCTCAAGGCGACATGCCGACATACGAGCTGGTGCGCCTGCGCTTGAGCGATGTTGCCCCGACTCCGCTCAACCCGCGCCGGAACTTCGGCACGGACGAAGAACTCACCCGCTTCGGCGAGGAACTGCGCTCCGCGCAGCTCGCTGCCTGCGTCGCCGTCACACGACCTAAGTACCTCACACTGTGGCCAGACCACGCGGACCATATCGGTGACGCCGAGTACGTCCTGATCAACGGTGAGCGTCGCTACCGCAGCGCTGAGCATGTCGGGCTGGAAGCTCTGGACTTCGTAGTCCGTGATGACCTCGCGTCGTCTCGCGAGGGGTTCATCGACCACCTCCTCAAGGAGAACCTTGAGCGGGAAGACTTCGACGTCATCGAGCGGGCACGGGGTGTCCAGCAACTAGTGAACGTCTGCGCCGAAGAGTCGGAGAAGGGCGCCAGGACTAGGGCAGCGGAACGGCTCGGCAAGGACCGCTCATGGGTGACGAACCAGCTGGCGCTGTTGGAACTGCCTGACGAAATTCAAGCAATGCTCAGCTCTGGTGATATGCCCGAACGGGATGGCCGTGCTCTGGCCCGCCACCGCAGGGAACATCCCGAACTGGACGCCGCTGGGCTGATCACTCACCTCAAGGAGACGAAGGAGAAGGAGGCTCAGGCCAAGGCGCAGGAGAAGGCCATACTCCAGGCCGTACGGCAGAAGGCGGTCGACAGCCGGCCTGCCTTGGCGCTGCCTACGGACAACGGCAGCGAGCCCTCAGGCACCACCCCTCCGGACGAGAACGCGTTGTCCGCGGACAACGAAGGTGACTCCCCCGGCACACCACTGCGCACTGGGGCTGCAGCGTTGTCCAGGGACAACAATGAGCCGAGCAGCAGGGCGTCGACAGACGGACCTCAGGAGCAGAAGTCGAGTGTGTTGTCCGCGGACAACACAAAGCGTTCCGAGCAGGAGCACAACTCAGACGGGCCGTTGTCCACGGACAACGACTCTCTCGTCGCGTCGGCGAACGCACACTCAAAGGAACCTGGCGGCCAAGAAACGTCCCTGCCCTGGGACGACCCGCAGGCCGTCTTCGAGACGCTGATGCAGAACATGCGACGCGCCCACCGCGTCGAACTGACCCGACTGCTCATCAGCGCTCACAAGCCCCCAGCTCCGTAGCCAACGGCCGCTCACTGTTGTCCACGGACAACGCCTGACAGTAAAAGGAAGGGTCCGGTTCCTCCAGCTAGGAACCGGGTCTTCCCGGTTGTCGGCCAGGGACCCCCGGGTGAGGAGATGACCGCCCCGGTTGTTGACCAAGTCCATGAACCGACATCAGAGACGGTCAAAGTGCGCTGCCCATCGCAGCGGAAGTGCTGTCATCGAACGGACGCGGGGTGTCCAGCGCTCGTGGATGTCTGCGCTAAGGAGTCGGAGCAGGAGCCAGGGCTCGGGCAGCCGAGCGGCTCGGCAAGGACCGCTCATGGGTGACGAACCAGCCGGTCCTGTTGGAGCTGCCTGACGAGCTCCCGGCCATGCTCAGTTCCGGCGATATGCCCGAGCGGGATGGTCGCGCTCCGGCCCGCCATCGCAAGAAACACCCGAGCTGGACGCTGCTGGGCAGATCACTCACCTGAAGGAAGTGAAGGAGAAGGGGCCCAGGCCAAGGTGCAGGAGAAGGCCGTACGGCAGAAGACAGCCGATAAACCCGCTGGGGCGCCGCCTGGACAGGACGGCAGCGAGCCAACGGAGGCCGCTCCACCGGACAAGAAGGCGTTGTCCACCGACAACAACAGCGACTCCCCCAGCACATCGCCGCCTGCAAAAGCTGCGGCGTTGTCCACGGGCAACACCGGTCCGGGCAGCAGTACGTCGGCAGACGGGCCTCAGGAACAAGAGGCCAGTCCGTTGTCCGCGGACAACACAGGACGTCCCGAGCAAGAGCAGAACTCAGACAGGCCGTTGTCCACGGACAACGAACCGCCCATCGCGTCGTCGAACGCGTAGCCGAAGGGGACGGTGGGCGAGGACACGTCTCTGCCCTGGGACGATCCCCGAGCCGTCTTCGAGGCGCCGATGCGGAACGCAGCGTGCCCACAGGGTCGAGCTGACCCGGTTGCTCGTCAGCGCTCACACGCCCCCGGCTCCATAATCAGCGACCGGTTGTTGTTGTCCGCGGACAACAACAACCGGAAAGGGCAAGGCCCGGCTCCTGGAGCACTAGGAGCCGGACCTCCCTGGCGCCGCCGAGGCCCTGTCTGGCAGCTGCCTCTCCTAGGCGCTGCCTTGGATCCGATGGCGTGTACACCCGGGGTGTCTCCACCCGGATGACGCATCGCCGCACCGGCCGACCGCGAGCTGCGGAGCGGTGATCGACTGCTCCGATCGAGTCCAGGAGGTCGACGTCGGCGAAGCTAAAGTACGCCGCCAATGGCGGTGGAGGACTAACCTGCGGACACCGGTCCCGCGAAGGCCCGGACAGAGTGGCTCGTCTGCTGCAGCCACCAACAGAGGGTGTGGTGCGCCCGCTTCGCAAGAACCGTCCGACAGACCTCTTCCCGAGGTCATCCTCGGCTGCCCGAGCCTGAACGAAAGCACCTGCCATGCCACACTCCCGACACCGATCACTGGCGCTCGAGCGCAGCGCGTACACGCGCGAATCAACATCCGCTGCCGCCCGGGGAACAACCAGAGACGGGCAACTCGGCCTCGATCACTGCACTACGGCTCAGCGCCGACTCCGCGCACTGCTAGCACTCTCGGTCCTGAACTGCGGACCCCGAGCCGCGTGGCTGGCCGAGACATCCTTGTACGAGCTCAGCCTGTACACCTTTGCCCTATCCCCCCGATACGACGATCTCGTCGTCATCTCACAGGCCGGCATCAACATCGGTAACCGTCTCCTGCCGGCACGAAAACCTGAAGAGCTCTGCCTGCCGGGCATGCGGCTCCAGCAGTACACAGGCGACAGCCTCCACATGCTGCATCTGCCGTCCGGAGCCCGCATGACCGCGACCACCCACCCTGACGGGCATTCGCGCCAACGCCCCGTGGACCAGGACTGGTGGTGGGACGCGTCGGTACCGCTGACTATGCGTGAACGGCAGACCTTGGCCGCCCTGCCCGCCATGACTCCTGACGCCGAAACTCTGCTCGCGGCCCTCGCCGTGCGCTTTTGTCTGCGCGACCCTAACGGCCGGTGGGACGTCGGGATGTGGTTCAACGATCCCCTGTCGCATCTCCGCACGAGCAAGCGCAGCGGCGGCCACTCCCGGCGTCTGGATGGCGAGGGGGACCACTGGACACTCCAGTGGACCTCCCTCCCCTACCCGGAAGACCTCCTGCAAGCGCTCACCGACACCCAAGCCGGTCTCAACGGTGCCACAGCCATGCACAGGGGCGACGTGTGCGAGATCCGCTTCGGGAGCGCTGTCCTCACCCTGCGACCATCGGCGCCCCGTTGTTCGCACCTGCCTATCCCCGAGGGTCGCGACGAGCGTGGTCGCGCTGCTGCCGCGCGGCCAAGCGATCCGCCACGGCCTTAACCGGCAAGGCCAGCGCTCGGCACCGCAGCAGGCCGGACCCAGACCTTCCGATTCCCGAAACGCAGAAAGGCCCGTACTCCCCCGCAGCTTCCGGGGGAGTACGGGCCTCTTCGGCTCGCTGGCAGGCGTCAGAGCACCCATGTTGCGTGCACACCGTGGTCGTTCCATTCGCATCCGCAGGGGGTGATCCGGGCGGGGATGGCTCAGGATCACGGCGTGCGTGTGGACGGCGCGTGGGATGTGGGGGATGAGCTCCGTCGGGTCGTCACCGGGGTAGAGGTGGAGGTTCTTCTAGCCGTGGATGCGGTCCATGTATGCGGCGGCGACCTCGATGACGGCCAGCCACGGCTCGTGTTCGAGGGCGACGAACGCGGACGGGTAGACGCCTTCGTCGTCGTGCGGGCCACCGATGCCGGTGATGTGCAGGCCGCCGTGAGCGAGGAAGCGGTCTGCCCCGCGTCCGTGTCCCCGGGGGTCAGGGTGGGCGGTGCCGTCGGCTTCTTCGTGCGTCTCGATCTCGTACCAGGCCGTGGTCATGCGGTGGCCAGCCCTTCGACGGCAGCGTCCAGGAGCGCGACAGCATCGGTCTCGTAGGGGTCGGCGAACAACTGATGGTCGCTCACGTCGAACAGGGCCGGCCGCGCCAAGACCCTGTAACCGTGCACGATGGTGGTCTCCCGCCCGTCAAGCGCGGCGGCGAGTCGGTCGGCGTCCCGGGAGGCGTGGCGGGCCTGGGTGTACGGGCCGATGCGCAGCATCGTGTAGCCCTTCCCGTCGGCCTTCCTGGCCTCGATGTAGATGGCGTAGTGCGCGGGGTCCATGCCGACGTCGTCCGGAAGGTCAAGGCCCGCCGCGGCGTGGGTGAGCGGCGCGTAGACCGGGTTCCACACGCCGAGGATCTTGCTGGTGTCGCAGCGCAGCCAGCCCAGCTTCCGGTAGCGGTCACCGTAGGGCGTGTACGGGGCGCCGGGATGTTGCAGGGCAACGGCGATGAGGTCGGGGCCGTGGTCGTCACCGGTCCGGGGGTGGGCTCGCTCGATGAACGGCCCGACCCGCACGGCGACGTCCTGGTTGCGGCCTGGGGTCCAGGGCTCGGGGGAGCGGAGGGCGGCGACGGCGTCGAGGTGCGCGCGGAACGCGTCGACGGCGGCCTGGTCCTCGGGGGTGAGGGTGCCGGGGGCGTTGCCGCAGCGGCGGAAGAAGGAGGGGTGCTTCATCGTGCGGGGTCCTGTTCGCGGGCGGGGTGGGTCCAGGGCAGGGCGAGGCCGTCGCCAGCGCGGCGAGGCACGAGGTGGCCGTGGAGGTGGAGGACGGTCTGGGTGGCGTCGGGGCCGCAGCTGGTGAGGTAGTTCCACTGGCCGCCGAGCTCCTGGGCGAGTTCGGCGGCGCGCAGCTGCACAGTGGCGGAGACGACCGGGTCGGTCGTGAAGTCGGCGACGTGGCCGCGGGGGAGGACCAGGAGGTGGCCCTCGGTGCAGCCGCCGCTGCGGGGCACGATCGCGAGGGCGTCGGCCCACTCGCGGACGATCTGCGCCGGTGCGCCGTCGTGGATGATCCGGCAGAACGGGCAGTCCGGCCGCGGGTGCTTGCGGGGCACCGGCGGCCGGTTGATGTGGTGGTGGGTCACCTGGACACGGGCGCCGGCCTCCTGCATCCGGTGACCGATGGCGTCGGCGATGGCGGGTGCCCTGTGCCTCCCGTACCAACAGTTCACCAGGAGCTGGACCGGGCGGCCGTGCGCGGCACCGCGGAGCGCGGTCAGTTCGTGGACGGCGTCGTTGATGATGCGGGTCGCGCCCGGGGTGTTTAGGACGTAGTCGCGTACGCCGGCGTCCCGTCCGGTCTGCTGGGCGACGACGTCGGCCAGGGCCGGGTCGTCCGGCGGGTTCAGCAGCTCGTTCGTCAGGTTGATGCCGAGGACGGCGGCGCGGTAGCGGGGCGGGGGCGGGTCCTGCCAGCGGGCGCCGAAGGAGTCTATGAACACGTCAGGGATCGTCACGGAGCCTCCAGGCTCGATATCGGGTGAGACACGGGAGCGCCGCCCCGGCCGGGAAGGTCGGGGCGGCGCTCCTGTGTCGTGGGTCAGTGAGTGGTGGTGTCGGTGACCACGAGGAACTGGTCGCTGCCGAGGTCCATGACGACCCGGGCGTCGGTGCCCTGGGCTCGCTGGGCGGCGGCGAACTCGTCGGCGGGCCAGGAGCCGCGGGGGTGGCCGGCGGGGAACCGTTCGAGAACGGTGCGCTGCGCGGGGAGGGTGGTCGTCATCGGGTGTCACCTTCCTCGTAGGCGTCGATGAGGTCGCTGATCGCGTCGGGGTTGGCGGCCTCGCCGACCCAGCGGCCGGACGCGGTGAACACCGGGACCTGGTCGCGGTCGACGTCGAAGACGACGAGGTAGCTCCCGAACCGCTCCAGTACGAGGCCGTAGACCACGGGGGCCGGGGCGGCCTCGAGGACCTCCAGGCCGTCGACGGTGAAGTGGGCCGGAGCCTGGGGGACGTCGGGCTGGACGAGGGTGCCGGTGACGCGCAGGAGGTCGCCGGGCTGGATCTCGCGCAGCAGTACGTCGGCGAGGTCGGGGTCGGCGGTGGTGCAGGCGTACACGGTGTCCGGGGTGTCGGGGGTGATCCGGTCCGCGTCGGCGGGGGAGTGGGTCAGGTCGAAGCGGGCGGTGCCCCAGCCGGTGCCGGGGGCCGGGATCGCGTCGACGTAGCCGTCTATGGCCAGGTGCGTCTGGGGGTTCATCAGCGGGCCTCCGCCAGAGTCTCGGTGGAGCGAGGGGAGCGGGGTCGGGGGGAGCGCTGTGCCAGAACGAGCAGCTCGCGGTTGCGGCGCTGCTGCTCGGGGGTGAGGGGCCGGACCGGCGGGCCGGACCGGTGCCAGAGCGGCGAGGCCGGCGGCTCCGGGTAGGCGAGGGCGTTGTCGACGTCGGGCTGGGTGCTGCTCATGGGGGCCTCCGTCTGGAGGAGAGGTCAGGCGTGGTCGGTCGTCTGGCCGCCTTTGGCCGGGTCGGAGACGAACCGGGTCTCGCCGGGGTGCCGCGAGTTCCAGAGCTCCGCGCAGACCTTGTGCACGGGCTCTTTGGCGTGGGACCTCAGCGGGGTGGTGGTGCCGCACAGCACGCACGGGGCGGGCGGCCCGAAGTGCGAGGAGTGGCGCCAGTTCAGGAGCTGGACCGGCGCCACGGGCTGCTCCGGCGGCGTGGGCACCGCGTGCGGGTGGCGGCGCCGGGCGGTCACGGCCGCAGGTCGGGCAGCTGCTGGAGGACCAAGGCGACGAGTTCCGGCGTCGGTCTCCACGCGGGGAGCGCGCCCGCGGCGGGCACGGGCAGGGGCAGCTCGCGGACGTCGTCGAGGACCAGGTGGTGCGCGCCGCGCTGTGCCCAGAGGCTGGTGCAGCGCTCGGGCCCCTGGTCGAGGTGGCAGTCGGTGAGCCGGGCGACGCCGATGACCGCGCCGCGGTGGAGCTCGCGGCCGCGGATGGCGGTGGCCACCAGCGGGTCACGCAGCAGGGCGGGGTCCGGCTTCGCCTTCCCGGCATGGATGAGGACCCAGCCCCGCCACGGCCAGTTAGCGGGCCTGTTCTCAGGGCACTTCCCGGCGAGGATGCAGGTCGCCCAGGGCTGGCGGATCGTGATGCCGCGGATCCAGTCGCCGCCCTCCAGTCCGGCGGCGCTCACGCGGCACGCGCCAGGAGGTGCGTACCACGGCGGCCGACGCGGCGGCCGTTGACGGTCTCCGCGTACGCGTCGGCCCGCGTCGCGAGATAGGGGAACGTCTCCCGCCCCTTCTTGACCTTGTACATGGCGGCGTCCGCGCCGCGCAGGATCGTGCGGGCCGTCTCGCCGGGCAGGTCGACGGCGCGGGCGATGCCGAAGGAGACGTCCAGGCGCAGCGTGTGCTGTTCGTGCTGAAAGGGTTGTTGCAGCTGCTCGCGCAGTCCGGCGATCTCGGTGAGCGCGGTCGCCGGAGGGAGCACGACGGAGACGGCGAATTCGTCGCCGCCCAGCCGGGCCGCGACCGCTTGGCGGCTCGCGCTCCAATGGGCGAGGCGTCGGCCGATGGTCTGGATGACGGCGTCGCCCGCGGCGTGCCCGTAGGTGTCGTTGACGGCCTTGAAGCCGACCCCGTCCAGCATCAGGACGTGCAGGGCGTCGCGGCGCCGGGTGCGCAGGAGCCGCTCGCCGTGCGCGAGGAGCTCGGGCCGTTTGGGCAGGCCGGTGAGCTGGTCGCGGCGGGCGTCGGCCAGGCGCCGGTGGAGCGTCAGGGCGTGGACGGTCCAGCCGGTCAGCGGGAGAGCGGCGGTGGTCAGCAAGAGCGCGCGCTGCCCGATGCGGGCCTGAACGCGCAGGAGGGAGGACATACTTGGGTTCTCCGTCTCGTCTCGTACGGGATGGATGGGCCCGGGACAGCCGTCCAAGCTGGCCAGCGTGCGCGGCTGTCCCGGGGCAGAGCTACAGCTCGAAGTCGTCTTCGTCGGCGACGCGGATCCAGCTGTAGGGGTCGTTCCAGCGGCCGGCGGTCGCCGCCTTCCAGTCGAGCTCCCAGCCGGGCCGGTAGCCGCAAGCTCCCCAGCCGTCCGGCCGCCCGTGGGGAATCTCGAGTCCGGCCTCCGCCGCAGCGCGCGCCGCGTCGTAGACCTCATGCGCGATCCGCACGGCGGCGCTGCGGCTGTCGGCCCGGCCGGTGAAGACGTGTACGCCTTCCAGGCCGGGCGTCTCAGTGCTCCGTATCGGGATGTCGACCTCGTAGTGCGGGTGGGGGGCCATGACGTCATCTCCTCTCTCGTGCTCGCAGGTGGTGAGGGGCCACCGCGACCGCCCCGGCCCCGGCGGGTGCGGGGTCGGGGCGGCACGGAGGGCGCTCACAACGGGCGGGTCAGCCAGCGGATCTCGATGGCTCGATGGCAGCCCGCAGGTGCGTACGGGCCTGGGCCATCAGGACCTTCCGCGTGGGGGGCCGGTCAGGTGAGAGCGCTGGCGGCGGCCAGCAGGAGCAGGGCGAGGGCGGCGAGGCTCAGATCGACCGCGCGGCGCAGGAGCTGGTACTTGCGGACCGCGAGGACGGACAGCACCCGGATGCGTGCGGCGCGGGTGTCGCCGTGCATGCAGGCGCGGATCTCGTCCTCGTCGAGGCGGGCCCAGTACGGGAAGGACGCGTTGTCGTCGCCGCGCAGGCGCGGGCGGACCACCAGGAGCAGCAGACCGGCGGCCGCGGCCAGGGCGAGGACAGCGGTCGCGCCGAAGACCTTGGTGAGCAGCGGCAGGTCCTTGTCCGCGGCGGATGCGAGGCCGGCGAGGACGGCACCGTTGAAGGCCAGCAGTAAGGACGACTTGCTGTCCGTGCGGGCGATCTCTCCGGCGACGGTCGCGCAGCCGGTGTCCAGGTTCTTGTCGGTGTCGGAGACGGGGGCGGGGAAGGTCATGTGTGCGGTACTCCTTGTCACGGGAAGTGCCTGGCGGCCCGCACCGGGGGCGCGGGCCGCCAAGGGGCAGGCTTCGGGTTCAGAAGGGTGGTTGAGGGGTCGCTGAATCACGCGGCCAGCAGGTGGGCGGGCGCAGGAGCGATGTAGGTGGCCGGGTCGGCCGGGGTGCCGTCGTGACACTCCAAGCAGCTGTCGAGCGAGGTCGGTACTGGCGGAGATCACTTGTTCCCGAGCGGTCGTATTCCTTGTCGACGCGGTGTTCGTGGTGTCTGAGGGAGTACACGGGCTGAGCGAGATGGAGCGGACGGTGGCACCGGAGCGGTAGGGCTCGGGCTTGGTGCTGCACCAATGCTGGCGTCGCCAACCGATGCCCTTCCTGCGGCCCACGGTCAGAGTCGTCCTGCCTGGCCGAAGGGTGGACACTGAGAAAGGGGCCTTGACCGATGACCTCCAACGTCGGTAGGTAGTGATGCAGCTCGAATCAGCTAGAACCCTCAAAGAGGAAATGCTTGACTTCGTAAGAGGAGAAAAGCTATTTGAGAGTCGGGAAGCATTCTGGTGGAGTCAGGGAGCTGCTGACGGTCAGCACCCGGAACCGGTAACATCTGGAATCATCCTTGGCGTCACGTTGGGGCATGGCGATTACCGCCTCGGCGTAAGAACTCAGAATGAGACCCCGGAGACGTGGCGCACCGTAGACGCCATCTGCGAAAAGGCCTGCGGTGAGGTAGATGTCAGGCCACTGGGCCCTGTTTATGCGCAGTGCGAGTGTGGACCGCTTCGCTACGGCATTTCAGTCGGACATCCGGAAGGCCCAGACGGCACGATTGGACCGTTTGTCGTTCCGCGCGAAAATGGAAAGCTTCACCTCCTATCAAATAACCACGTGCTCGCCGCAAGCAATATTGGCGTACGCGGGGACGTGATTACACACCCCGGGAAGAAGGATGGCGGCAGCCCCGAGGAAGATCGAATAGGCACCTTGGCCTGGTGCGAACGCCTTGAACCTCACGGGGTTCCGAATGATCTAGACGCTGCGGCTTGCCTGCTGGATGAGGGCCTCGATGTGGACTTGACAGTGCGAGGTATGCCTGTATCTGGGCCGGTCGACGTCACAGTTCCTCTTGAGGTGGAGAAGGTTGGCAAGAGGACGGGGCCGACAACAGGGCATGTGATCATGGCCGACATGGAGCCGGTGGAGATTGGAGGGTACGGAAACAATCTTGGAAAGATCGCACTCAGGGGGCAGATGGAGGTCAGGCGACCTGACGGCTCTCCATTCAGCCTGCCCGGGGACAGCGGGGCCCTGGTCTACGAAAAGGGCACAGGGGTTGCCATTGGCCTTCTGGTTGGCGGTAGCGTAAGAGGTGGCGCTCATGCCACACTCGTGACCCCGCTCAAGAGGGTTCTTGATCGCCTAAGCGCCCGGCTCGCTACCTGACCGTTGGAGTACATATGACCACGCTGGATGGTGTGCGTACTGCGAAGCAGGAGCTCTCCGCGAACCTCGCCAATGATCCACGAGTCAGGTATCTCGGAGTGGGCTTCGAGGGCGACGAGTACGTAATCATGGTCGCCGTTGCGGATCCCGAGGCGCGGCCTGATCTCCCGGACGTCTTCCACGGGGTGCCGGTCAGAGTTATCGAGGCGGCTGAGTTCACAGCTCAGGCCGGTTGAGCGGCCGCGGTCCCATACCGCGCTTCCTCGTATGACCTAGTCCCGCTGGCGTGAGCATCACTCGGCAGGCACCGTAGATAGCATGCCAAGCAATCGCGCGGATCGCCCGGGCCGAACGCCAAGCCAGCAGCGCACCCCCGGAAAAGCGGAGCGACGCTCGATCGTACTCAGCTCGGTGATCATCGTAGGTTTGATCATCGCTTTGGCGGGAGTCGTCTTTGCAGCGCTCGGAATCGGGCATGTCGGCGTAATCGACGGCGAAGCAGAAGGGGTCAAGCTTAAAACCACCAGCCTGGGTGTCTTCATGATCTTGACGGGCGCGCTTCTTGCCGGCTTTGTGGCTACAAATTTGCCCGAGGGCTACGTGATTCATGGAGATACTCCGGAAACTAAGGCCCAGAAGGTATTGCGCCTGCTGACTAGCCGGGGAGTTAAGCCGTACCTGGTCTTGTGCGCTTTTGGCGTACTACTGCTGCTGATTTCCATTCTCCTTACCGGGTGACACTAGTCGTTACAAGCAGCGGTTCAGGCCCACACGCGCTGAACGCGACAGCACCAGCTGATTGATTAAACAGCCTCATCAACAGTCGGCGATCTCCGTGATGCACATGGCACAGCGCGGCGAGCAGTGCCAGCCGCCGCAGCGGATTCATCCGCGCCAGCTCACCAGCGGCGGTGGCAATTCCGGCCGAATCCTGCAGCACGAAGTAGTAGCGGCGGCGGCAGATGCCGCATGTCTGTCTGGCGGCCATGGCCTTGTCGAGCGCGTACTCCTTGGCGAGCGTCATCGGCCTCACCGGCAGGGCCTTCGCGATCTCGTACAGCAGGCCGTTCTTGGGGCCGCGGGTTTCGACTTCCGCGACCGGGGCCTGGCCTCCGGGCCGCAGGCCCATGGCCCGCAGCTGGCGTTTCGTGGCAAGCCCGGAGGGAGCGCACAGACGCTTGAACACCGGGATCGTCGATGCGGGTTCGGCCGGGGCGTACGGATCGACGTCGACCAGGTCCTCGTCCTGGCCGTCCATCACGCGCCCCAGGCACCGGGAAGTCGGCGGGGCGGCAGCGGATAGCGGGGGCCGGGACGGGAGGGGCGCGGGCGTCCGATCCTGCGGCGCGGCCGGGGGATGATCACGGTGTGTCCTCCAACGGGTCGGTGGCGGGCAGTGCTGCGCCCCGCCGACGGCTGGTCCGTCGACGGGGCGATGGGTGAGGCGGGTGGCCGGTCGGCCTGTCCGGTCCTCGCCGACCCGGGATGGGTGGGCGAGGACCAGGCGGAGCGACCGGAGGTCAGCGCTTCTGGAGCGGATGGACGTTGTCGGGCTCGTCGTCGCCGGGGTTGGTGGGGGCCGTGATGGTGGCGTGGATGTGGAGCTCGGGGCGGAAGTCGGGCTGGAAGACCGGGGCGGCGGGCGGGTAGTTGTGGATGACGGGCCGCAGGCTCAGGCCGCACAGGGCGAAGAAGCTGGCCAGGGCCCAGATGAGGACAGCCAGGCCCGTGGCGAGGGGACGACCGTCAACCGGGGACGCAGCCCACACCATGGCCGCAGAACTACCGCCCCACAGCACCCAGGTGATCCGAGCCCCGGCGTTGCCGACGAATCCGCCGACGAGCCCGAACAGCCCGGCGAGCTCCCAGAAGGTGTAGACGGCGGAGCCGGTGACGCCAAGGCCGACGGTGTGCTGGCCGATGTAGGAGCGGACCGGGTTGTCGACCACGCCCCACAACTCACTGGAGGCGCTGGCGCCGGCCTGGGTGGCAGGGACCGTGTCGGCCAGGCGATGCAGGGCGGCGTCGAAGATACCGCCCGCGGTGTCGAGCAAAACGATGAGCGCGCACATCCCCGCGAGGGCGAGCAGCGCCTTGATCCAGTTCTTCATGTCGTGCCATCCCGCCGTCGGAGCCTGGCGCAGTTCCTCCCACCGCTCGTACAGGAAGCCGCCCTCCTCCCAAGAGGCGTCCCACCAGTCGCGCAGGTCGGCGAGGCGGGAGGCGGCGGGCTGGGTGGCGGGGTCGGTCGGGTTGTTCTGCGGGGTCTGGTCGCTGGTGTGCACGGTCGACGAGCTCCTTCGGCTGGAGGGTTGGGTTGTGCGGGGAACGGGCTGGTCCGGCTCCCTGCCCGCGCCCGGCCCCCGGTGGGGTGCGGGAGGGGACAGGCAGACGTCAGCGTCAGCAGTTGTCGTGCGGGAGCTGGTTGGTGGTGCGGCCGAACCAGCGGGTGTCGGTGTGCAGCTCGTTGTGCTGCAGGTAGGTCGGCCCGTGGTGCTCGTGGATGGTGGTGCTGGGCAGAGCGGAGGCGCCGTCGCGCACAGCACGCCCGATCATCCGGGCGGCGATGCCGATGGTGCCGACAAGTCCGGCCGGTGCGGCGGCTGCGATGGCGAGGGTGGTGGCGTCGACGCTGGAGAGCGACCACAGCACCAGGGAGAAGGCGGCACCGACGGGCAGGGAGCCGATCGAGTAGGCCAGGACGAGCGAGGCGTGGTCGGTGGCCTTCTGGGACATCGGCGGCCGTCCGGGCTGGACGTACGGCATGGCGTGTCCTCGGGTCGGCTCGGTGACGATGTCGCGGTAGCTGGTGGCGGTGGGGGTGTTGCTGCTGTACGCCTCGGCCAGCAGGCGGGCCGCTTCGAACGCTTCCTGTGCTGTCACCGGGGCCTGTTCCGCGCTGTCGCGCTGGTCGGCCATGACGTGGCTCCTTCCTGCCTCGGTCATGAGCACGCCCAGAGGCGGCCCGCGGGGGTGCGGGCCGCCTCTGGGCGTGCGGGTGGGGCTACTTGCTCGAGACGGAGTTGACGGTGTCGCTTGCGGTCTTGGCGCCGGTGCCGATGACGTCCTGGACCTTGGCGACGGCGGTGGCACCCCAGGGGGTGGCGACCACGAGGATCCAGAACACGGAGACGGCGAGGAACTCCCGCTTGCGGAAGGAGGAGTCCTTCTTGAACCAGATACCGAGGCCGATCGCGGCGATGGTGAACAGGCCGGTGAGGGTGAGCGTCATGGGTGTACTCCCGATTCGGTGAGACGGGGTGATGGGTGGGGTGCGGTCAGGCGTCGAGGCGTTCGGCGGTGTGCCAGTCGCGTTCGATCTTGTGGAGCTTGCCGAGGCGCTCCAGGCGCTTGGTGGCGCCTGCGACGTTGGTCGGCTTGAGTTCGGTGACCTCGGCGATCTGCTTGTTGCGGCGGGCGCCGGAGTCGACCGCTTCCCACACGAGCTGGGAGCGGGTCGGGGGGACGAGCTCGTCCAGGTCCTCGTCGTCGACGTCTGCGTCAGCCGGGCCGTGCGCATGCTTCAGGTCGATGACCTTCGCCTTGCCGGGGTTCTTGGCTTGCTCCTCCTTGACGAGTTCGCGCAGGAACTGCTCCTCGTCGGCGGCGTCCAGGTGCCGGTACTCCTCCCGGCGCAGGTAGGCCGCTCCGGCGACGTCTGCTTCGCGGTCGGTGAGTGTGGGGAGCGGGAACTGGCGGCTGACGCGGGCGGGGTTGGTGTGGAACATGGCCCTGGACTGGGTGTACTGGGCCTTGCCGTCGGCGATGTAGAACAGGCCGGCGGTCTCCGATCCGTCCGGGAACCGCTCCGGGAGCGGGGAGAGCCGGTACTCGGGGGTGCGTGAGCCGAGCGACATGATGTCCACGTCCGACCTCGCGGTGCGGAAGAGGGCGATGTTGCCGGACTGGAGCATGTCGCGGATCGCGTTCGCGCTGGCGTCCGCGCCGATGGAGTCCAGGTTCGGGATCTGGACCCAGATCCGGGCGGCCATCCCGGCCGCGCGGGAGAGTCGGCCGACGCTGGACACCGACCGCAGGAGCGGCTTGACGTGGTCGGCCTGGGGGTCCTTGAGGATCATCTCGTTGAACTCGTCCCAGGTGATGACCACCGGCGCGAACGGCTCGAACGGCACGAAGAAGCTCCGGCCGTTCTCGGTGTAGCCCTCCGCGTCGAGCCACTGCATGGTCATCTGCTCGGAGTAGCGGAACTCCGAGACGGCGTTGGCGGCCTGCCCCATGAGCATCGCGCCGTAGAACGACTTGACGATCCAGTCCAGGTCGTTCATCCACGGGGCGTAGCCGGCGCCGCCCTTGCCGTCGGCGAGCCAGGAGACGAACCCGTTCATCCGCTGGGCGATCTGCAGGTCCTCCTCCAGCGAGGTCTTGCCCGCGCCGGTGGTGCCCGAGCCGAAGGAGTGGACCGCGGACGCCGACGCCCCGCCGCTGAGGCCCCGGCGCTTGGGGTCGAACTTCAGCAGCCGCCACTTCGCCGGGGCGCCGTACAGGTCGCGGCCGACGGTGACGTAGCCCTGGTCGTCCATGCGCAGGGCGTCCAGGTCCAGCGGCACCCCGCCGGCGAGCGGGTTGATCGACATGTCGTTGACCTCGATCCTGCGGGCGTCGAGCACCCGCAGGTGCAGCCGGGCCGCGCTGTCCTCTCCTTCCATGTCGAGGGCCTGGGCGATGCTGCGCGGCTGGACCTCGGAGACACCGGCGCCACGCCGGGGCAGCAGGATCTTGAACTTCCGGCCGAACGGCGTGTCCTCCACGTCGTACAGCTGGCTGCCCGGGTAGGGGCTGAACTCCTTCCACACCGACGGGAGGTCGTCCTCGTCCAGCTCGGTGACCTTGGCGCGCAGGCGGACGGTGAGCTTGGCGCGGGAGGCCGGCATGTCGTCGGGCCGGTAGATGTTGACCGCGCGCGGCGGTACGTCGAACGCGATCGACACCGCGTCTTGCGCGAGCGACGTGGCGGGTTTGGCGGTGGTGGAGACGATGACGGCGGTCAGCTTGTCGTCGTCCAGGTGGACGCTGGCGAGCTTGGAGGCGGGCAGCGGGCCGCGGTCGCAGGCGATCCATTCCGCCCACCGGGCCAGGTACCAGTCCTCGCCCACGGCCTGCTGGTCCTCAGCGGGGTTGGCGGGGTCGGGCTTCGCCCACACCCGTGCGCCCCAGGTCGCCGCGATCGAGCCGACGACCAGGTGCGCCCACCAGGGCATGTCCACGAATCCCGTGGCGGGGATCGCAGCGAGGGGCCCAGCCCGCAGGGCCATCTCCGCCGGGCTGTAGCGGCGCCACCAGCCGGTGTTCCAGTCGGGCAGCGCTTTCTCCCACGCGGCCCGCAGCAGCTCGCAGCGGGCCCGGCGGGCGTCGGCGGTGACCTCGCGGACCAGTGCGGGCCGCTGGGCGTGCGCGTACCACCCGTCGCCGACACCGATCGTGTCGACGAGCAGGCCGTCCGCTCCGACCGTCGGCGGCAGGCTGTGGTCCTGGGCGAGGCGGGTACGCATGCGGCGCAGGGTGCGCCGGTAGCCGCGGCGGCTGGAGCGGCACATCCACTCCCACGGCTCGCCGTTGCCCGGAAGCCACCGCCAGGGGCCGGGCAGCATGCCCAGCGCCGCCCAGCCCGCCGCCACCCCGGTCGCACCGAAGGTCGTGACGAGCAGCTGCCCGTCGGTCATGAGCGTGGGCGCGAGGCCGAGCGCGGCCCCGGCATACAGGCCGGGGGAGCGCTGCAGTTCGGCGACCCGCGCCCGGATGCCGGTCAGCTCCTGGGTGGTGTCGTCGTCCTTGTCTTGTGTCTGGGGCGCGGTCGTGGTCGCCATCGGCCTTCTCCCTAGGCGCGAAGGAGCGGCCGGGACCGCCCGCGGCGGCCCCGGCCGCTGCGGGTGGGGTGGGGTGCGCCTAGCGGCGCTGGATGAACTCGCGGTCGGCCATCTGCACGTTGTGCGTGCGGTTGGCCTCCGCCATACGGCCGTGCTGGGCTCGCGTCTCGCCGTCCAGGCCCTGCGCGGCGGTGGACAGGGAGTCGGAGGCGGAGACGATCTGGCCGACGTTGCCCGCCATGGCGTTCGACAGGGTCGCGATCTCCATGTAGGCGGTGGTGGTCGGCTCGTCGACGTTGAGGACGGTCATCGCCTCGGACAGGTAGCGGGCCGAGTCGGCCCGCTCGCTGAACCGGGCCTCGAGCCGCTCGACCGCGGCCCGGGTGCGGGCGGCGCGCACACCGTAGGCGGTGGCGCGGGCGAGGACGGCGACGTAGGCGACGGCCGCCCCGGCCTTCTGGGTGACGCTCATGCGTTGGCTCCTCGGGTCTCGTAGGTCTCGGCGTGGGCGCTGGTGTCCTCGCCGTCGACCTGGTCGGAGATGTAGAAGTCGCGGTCGGCGACGGACTCCATGTCGGCGGCGATGTCGGCGTAGAGGCCCTGGCCGGCCTCCAGCAGGGCCTTGGCCTTCACGACGGCCTCGCCCTGGGAGATCGTGTTGCGCTCCAGCTCGTCGAGCTGGGTGAGCAGCACCTGGTACTGCTCGCGGCAGCGGGTGACCCAGCCGGTGACGGTCGTACCGGCGCCGACGCTCTCCAGTTGCGCGACGAGGTCGTCGGCGCGGCCGATCTCGCGCTCGCAGCGCTGCCGGATCCGGCCGTAGACCTGCACGTCGTCCTCGCACATGAGCGACAGTTCGTCGCTCTCGTCCATGACGGAGTCGTAGCTCACTTCTGCTGCCATTCGGCCAACCCCTCCTCGGGTGTCCATGGTTGTTTTTGAGCCACCGGAACTGGTGGGCTCCGGGACTGATTCGGGCCCCGCCGCAGGGACCGGCTCCGGCGCGGGTTCGGGAGCCGCCGGTTCGGGAGCGCGGGGCCCCGGCACGGACGCGGGGGCTTCTGCCGCCCTCTCAGGGGCTGTTGGAGCCTCGGAGGCCCCGGTGGTGCCCGCGCCGTCTGCAGCGGGCTCTGTGGCCCCTTCTGGCGGTTTCTCGGCGGCCTCGGGCTCCGGGGCCGTCTCGGGCTTCACCAGCGTCACGCCCGACGGTGCGCCGCTGCCCGCCGTGGGCGGGGATGTCGGCATGGGCGGATGGGCGGGCATCGGTGGTGCGTCCGGCGCAGTGAGCACTGGTGCGGGGTCGGGCTCGCCGGCGGCCTGGCGGCGCTTGCGGTACTCCCGCAGAGCGCCGCGGCCGGTGTCCTTGCCCCAGGCGACGCTGCGGGCGGCCCAGCCGCCCACGCTTCGGCCCACCGGGGTCGCGATGCGGGCGACCGGGGTGTGGCCGCGGTAGCCCGCCCGGAACGCCTCCGGCACTGTGAGCGGGCCTGCTGTCGTGGCCGGCTCCTTCCACGGCGAGGCGCCCGTGGTGGTCCTCGGCGGGGCGGTGGTGCCGTGCTTGTCGGCGATCTTCCGCACGGCCTTCTCGTGACGGACCTGCTCACGGATCAGGTCGCGCTGCGCCGGGCTGATGCCCAGCTTCGCTTGTTCGCTCTGCGCCCCTGCGGCCCATGCCAGCAGGCAGGCGGCGAGCAGAATCTCCATCGCGTTCCCTTCACGGTCTGCGACCGGGGAGGGTGAACGCGGCCCTCGTACGCGTACGTACGCGTGTAGGGCCGGGGAACGTTCACCTTCCCCGCGGGTGAATGAATGAGTGAACGATCACCGTGTGTAGCGTTCGGTGATCTTCTGGACGGCGTCGCCGACCTCGCGCCAGGCGCGGTTGGCGACGGCCGGGTCGACGTCGCGCAGCACGCCGCGCAGCCGGTCCAGGCGCTTGATCGCGCCCTCCTTCGGGGAGCGGCCGTCGGCCTTGCGGATCTCTTTGTTCCAGTACGCGGAGCCGCTCATCGTGCGGTGTCTCCTCCCGTCGTTCGGGGGGTGGTTCGGTGGGGCTGGGCGGTGCTCACCGGAGGGCTCGCCGGGTCTGCGTTCCGGGTCTGCGGCCGGGGCCGCTCGTCGGGTCGCTCGTCGGGTCTGCCGGGCGGGTCTGCTGCCGCCGGTCGACTGCGTGAAGCGGTTCCGGCAGTCGCGGCGAGGGTCAGTCCGGCGGGTGGCCGGGCTGACCCTCACCGGTGGTGCCGGAGAGGGGTTCAGGGGCGGGTGCGGCGGTGCGGGAGGCGCGGGTGGCACCACCAGCAGCCGGGGCCGTGGTCGTGCTCGGTGCGGGAGTGGACGGCCAGAAACGGCGTCGCCACCACGACGGCCAGGGCCGCCAGGGCGAGGACCACGCCCATCGCGAACTGCCAGGTGCTCATGCCGGACTCCTCGGGTCGGTGCGGGTGGGTTCGACTGCTCCGGCAGTCGCGGCGAAAGCCGGACCGGCGGGTGCCGGGCCGGCCTTCACCGGTGGTGCCGGAGAGGGGGGTTTCAGGACTTCGGACCGGCCTCCTCCTCGTCCTCTTCGTCCGCATTCGCGTCCTCGTCGGAGTGGCTGGATTCCGCCTCTTCGGTCTTCTTGGCGGCCTGGTTGGCGTCGCTCTCCTCGCGCGACATCAGCTCGCCCCAAGTACGGCGGATGCGCTCCTCGCCTCCGACGAAGCCAGCGTCGCGGAAGTCGGCGACGGCCTGGCGGTAGGAGGTAGGCGGGTCGTCGCGGTAGCGCAGGTGCCGCAGGACGACGAGCAGCTGCTCGTCGGTGAGGCGCTCGCCGGTCTCGGGGACCGGGACACCCGCGACGACCGCGACCTCCTCAAGGGTCACGGTCGTCTTCGGCGCCACCGGGGGCGTGACGGACTCGGCCGCGGCGGCGCCGTCCGTGACGGTTTCCGTCACAGGGCCCGTGCCGGACACCGGGTTCGTCGCGCTGCCCGTGACGGAATCCGTCGCGGGGGGCGCGACGGCGGCGCCGTCCGTGCCTGTGACGGTTCCGGCCGGGTGCGACGGTTCGGCGGGCGCCGGGCCGCTGACCTGCGTGACGACGTCCCTGGAGGCCGTGGCGGCGCCGTGACGGGCTGCCGATTCCGTCACGGCGGGCGCCCCGGCCGGTGCGACGGACGCATCGTTCCGTGCCCCCGGTTCGAGGGCGGGCGTGACGGATGCGGTCAGTTCCGGGGTGGCCGGTGTGACGGGCAGGCCGAACATCTTGGCCAGGGCCGTGTCGGCTCCCTCGCCCAGCCTGTCGCGCTGCACGCTCACCAGGCCGGCGCCCAGGTCGTCATCACCGACGCCGACCTTGCGCACCAGCCGCCACGAGGCGAGCTCCGACATCTTGCGGTACCAGCCCCAGGGGTGACCGGCCGCCAGTGCCCGCAGCACCGCCAGGCGCTGCATCGTGGAGGCGTTGCGGCGCCGGGCCTCGGCGTCGACGCCTGTGCAGTAGACGACGACCCGGCGGGCGATCAGGCCCAGGCCCTCGGAGGCCGCGATCATCGCGAGCGGCGTGACGGCGTAGACCATCCGCTCCTCGCCCGTGTCGGCGACGACCGCGCCGGTCGCGGCGGCGACCATGGGCAGCAGCCACAGGCCCAGGCGGACCATGCGGGGCGAGGACTGCCCCAGCAGGGTCACCAGGACCATGACCAGGGCCAGGATGAGCGTGCCGCCCTCGCCGGCCACCACGACGCCGAGCGCCGTGGCGTTACGGGGGAACTCGGTCTTGATGTTGGTGAACGTGCCCCAGGCGCCCAGGCCGCCGACGACGAGCATCGGCACGGTGGCGGCGATCAGGATGCCGGTGCGCAGCGTGCCCAGCTCCCGGGTGGGCGGGTCTCCGTTCTTCTCGGCGGGTTCGGTGTTCTCCGTGGTCTGCACGGTGTCTCCTTCGAAGGGGTCTGTCAGACGGTCTGGGAGTCGCCGGCGAGCCGGGCGACCTCCCTCAGGCGATCGCGCTGCTGCTCGATCTCGGTGGTGAGCGCGCGGACCGTCGGGGTCTGGTGCTGCCAGGAGTAGGAGCGGGGCGTGTAGTCGTCGGGCCAGTGGATGTCCCAGCCGGAGGCGTCCAGGCCGAGCTCCTTGGCGACCGTGGTCAGCTCCAGTTCGTGCTCCTCGGTCGCGGCGCGGCGCTGCTCGGCGGCGAGCAGGGACAGCTCCTCGGCGACCGCGTCCCACGCCGACGCCGCCGCGAGCGCGGTCTGCTCGGCCTCGGTGAGCCGGAGCAGCTGCGCGCGCCACATCCCGTCCGGGGAGTGACGGAACGCCTCGAACGTCTCGCGCAGCAGGGCCTCGGCTTCCTTCCACGCCTGCCACAGCGGGGCGGCCCGGCGCATCACCGGCGCGGCCTGGATCCGCAGCCGCCCCTGCGACCACAGCGACTCGGCCACGGTGTACTGGGCGTCCAGCTCGCGCTTCTGCTCGTACGTCAGCGCCGGGTCGTTCCACGCTTCACGCGGCATCTCCGGACGCGGCTCGCGGCCGGTGAAGGTGCGGAAGTAGAAGGTGACGGAGCCGAACGTCGACGGCTCGGCCCGCAGGTAGTGGGGGTGGGCGTAGCGGGCGATGTCGACGGCCGGGGAGAGGACCGGCTTCGCGGACGCGGCCGCCACGGCGGCGGCGTCGCGGATGTCCTGGGGGAGCCGGCTGGTCTCGTCGAGCAGCAAGCGCGGCAGGCGGCCGTGGTCGTCGAGGGGGTGCTTGAGCGGGATCGTGCGCGTCATCGCGTTCCTCCAGCGAGCGGGGTTCGTCCAGGGCCTTCCCGGACGGGGCAGTACGACAAGACCGGCGGCCCGTCAGGCGGGCGGCCGGTCTCGGTTGGTGCGGTCAGGCGGACACGGACTTCGGTCTCGCTCCCGGCAGGCGGGAACGACAGCCGGGCCCTCGGTGTCAGGCGGCGTCCGTGAACTGGTCGCGGGCCGTGCGGCGGCGCAGGGCGCGGCGCTCGTCCTCGGACAGCCCGCCCCACACGCCGTACTCCTCGCCGCGCTCCAGGGCGTCGTTGCCGCACTGGATCAGCTGGGGGCAGACCGCGCACAGGCGCTTGGCCTCGGCGATCTGCAGGAGCGCGGGCCCGGTGTTGCCGTTCGGGAAGAAGAGGTCGGGGTCGTCCGAGTTCTCGCAGGCCGGGCGGGGCTGGGCGGGCGCCTCCTTCGTGGAGGTGGGCGCGTAGTGGCGGGTGGGTACGACGTACTTCATCAAGGGCCTCCAGGTCAGGTCCTGTGCAAGAAGCAGCCCCGGGGTGTCGCCCCCGGGGCTGTTGCTGTGTCGACGGCCGTACCGGCCGGAGCGAGGTGGTTTCCCGGCGCTCTCCACCGGCCCCGCCCGAGGGGGCGCGGGACCGATGGGCAATGCCGGGTGGCACTACTTCTGGTGGTTCTCCGAGCGCTTGTTCGTCTCGGCCAGCTTGCGCAGCATCTCCGCGCGCTGTTCGTCGGTCATGCCGCCCACTCCCCCCAGGCCGATCCGGCGCCGACCAGGGCCAGGACCGGCGTGAGCGAGGTGGCGCACCGGCACTGCCAGTACTCGCAGATCGGGCAGCGGTCCTCGGCGGCCCGCGCCGGACTGGCCAGCTTGACGAGCTCGTGGGGCCGGTGCAGCTCCTCGGGCTCGTAGCCCTGGGCCTCGTCCTCCTCGTGGACGTCGTCGATGACTCCGGCCCGGACGGACAGGCCGGTGCGGACAGCGGGCCGCTCGCCGCAGCGGCAGGTCTCGAACGTGCCGGTGCAGCGGGGGCAGTTGCCGGTCAGGCGCGGGAGGGTGTGTGGGATGCTGGAGGGGTTCAAGAGGGCCTCCTAACAGGTCCTGCGATCGGCCTCCGGATGCACCCCGGGGGCCGATCTGTGTTTCGGGTGACTGCCGGACGAGCAGCCACGGCCCCGGCCGTCCCCAGTCGGGGACGGCCGAGGCCGTGGTCAATCGCCCAGATCTGCGGGTCAGGCGGCGAGTGCGGACCTGTTGCAGCGGGTGGTGTACGCGGCGGCGGTCTCGCCCGGGGCCGGGGCGGGCAGCGTGGCCCTGACCTCAGCCACCAGGGCGGTGTGCGCGGGCTGGTCTGCCGGGGTCAGGGGGCGGCGCCAAACCGTGGCCAGGTGCGTGTAGGCGGCGCGGGTGAGGTGCTCCTCGAGGACGTCGCTCGCGCACCGGTGCTGGGCGGCGTTGGCCAGGGCGCGAAGGGTGCCGGTGGCCAGGGCGCGGACGGAGCGGCGGTCCCCGGCGGTCTGGGGGGCCATGGCCAGCGAGGCGCCGACGGGTCCGTCGACGGCCGCACCGCGAGCCGTGGGGATCGCGTCGGCCGGGACCCTGCGAGCGGCGTCGGCCCGGCGGGCAGCGGGCACCGCACGCTCCCACTGGGCTCGCCGATCGGCGGGGCGCTCCTGCGGCCGGGCGACCTTGAGGGTCTGGACGGTGGCGCGGCGGTGGCGAGTGAGATCGACGGCGAGGCGCTCCTCTCGCGCCCAGTCCCTGTACTGGCGGCGCCAGGCGTAGTCGGTGATGTCCACGTCGACGAGGCGGTTGCTGGAGCGGCAGCGGATCGCGTCGGCGACGCCGGCCTTGCCGGTGTGGTGCGGGACCGTCTTGAGCAGGTAGGTGCCACGGTGGGGGGTCACGGCCACCCAGGTGCCGCAGTCCGGGCACACCACCGAGATGCGGCGGGTCTGCGTGGACTCCACCGTTCGCATGTCGATGTGTCCGGGCGACAGGGTCGAGAGGACGATCGCGTCGAGGGGGCTGACGCGGGAAGTACGGGTGCGGCCCTTGCGCTTAGCGGCCTTGGGCATGGCGAACTCAGGCATGGCGACTCCTCGTCAAGGAGAGAGGGAGGGGTGTTCGCGGGGGGCGGATGCTCTCTCCACCCACCAGGTCCGCGAGCCAGCGGCCCGAGTCCCGGCGGATAGACAGCGCATCAGCGCTGAGGTCGTGCAAGCAGTCCTGCCGGCCGGGGGGTTTGATCGTGCTACCGCCTCCGACCACCTGCCCGCCTCCGAAGAGACGAGCCGCAAACTGCGGCGGTGCTGGGCGCTTGACAAGCCGATATAGCGAACGCAACCAAGCGATTTAGCGCCCTAAACCGCTCGACTACCGAAACCATAGGCCTCGTCACGGCGCGCGTCAACCACCTTGAACCCGTGAGGTTTAATGGGGTAAACATGACCCTACGAAGGGAGGCACGTATGGAAGCGCACGATGTAGCTCCAGCCGCGCTGAGAGACCAGCTCGATGCGGCTTTCGACGTCGCCTTGTCCCAGCTGAAGGAGCTCCCTGACCCTCTGGAGCGCGCGAAGGTCGCACATGGTCTCGCTGGCCGTGTACAGGACTACGGCAACGAGTTTCAGGCGGTCCGCAACGAGGCGATGAACGAGACGCTGCGTGTGGGCCGGTTGAACAGCACTCAGCTGGCGTCCGAACTCGGCATCAGCAAGGGACGCGTAAGCCAGCTCGCCAAGGGAGCTCCGCCGGAGAGGCTCTTCCTCGGCTCGGGCAAGGTCATCGTGGCGCTGGCCGAGAAGCTGGAAGACGGCAACGACAAGGATGGCAAGAAGAAGGCCATCCAGGGCCCCGTGATCGCCACCGAAGACGTCCAGACCTACGAACGTCTGCGGGAGCTGGCCGAAGAGGTCGGGTTGGAAGTCAGCTTCGAGCGGATCCCGCTCGGCGGCAACGTCCGGCTCAACCGCAACAACCTCGTGGTCATCTGCGGCCCTCGGCTGTCGCCCCTCATCGAACAGATCCTTGAAGGGGATCCCCACCTGCGGTTCGGCAAGGATGATAACGGCTGGTACCTCACCGACCGCAACACCGGCCAGATCTACCGCTCACCGATGGACCGGGGCGAGAACAGCGACATCGCATACTTCGGCCGGCTCCCGCGCCCCGACGGCAAGGGAACCTTCCTTTATGTCGCCGGCATCCACGCGCGCGGCTCCGGTGGCGTCGTTCACTGGCTCAACCAGGAGCTGGCCACCGTGCACCGCGAGCTCAAGGCGCGACGGTTCTCGACCCTCATCTCCAGCCGCTTTGACCCGGAGACCCTCGAGATCGTCGCGAGCGAGCAAATCACGCCGTTCTACCGCCCGGAAGGGGCCTGACGTGCAGGTATCCATGGCTTCGACCCAAGGTGTGGGCACCGCGAACGAGGACACTGTCCACGTCAGCCCTACCGGGGTCGTCGTGCTGGACGGCCTGTCCGCGCCCAAGGACTTGCCCATGGGGTGTATCCACGGCACCCCATGGTTCGTGCGGCAGCTCGGCACATGCTTGATCAACCTGATCGGCGACGACGCGGTGTCGCTGCGCGAGGCGCTGCGAAGCGCTATCTCCGAGGTCAATGACCTCCATCGTGACACCTGCGCGTTGGACCAGGAAGCCGTCCCGGCATCGACCGTCGTGATGATCCGTGAGCGGGGGGACGTCCTCGACTACCTCGTGCTCTCCGACAACGTGCTAGTGCTTGACCTCGGCGACGAGGGCATCCGGACCATCACCGACAAGCGAGTCGAAGAGGTGGCCGGCGCGGAGATGGAGGCCGCGCTCCAAGGGCCGACGGGTACTCCCGAGCACGCCGCTCGTGTCTCCGCGCTCGTCACCGTCCAACGGCATCTCCGGAACCGGCCTGGCGGATACTGGGTCGCGGCAACCGACCCGGCTGCGGCTGACGAAGCGATTACCGGGAGCATCGACCTTGCCCAGGTCCGTCAGGCCGCTCTACTCACGGACGGCGCGAGTCGACTCGTTGACAGCTTCGGCGCTCTGAGCTGGGAGCAACTCCTCGATCTGCTGCGCGTCGAGGGGCCGGCGGCCCTGATCGCGCGCACTCGGGAAGTCGAGCTTGCTGACCCGGCGGGCGAGCGCTGGCCGCGGTTCAAGCGATCCGATGACGCGACCGCCGCGTACGCGCGCATCGGTCGGCCCGTGTCGCTCTCCTCTGGAGGCCAGCGCCTGGAACGCGGGCGCCGTACTGGTTCTTCATGGGGTGCGGGAGAACGCTCCGACGGACACACCGCCGCCGTCGTCTCCGCCCCGCAGAACGTTGCTGCGGCACTGGGGGTGGAAGCTGGCGACGACGTCATCCGGCGAACCCGCGTCTACCGTGACCGGCACGGCGTCGTTGCACACTCGACCTCGTGGATCCAGCTCGAGTTCGCCCAGGCCGTGCCCGCGCTCCTCCGCAACGAACGCCTGATCGGCGGCACGTCCCTCGACCTCATCGCCCAGGAAACGGGTCGGCAGGCTGTGAAGCGTACGGACGAAACCACGGCCCGCATCGCCACCGCCGAGGACGCCCAGCTCCTGGAGCTCCAGCCCGATACGAACGAAGCGATCCTCGTCCTCTCCGCTCGGTTCGTCGACCGCGAAGGCCGGCCTCTGGAGTACGGCGTGGATCTGGGCGCTCCCGGCCGTACGCGCGTCGAAACGGCGGACATGACGTGCTGACCTCGACTTGTACCTCGGCTATGGGCGGAGACGTGCCGCGCAAGTCACGTGTCGTTCTGATGGCGGGGATGCCGGGCGCCGGTAAGACGACGTTGGCAAGAGCCCTCGTAGCCGCGGGGTTCACACGGCTGTGTCCTGATGAGGAGATGTTCCGTCGCTACGGCCGGTACGGCGTCGACTTCCCCAGGGGGCAATTCCGGGTTCGGGAAGCTCCCGTCCTTGAAGATGTCGCTGGTGAACTCCGAGGACTGGTGGAGTCCGGTGATGACGTCGTGGTCGACCACGGCTTCTGGACACCAGAAGAGCGGGCCGAATGGCAGGCTCTAGTCGTAGGGGCCGGTGGCGTCCCCACCCTGGTGTACCTGCCGGTGCCGCATGAAGTGCGATGGTCACGAATCCGCGAGCGGAACCAGCTCGCTGATGTCGACGCCAACTCCATCGAGTTCAGCGAGCAGGACCTGTTGCGCTTCGCCACGCGCTTCCATCCTCCGACTGAGGATGAGCCGCATGTTGTATATGACGAGCGACCCGAAGCCCTGCTTGCACAGCTCCGCTACGGCCTGCCTTCCGCGAAGGAGGACCGACAGTGACCTGCCTTCAAACCGGTCGGGCTTATCTGATCAACTTTCTCGGACCGCGTCTCCCGTTCGACGGACGCGGTAATTCGGGCACGCAGCGTTTCCCCCTTATCCCTATGTCGTCACAGGGGGTTAGGGTGATCGCAGATGTGACCGCTGGCAACAAAGAGTCCTCCGTGGCCGGGCGCGGCCTTGGAGGACTCCTGGACGGGATTCCCGTCCGCACGATGCACCTAATAGGAGGTGATCGCGGGATGCAGCGTACCCGCGCGCGGAAACTCCACCGCGCAACTACGCCGTTTACAGCCGTGATCGCTTCCACCCTGCAGGTGTGCGGGCACGCCGACTCCGCCTCTGTTGTCGAGGGGGTCGGCGTGACGTAACCGCCATGGCCGCGCTGCTTCGGCGGACTAACCATCCGCTCGGCCGCGCCGGCCTCGTCCTGACCGGACTCACTGTCCAGGTCAACGCTCAGTCCCGGTCTCACCCCGGTCCTGAGCTTCGGCTCATCGAGCCAGATACCCATCGCACCACCAGGCCACTAACCACGGCCACCACAGCCGCGCAGCACCCGCTGTGCGTGTCACACAGGGCCCCCACCACAGGGGCTCTGCAGACCCAAGGAGAGGAGGTCGCCCCACTGCCCTTGGTGTCACCCGCCTCGCTTCACGAAGAAGCGGGGCCTCCATCCACTCGCTGACTATCCCGTTCGCACGGGGCGGTCCGGCTCGCATATGAGAGTTGGTGTCTTCGCCATAGTGCCCGATCTGGTGTCCCCTGAAAAGTCGAGCGCCGTCCGTTTCGGTGCGATTCGCGTGGTTCGCGCGTTTCAAGTGACGGAACAGACGTCCGCGATCCCCCCCTTCGCGCCTTTTGGTCAGGAAGAGGGTCTTCCTGCAGGAAGCCACAACCCGGCCGGGTCTGTCCGGTCAGTGTCCGCCCGCGTCCGCAACAGCTCCGTCGGGGTCGTCATCGAGGGGGTCGTCCCGTGTGGCGGGACGCGATCCGAGGTTTCTGCCCGCCGTGCGGGAGCGCTGGGGGCAATCGGGGCTCGACGGTCTCTGTCCACAGGGCGGCCGGTCCAGGCTGCCGAGGTGATCACTTCTCGCGCCGCTGTACCCAGCCCTCGCTTCGCCCCCCAGGGGGGTGTCCGCTCTGACGCGTACACCTGCCCCATGACTCAGACGAGCAGTTCCTATGCCCGGCAGCGCCAACGGCGCGCGCGCCGTTTCCAGCCGCGGCCACTGGCGGTGCGTCGTTCAGTCGGCGGGTGCGTCCGCTTTCATTTCCACGAAGGTCCACTGGCCGTCAGTGGCCGAGAGTGGTGTGCCTGGAGGCACGGTCGTCCACAGGGAGCCGTCGTCAGCGATCAGGAGCAGTCCCTGCGCGTGGAGGGAGTGCAGAGTGTCGCGGGCCTCGGTCTGTGCGGAGCCCATGGACTGGGCCAGGTCAGTGGCCAGGCTGGTGTCCTCGAGAATCAGGTCGAGATGGCCTGCGGCGCCAAGCGGGATGTACGGCCCGTAGATGCGGCGGTAGTCCAAAAGGAGCTGCATGGTGCGGGCTTCGCCCGACTCAGGCCCGAATGCTGTGGCGATTGTGCTCATCACCTCGTTGTCGGAGCCGACCGGGCGTTCCCAGTCCTCGTAGAAGACGCCGGGCGGCTTCATGTCGTACAGGGTCTTGGGCTGTCGGGGGCGGGGAGTTCGAACGGGGCGGGGGCCGATCCGCTGTGTGGCGGCCGCTCTCCGGGCGGACTCTCGGGCTCGGCGGGCTGCAGGGTCCTTCTTCTTGGCTGCCATGTCCCGCACAACGATCGGTTCGGCAGCAGGTTCCCGTTCACCTCGGTGTGCTGCGTGGACGGGGGTGCGTCCCTGTGATGTCGAGGGCGACGCGCGTCGCGATGCAGCCCGACCCGGCCAACGACCGTGGGAACGACTCTGCAATCCTTCCGCGGCAGCGGGCCGCGCTGCGGTCGGTGCAGGCCTTCGGCAAGCCGGGTGACGGCGGCTTGGACGACCCGCTGCGCCTTGGTCGCGCGATGCGGCTGCGGTTGCTCGCCGCGGTCCAGGCGCTGCTGGCGGACCCGTCGATCGCCGGGCAGTCGGACGTGGCGAAGTTGGCGGCCGTGGTGCTGTACGCGAAGTCGCGGGCGCCGAAGGGTGCGAAGAACGACAACCAGACGTCGATCTGGGTTGCGGAGCTGGGCCGGTGGATGGGCGTGGGCGAGTCCACGGTCAACCGCCGGGTGCTGGTGCCGCTGCGTGCGTCCGACGGGCTGCACACGCAGGTGGTACGGGACGCGAAGGGGCACCCGACCGGGCTGGACTGCCTCGTCATGCCGCTGTGGAACGCCCGCAAGAACGGCGGAGCCGCGCACCCTCTGGCGCTGTCGAAGGCGGAGCTGGCGACGCTGCTGCACCTCATCGAGGCGCTGTTCGGGCCCGGCTGGACGCCGGAGGACAAGGAGCCGACGCCGCCGGGGCTGCTGGCCGGCCGTACGGGCAAGGGCGCGGCAACCGACCGGCTCGGGCTGCTGCTGATGGTGCTGAACACGCGGGCGTCGGGCTGGCTGCAGCTGTGCGGCGGGTCGGTGAAGGCGAAGGAGGGGCGCGGGGCAGCGACGCTGGCCCGGCTGCTGGGCTGCTCGCCGTCGGGGGCCCGGAAGGTCTTGGCGCGGCTGACGGAGGCCGGTGTCGTGGCGCGGGAGCACCGGGACACGGCGACGCGTATGCGCGGCAAGGGCAGGGTCATGTTCCTGCCGGTCGCCCACGCCTACGGCCGCCGCCCCCGCTTCCTGGAGGCCGTTCAGGAGCCCAAGCCCTCATTTTCGGTGCGTCCCGATAGTGCAGTCGGAGATCATGGTCAGGCCGATGAGGCTGCCGCCCTTGGTACGTCTGGGATCGGCGGTGTTGAGGGCACCGGGGATGCGGCGGTTCAGGAGCGTCCCGATGGTGCAGAGCTCCACGCAGTCCACGCTTATGTGGTTACTCCTGTAGTTCCTCCGCAGCTTGATTGTGGTTTTTCCGGCGAAGGCCGTGGGGGTGAAGGCCGTCGGCCGGAGCGCGCGGGCGCGGGCGAGGACCAGGCCGCCGACGGCGAGGACGCCGCTGCCGGTTCGACGTCGCCGGTGGCTGAGGGCGGCCCGCTTCGCGGGGAACAGCCGAAGGAGTCCCCGGTCGATGAGCAGGATGGGCAGCGTGCTGCCGGGGCTGGTGCCGGTGGCCGGCCGAAGGCCGTGGGTTGGGAAAAGGCGCAGCAGCAGCGGAGGGTGGGCCTTCCGGCTGATCTTGGTCTGCGGGTGGCTCTGGGGCCGGTCTCCGGGCTGTGGGAGCGGCTGAGTGGTTGGCAGCAGGACCAGGTCGAGGCTGCGGTCAAGGCGGAGGTGAAGCGGCTGGCGGGCATGCTGGAGCAGCCGGAGGCCGCGCCGCGGCTGCTGGCCGACCGGCTCACCGACCGGCTGAAGGAGACCGGTGGCGAGGCCATGGTCGACAAGCCGTACCCGTGGCTTATCCGGCGTGGCCTGGTGCAGCGTCAGGCGTGCTCGGACCGCCGGTGCGATGACGGGATCCGGCTGGACACCGACGGGGAGTGCGAGAACTGCGGCAACGTGATCCACATCCGCCGGGCCCGCCGCGCTCGGATCGCGGCGGAGGTCGACCGGGAACTGCCCGGTCTGAGCGAGGGCGAGCGCCGCCGGGTCCTCGAGGAGCGGCTGCGCGAGCAGGCGGCCATCGAGGCGGAGGACTTCGTGTGGCGCCGTGAGCAGGCCCGCGCGGAGCAGGCCCGCCGGGATGCGGACCGTGCGGCTGCCCAGGAGCAGGCGGAGCGCGAGCGGCAGGCCGCGGCCGCCGCTGACGCGGTCCGTCAGGCCCTGCCGTGTGAAGACTGCGGGCTCCAGCGGTCGGCCGGGCTGTGCGAGGCATGCGGCTACCGGCGTCGGACCGAGGCCCTGATCGTGGAGGCCGGACTGGTCGCAGCCACCTGGTCCGCCGACCTGGACGACCCGGCCAGTGTCGCGGCCGCCACCGCCGAAGTCCGCACGACCATCGGTCAGAGCATTGCCACCGAATGGCAGGACTTCCTGCAGATCACCGACGTGGCCGCCCTGGAAGCCAATCCGAAGGCAGCTGAGGACGCGTACGCATTCGCCGCGCTCCAGACCGCACAGCAGGCCGTCCAGGAGCACCGGCAGTACGCCCTGGCGATGCTGGGTCGGACCGAGGAGGCCAAAGCGGAGGTCCGGCGGGCGTACAAGACCGAGCAGGGCCGCCACTGGTTCAAGCACAACCCCACCGGCGCGGACGCCGTCGCGGCGGCGACGAAGGCCGCCGACTCCGCCCGGGAGCGCACTGCCGAGTGCTTGCTGGCGACCCGGCTGGAGCAGCTGCGCGAGCAGCTGGCGGCGCGCACCGAGCAGGCCGCGGCCGCGCCGTGGACGGACCGGCTGCACGAGCTCGCCGCGCGCACGCTGGACGGCGAGGCGGCAGGGGCGGTGATCGCGTGAGCACCGAGCTGAGCGGCGTCGACCTCGCGCGCCAAGCCCTGGTCGCGGCCCGGGAGGCGGCGAAGAAGAACGGCGCCACCCGTACGGCGAAGACGAAGCGGCGCACCGGCACCGTCGTACGCCGCGACGGCCGTGAACCGCTCGGGCTCGGTGCGGCGATCGGCATGATGATGACCGAGCGCGGCATGGTCGCCCCGACCGCCGGCGGCAGCGTCATCGCCCAGTGGGAGGCCACCCTCTCCGCGGCCGCGCCCGAGCTCACTGGGCACGTCCAGGCCGTGGCATTCGACGCGGACACCGGCCGCCTGGACGTCGTCCCCGACGCCCCGGCGTACGGCACGAAGCTGCGCTGGAGCGCACCGAAGCTGATCGCGGCGGCCAACGCCAAGGTGCCCGGCGCGAACGTCCGCGCCCTGCGCGTCCTGCCGCCCGGCCTCGGGAAGGCCGGCCCCGCCACGGCGGCCGCCGATCCGGCCCCGCCATCGCCCCTGCCCACCGTCCCCGCGCGCCGCTCCGCTCCGTCTGACGGCTACCGCCGCGCGATCGAGGCACACCGTCAGGCGGCGCCGCTGTCCCGCGTGGACCCGGCCATCGCCCAGGCGATGGAGCGGCAGAACACCGCGCTGCGCGAGCTGTCCCGCCGCGCGTTTCCCGAGCCCGACGTCGTCCCGGACGATGCGCCGGCCCCGATCGAGCAGGCCCGCGTACAGCGCCGCCGCCAAACCGCGGCGACCGAGGCAGCCGCCCTGCGCCGGGCCCGCGCCGAACGAGTGGGAACGCTGTCCCCCGAGACCTCGCTCCGGTCGTGGGGTAGGACGGCATGAGTGGTCACCGAGCGCGTCGGCCGGAACGTACCCGAGTGGGCGCCGCTCGGGCACACGGCTATACGCGCAGGTTAGAGGTCATTGTCAGTGGTGGCCTGTACGGTCCTGGGCTAGTTGATGGGTTGCCAGGTCAAGGCCGGGGAGGTGGGTTGGTGGAGCAGGAGGTGCTTCGGGCGTTCAAGTTCGCGCTGGACCCGACCCCCTCGCAGGCCGAGGTGCTGGCCCGACATGCGGGTGCCGCGCGGTGGGCGTTCAACTACGCGCTCGCGGCGAAGGTGTCCGCGCATCAGCGGTGGCGCGCCGAAGTGGCTGAGCTCGTCGAGCAGGGTGCGCCGGAGGTGGAGGCGCGGCGGCGGGTGAAGGTGCCGGTGCCGTCGAAGCCGGCGATTCAGAAGCGGTTGAACGAGGTCAAGGGTGATTCCCGGATTGATGGCCGGTTGCCGGAGGGGGTGGCGGGGCCGGAGCGGCCGTGTCCGTGGTGGCATGAGGTCAACACGTACGCGTTCCAGTCGGCGTTCATCGACGCGGACCGGGCGTGGCAGAACTGGCTCGACTCCCTGCGCGGCGCCCGGGCCGGGCGGAAGGTCGGCTACCCGCGGTTCAAGAAGAAGGGTCGCTCACGCGACTCCTTCCGCCTTCACCACGACGTGAAGAAGCCGGGCATCCGCCTGGCGACGTATCGGCGGCTGCGCTTGCCGAAGATCGGCGAGGTGCGGCTGCACGAGTCCGGCAAACGCCTGGGCCGGCTCGTCGAGCGCGGGCAGGCGATCGTACAGTCCGTGACTATCTCCCGGGCCGGACACCGCTGGTACGCCTCCGTGCTGTGCAAGCTCACCATGACCATCCCCGAGCGGCCGTCGCGCCGACAGCGCGACCGCGGGACCGTCGGCGTCGACCTCGGCGTCAAAACCCTCGCAGCCCTCTCCCAGCCCCTCGACCCCGACGTTCCGGCCAGTGCCCTGATCGCGAACCCGCGCCACCTCGCCCGCGTCGAGCACCGCCTGGTGAAGGCGCAGCGGGCTCTTGCCCGGACCGAGAAGGGCTCGAGCCGCCGGGAGAAGGCACGGCGACGGGTCGCCCGACTGCACCACGAGGTCGCCGTACGGCGCGAAGGCGCGCTGCACGCGCTCACCAAGCGGCTCGCCACCGGGTTCGCCGTCGTCGCCGTCGAGGACCTCAACGTCGCCGGGATGACGGCGAGCGCCCGCGGCACCCTTCAAGCGCCCGGGCGGCGGGTGCGGCAGAAAGCCGGCCTGAACCGGGCCGTCCTCGACGCCTCCCCAGGCGAGTTCCGCCGCCAGCTCACCTACAAAATGAGCTGGTACGGATCCAAGCTGGCGGTCCTGGACCGCTGGTTCCCCTCCAGCAAGACCTGCTCGGCCTGCGGATGGCAAAACCCACGCCTCACGCTCGCCGACAGGACGTTCCACTGCCCCGACTGCGGGCTGACAATCGACCGGGACCTCAACGCCGCCCGGAACATCGCCCAGCACGCCGTCCAGGCAGACGCACCACCCGTCGCCCCCGGTAAAGGGGAGACGCAAAACGCCCGCCGAGCCCCCGCAAGACCACCCAGCCCACGGGCCGGGCGGCAGGAGGCGATGAAACGGGAAGACACCGGCCCACCCCGGCCGGTGCCACCTCAGCGGAGCGATCCACTGACGCTCTTCACCCTCAACGACCCAGGACACGAAACGGCAAAGCGGCCCTAACGCCGCAGGTCAGGAAGTGTCCCGGACGTACGGGCGAGGAGCGACCGTAGTACCGGCAGTAGAAGAACCATCAGCACCAGTCCCGGCCGTACGCGCGAGGAGCGACCGAAGTCGGCCTTCCACGGGCGTGCCCCGGTCGGACTGGCCGGCGCCTTCCAGAGTCTGCTGGCCGACCGGGGCTGGGACGTCCCGGCCGCCGGCGGCAGCATCGTGGACCGCTGGCCCGACATCGCCACCTCTGTCGCCCCCAAGCTGGCCGCACACACCACCGGCGTCGCCTTCGACCCGGAGACCGGGCAGCTCGACCTGCTCCCCGACTCGCCCGCCTACGCCACACAGCTGCGCCTGATGACACCCCGGATCATCACCGCCGCCAACGAGCAGGCGAGCGCGGCCGCCGTTCGCACGATCCGGGTCCGGCAGCCAGGCACGCTCCCCGCCACCCTGGCCCCCGCGCCCGCCACCGGTACGGCGCCCGCACCCGCCGGGCCGGTCAGGACACGTGAGACCGCCTCCGAGGGCTTCCGGCGTACGCTCGCCGCCCACCACGAGGTGTGGACGCCGTTCCAGCAGGACCCCGCCCTCGCCGCCGCCGTGACGCGCCAGGAACAGGTCCGCCGCGACCTCGCCGCCACCGTCTTCCCCGACCCCGAGGACGATCAAGAGGACGAAGCGCCGACGTCGCTCGAGGACGTCCGTGCCCAGCAGCGCCAGGCCGCCGAAACCGTCCGCATCGCCGCGATCCTGCGTGCCCGCGCCGAGCGGGCCGGACGGCCGGTGCCAGCCACGTCTCCCGCCCTGCGCCATGCCGGGTGAGGCACCGATCCGTACAGCGCACCACCCAATCGAGGACAGCACCCCCGGTCGACCAGACCCGATCACAACGCTAGGTTCCTGAACGGAGGTTCGACACGTGAGGTTACAAATTGCGATCGAGTGGATGCCGATGCCGGCGTACTGGCCCGGGTGTCCCGACTCGGCGGGCATCGTTAGGCAGCACACCGCAACCGTCCGGGACGGGGCGGCCGTGCGCGCGAGGGCAGGAGAAGACCGGTGAGCGACCGCAGCGCCATCGAGTGGACCGAGGCGACCTGGAACCCGACGACCGGCTGCGACCGCGTCTCCTCAGGATGCGACAACTGTTACGCCCTGACCCTGGCCAAGCGCCTGAAGGCCATGGGCGCCGCGAAGTACCAGAATGACGGGGATCCCCGCACCTCTGGGCCGGGCTTCGACGTGACGTTGCACCCGGACGCCCTGGACGTGCCCTACGGGTGGAAGAGCCCGCGGACGGTGTTCGTCAATTCGATGTCCGACCTGTTCCATGCCCGGGTGCCGCTCGCCTACGTCCGGCAGGTCTTCCAGGTCATCGCCGACACCCCGCAGCACACCTACCAGGTCCTCACCAAACGCGCCCGGCGCCTGCGCCAGGTCGCCCCGCGGCTGGAGTGGCCGGACAACTTGTGGATGGGCGTCTCTGTCGAGACGGAGAAGGAATTGGTCCGCATCGACGACCTGCGGGGCGTGCCGGCAGCCGTGCGGTTTCTGTCCTGCGAGCCGCTGCTGGGCCCGCTGCCCGGTCTGAACCTGAACGGCATCCACTGGGTGATTGCCGGCGGCGAGTCCGGCCCTGGCCACCGGCCCATCGACCCGGCCTGGGTCACCCAGATCCGCGACGCCTGCCAAGACGCTGGCGTCGCCTTCTTCTTCAAACAATGGGGCGGCCGGACGCCTAAGGCCGGCGGCCGCCTTCTTGAGGGCCAGACCTGGGACCAGATGCCGTTGCCCGTCGCCGCCTAATGGGACCGAACGGTTGTGGCAGGGTCATCAGGCCCTGCCACAACGTCAGGCTGCGAGGTTTCCGGGGTAGAGGGTGATCTCCCGGATCTTCTTCACGCCCACTCCATCGCTCGGCGTCTTTCCCTGCTCGTGCAGGAGTCGTACAGCCTTGCGCACTACTGGTTCGGTGACCTGTCCGTAGAAAGACCCGAAGACCTCCAGGGTGTGGTCGACCAGCTTCACCGGCCGACGCGTCCGCGCCAGCAGCTTCGCCAGGTTCTCGGCGATCTCCGGCACTGCCTTCGTCTCGACCTCCTGTGGGTCCGGACGCGTAACCGAGGCCAGCGAGAACAACGCGTCGTCAGCCTCCTCTCGCGTCTCCAGCGTCTCCCACCATGTCGCCCGGGCACGGGCGACGGTGTCGCCGAACACCCACAAGCCGTACGGGCTGCGGGTGGCGAACACCAGCCGGTACACGGCCCGCTTCCGCGGCGAGTGCGACACCGGCACCGACTGCACGAGCATCCCGGTACGCCGCTCCAGACGCCGGGCGTACTCGGCCGCCACCGCCTCGATCGCATCCTCCGCGGCGCCGTCCTTGCCTCGGGAGGCCACAGCGTCGGCGAAGTACTCGCGCCACCATGTCCCGCCGCACACGTCGTCGAACCGCTGCAGCGACCTCTCGTTGCCCTTCGGAGAGCGGACGTGCCCGCCCAGACGCCAAACAGCCATCATGCTGAAGTTCATCAGCAGCTCCGTCGCTGGCCGCTTGTGTGGCCGCTTGCGCGCAAGCACCTCCACGAGCCGGTCCTGCGGCAGAGCCAGCCCACACGGATCCAGGAACAGAAACAGCGGCTCCCGCACCGCCCGCTCGACGACCTGGTCAAGGACGCCGTCCACCTCGCCGCGGTGGGCATGCGCCCGGACCCCGCGAGCCAGGTACTGCTGGACGACCTCGTGTAACCGGTCGAACGACTTCGCCTGAGGCTCCGAGAAGTAGCACTCCAGCGTCAGTCCGGGCTTGGCGCGCAAGTACGAGGCGACTCTCAGCGCAATCTCCGCGGACGCCGGCTCACCGTTCTCGTAGCGGCCTTCGCCCGCGTACCCGTCCAGATAGACCACGCGCTTGTCGTGCGACTGCGTGCCCGTCATCCCGCCGAACTGCGGCAGATACCGCTTGAGCAGATCGTGCTTGAACACGCTGGGCAGCGCCTTGTCCGCCCAGTAGTCCCCACCCGTCCCTGACGACATCCCCACCCCCGACTTCGCAGTGTCCGCCTGATCACAGATGGTGAAGCACAGCGTGGAACCCGGCAAGACCATGTGCGGAGCAAGCACGAGGGCAGCGCCGCAGCGGTACCGCACGTCACCCTTTGGCCCTCACCAGCGATAAATGCTTCTATCCCACCGACCAGATACCTGTGGTGGGGCGAAGGACGGGGGGCACCTTCGCGGGCCTGGCTGCCGCCCGCGCTTACAAGAATCGACAACAGGCTCCTGGCCGGCTTCCCCCCTCTACTGCACGGTCAGCAAGCTGGTGGTGTCGTGTAGGGGTCGGCTCTTCGCGCCTACGGGTCGGTACATCCTCGGCCCCTGGGGGCCTCCGGTGCACCGACGGGGCGCTCAGGTAATCGGGCGACCGCGGCCTGTTGGGGGAGTTAAGGAGCAGCGTGGCGAAGGCCGGTGTGGGCTGACGGAGGCACACGTGGCGGGTATGTCGTCGGCTGCGGTCGCGTCGTGGCGGGCTTTCGTCGGCTGAGGACGGGGCGAGTGGGCGAGGCTTTTTGTCGACCAGTGGGTAGGGAGTGCGGTGGTGAGCGCGCCGCGGGGGCACTGAGCGATGCCTCGCGCGACTGCCTTCGCGGGACATGGTGTGTGGGGTGGGCCCGTCGCAGGCAGTGGCCTGTCCTAATGCTGAAGAGAGCGCAGGCATCAAAAGTACCCTGACCTGCAAGAATGTCCGTCTTCCTCAGGATCTGACGATCTGGCACCCAGTCCCCACCACCGTGCACCCGGTTTTGAAGAGCGGGGCAGGCAGTTCGTGGAGCCCTGGTGCCCATGTCGTGGAAACCGTGACTGCGGCTGCAGGATCTGACCAGATTGACGTCAGGTTCATCAGTGTCCGCTACGTCCCCGCCACACGGAGGAGGGATGGGGCGATGCCGGGTTGAGTGACACGCCCTGGAGGCGGAGTTCATGAACTCCGTGCTCATGTACGTTAAGTTCATCTGGTCGGCCTGAGGTCGCCGTTCATGCACGGTGAGGCAATGCCCGCTTTGGAGGGCCCATTGGGAGCAGTACGCAGACTCGTTGACGCGGACACGGGCGAGGCCATCCCGTATGCGCCCTACGCCTTCTCCGGTGAGCACATCCAGGTCGACAAGGCGAGAGTCGCAGCGATCACGGAGAGCAAGGAATTCACCCCGAGCCAGAAGTACCTGGTGCTCTGGTGGATCGGCGTCTCTCCCCAGGGCATGGCACCGTTGAGGGCTACCGGCGCGGACATCGCAAGGAAGGTCGGGATGACCGCCGACGCTGTCGGCAAGATCAACCGGAAGCTGCTCAAGCGGCGCATCCTGATCGAGCGCGGGCGGATCGGTAACTACAGGCTCTACCGGATCAGCCCCTACATTGCCTTTCACGGGACCGGGATCGAGCAACGGGAAGCGATCAAGACCTGCAACCCGCCGGACATCCCCGGCTTCGACAACACGACCGCTTCACGGTGGGAGGCCCAGTGAACAACGACGACAAGCGAAAGCTCCTGGACATCCTCCACCGCACCGCCGGCATGACCGCCAACCAACGCCTGGTCGTCATGCTCTACGCCATGCACCCCACCGACCGCGCCGGCGCCGTCATCGAGACCGGCGCCAACCTCGCCGAGCTCGTCGGCATGTCCCCCACCGTGTTCTCGCGCACCCGGCGCCAAGTCGTGAAGGCCGGATGGCTCGAGGAATCCGAGCGGCTCGCACACATCAGTTACTACCGGCTCAGCGCGAAGAGCACCGGCGAGCATGTTGTCGTCCCCCTGCGCCGCGCAACCTGAACGGCACCCGAGGGCAAGAGCTCATGTACGTGGGGTCAATGAGTACCGATCCCGGGATCGGTACTCATTGACCCCACGTACATGAGCCTTCTCCGCTTCAGGCACGAACCCTGCGAGGCCGCGATCGCTCGGGTGGTGACGGGCTGGGCTGGTGAGCGCGTCGGGCACCGGTTCGGGTGGTGCGCACCTCGGCCTGTGCAGGCTGGCGTACTGTACGAGGTAAGAAGGAGGCCACCGTGGACGCCACCCTCAAAACCGTCATCGACGGAAAACTCGTGGAGCTTCCCGGCACCATCGCAGCCATCCGCGCCACGATGGACGCAGGCCAGGCAGCTGAGTTCGACCGTGAGATCGAGCATGTTCCCGCAGCCGAGCTTCCCGCAGCCCTGGTCCGATGGGCGCTCGTCGGTACCGGCGCCGACAACGAGGATGACGTCCTCTTCGAGCGCCTGGCCTGCGGCGAGGACATTGGCGCCATCGAAGCCACTCCCGGCTCGGAGGTAGCGTGAGCCGCTACCGCCTCCAGTACGCCCCGCCCGCCGACCAGGCACGCCGCGCGATGCCCCAGACATTACGGATCGCCTTCGACGCCGGAATGCAGCGCTTGGCTTCCGATCCGTACGGACATCACTCCACGCCGGTCAAAGATGACAGCGACCGGCGCGAAGCCACCATCAGTGGGGTCGTCGTCCGCTACTACGTCAGCGCCGCCGTAATGACCGTTACCGTCGTCCGCGTCGTCTTTGTCTAACCCCGCATGGTGGCGGCCAACGCACCCCGTGGGCGGATCAGCAGGCCGAACTTGCCGTCCGACCGTTGCCCGCGAGATCCCAGCGATGATCGCGAAAGCAAGCAGCAGCCCGCTGCGTTGATCGTTCCCCAAGCCGAAGCGCCGGAGCCGGGCGTCGGCATGGCACCTGCTCTCTCGCACTGCTGCGGAAGCCATAGCGTACTGATGCCCTGGCTAGTCGCGGTCGTCAATTCGCCGAAGCTGCGAGCTGGCCAGACGGTGCCGCCGAGTATCAGGGCGTCTGCACTTTCGCGGGCATGACCTCCAGGGAGTCGAGGAGCTGACCGAAGGTGATCTTCTCGTCGTCGTAGTCGAAGGTCATGGCCGCGGCGAGGGCCTCCCACCGCTGCGGGCTGCGCCCGCAGTGCTCCAGCAGGATCGTCAGGGCGACTTCGGGCTCGTGGCGGGCGAGGACCTCGTCGGCGGGGATCTGACGCAGGTGCTCCAGGGTGCGGTAGCGGGACTTCACCACGGCGCGGTAGACCTCGGAGCGGGAGAGGATCTCACCGGCGGCGGGGGAGTCGAGCCAGGACTGCAGGACGGCTGCGGGGTCGGGGTGCTTGCCGAGTTCCTCGTCGTCCACCAGCCGCACCACACCGTCGTCCTCGTCTTCGGGCACCGGGACGGCGGCCGCCGCGGCCAGGAACCAGTCGGGGCCGCCGGCCTTCTCGGCGATCCAGGCCAGTTCGGCCGGGTGCAGCCCGCCCAGGACGTCCGCGACGGCGGCGTGCGGGGTGTGCGGATTGGCCGCGAGGACGGTCAGGGCCTGGACCCGGCGATGCTCGGAGTGGCGTTCCAGGAACCGGGCCGGGCGGTCGTGGTCCGGATCGACGTTGTCAAGGACGCGGATCAAAGTCCGGCTCGGCGTGGGGGAGACGACGGCCGGCTGATCCAGCCGGGCGAGCTGGGCACAGGCCCCGGCGAGGTGGTCGGGATTGGCGCTGAGGAGGGCCAGGTCCTCGGCGAGACGCAGGACGCGGCCGTCGAACTCGTAGTCGCCCTCCTGCTTGTCGGACCAGCTGAGCAGCCGGCCGCGGGTGACGAGAGCGTCGGCGGCCGCGTGCAGCTGGTCGGCGGCGAGGTCGGCCAGGCGCGGGTTGTTGCGGACGCGGTTTGCGATGTGGTGCAGGGTCCGGCGGGCGGTCACCTGCGGGTTGGGCAGGTCGGCCAGTTCGGGCAGGCACAAGGCCGGAAGGCAGGCGAGCAGCAGATCCTCGCTAAGGGCGGGAGCCGGGTCGGCGGGCAGTTCCTCGCCATCCGGGTCGGCGGCGCGATACCGGGCGTCCTCGAGGGCCTGCGTCTCGGCCTGGTCCAGCAGCAGGTGCTGGACAGCCGCCCCGAACACGGGGTGCGCGGTGAGCTGCGCCCACCGCTCAGGACACCGGGCCAGCATCGCCCAGCCGGCGCGGCCGCCCAGCTCCAGCGACCAGTCCTTCGAGAACGCGGACACCGCCTCCCAGCCCTCTTCGGGCTCCGGGTGAAGCAGGTACGCGGCGAGCGGGGTGAGGCAGGCTTCCAGGACGGCGTTGAACAGTTCCGGCGGCACGGGCGGGGCCGGCGCGGCGCCCTTGGTGCGGGTGTAGCGGTCGGGGTCCCAGTCCCGGACGACCTGCTCCACCTCATGGTCGGACAGGCGGGGCAGGAGCGCGATGGCCGCCTCGACCTGGTCGGGGTGCCGTGCCAGAGCGGAGAGCAGCCCGGCCCAGGCCCGGCGGTGCCGCAGGATGGCGGGCACGTCGGCGGCGGTCACGGTGCCGTCGGCCGCCAGGGCGGCCAGCGTCTTCTCATCGGCGTGCACCAGGAGCCGGCCGCGCAGCCGCTTGGCAGAGGTCCGGGCCAGCAGCGCAGGTAGCGCGGCCTTGAGGGCTTCCTCCCGCCACCGGTCGGCCTGGTCGTCGAAGCCGTCCGGCGTCGCCGCCGGGGCACACAAGGCCCCGATCACTGTCTTGAGGGCTTCCCTAGGGAGGTCCTCGCTCATCGCGAGATCCCGCCACAGCGGGTATGTACGGGCGTTGACCATCCTCGTATCCCCTCCCACGACTGACCGGGCGTCACTGCCTGGTCGCGATCCGTGGAACGACCGTACGGTGCACCCGGGCCCGAGCGGGCGCGATCCTTGAAGTCGCCTCGCCTTCATGCACTGCCCCGGGCCATGTGAGGGCGCTACGGTCAAAAGCGCGGGATGAGTACGGGCATGGAGGAGACGGCGGTGTGCAGCCCCATCACCGCGTCACGGCCCCTGCCTTCAACAGACCCGGCGCACGGACGGACACCGACGTTTCCCCCAGTTGGCATACCGCGTCCAGCTGGCCGGCTCCATCCCAGGCGGTGCCTTACGGCGTAAGGAACACATCGCGGCAGCGCGTGCAGGGCGCGCACGTTCGGCGTCCCAGCCTCCGCCCCTGAGCGTGTCCCGCTTGCCGGCCGCAGCCCCGCCGGGCCCGCAGTCAAGGCGGCACGTGCCGCTCCAGGATGTCGTCCCACTGGTGAAACCCGACAGCACAGTCCAAGACGTCGGGCACGACCGCTGCCGCTGCCCCAGCCGGCGGCTTCCAGACGCACCGGCCACCGGCGCCCCGACACCCGCTCGCTCACCGCGCGGCCTGCGTCCCCCGACCTACGTCCCTGATAGCCACCGCCCCTTCCCGGCACTGAACGTGCACGGACGCGGCGAACCCACCGTACGCGGCACGACGGCTCCGACCGGTGAAGTCGCCTCGCTCGCCACCCTGGAACGGTATTCGGCCAGGTCCGATGGCTTTGTGCCATTCGTCGGCAACCCGCCACCAACATCACCAAGGCACCGCTACACAAGAAGGCTGGGGTGGCGCACTGCCGTCCCGACGTGAGGGCCGGTCGTTGGGGGAGGTCTGGACGGTTGGTGACCATCAACGTGGCCGTGCTGCTCGCGGTCATCGTCTTCTTCCGGTTGCGGCGCCGTACGCAGGCCCGCAGCCGAAACGAGGAGAGGACCACTGCCGTCATCGTCCTGGCGCTGGGCGTCCTGCTCGCTCCCACCCCGGTCGGTCAGGGAATCGCGGACGTCCTGGGTCAGCTCGTGAGCGGCGTCGCGCAGGCCGGCCGATGAGCCCCCGCACACGCAAGGGCCGGTCGGCGCCAGCCGGCCCACACCGCGCGGTCACGGGTTGGGGGAGTGGGGGAGTGATGGCAGCACGTCGACGGCGCCGGCGCTTGAAGAAGAGCACGCGCAGGCAGTTGCAGGGCTGGGGTGCGGTGGTGGCAGTGGCCGCCGCGGTGTGGGTGGCCGGGAACTGGTCGGTGGTGTGGCCCGTCCTGGTGGCCGTGCTCGCCGCGGCCTTGGCGGGCGGGGCCGGCTGGGCGCTGCTGCGGGCGCACCGTCGCACGGTCAGCCAGGACCGCGCGTGGCGGGCGCGGGAGGAGGCCCGTGCGCGGGAGTTGTCGATGGCCGAGGTCGACGCGTTGTCGTGGCAGGAATTCGAGACGTACGTCGCCGACCTGTGCCGGCGGGACGGCTGCACGAAGGTCGTCGTCAGCGGCAAGAGCGGCGACCTGGGCGCGGATGTCGTCGGCTACCTGGCCGACGGCCGCAAGCTGGTCATACAGTGCAAAAAGTATGCGGCGCACCGGAGCGTGTCCTCGCAGGACATGCAGAAATTCGTCGGCACCGCCCGTCTCGAGCACGGCGCGGACGTCGCCTTGTTCGTCACCACCTGCCGCGCGTTCACGAAGGACGCGCTGGGCCTGGCGCTGCGCCAGGACATCGTGGCCCTGCACCGCGATTTGCTGGGCTCCTGGGTCAAGGGCGCTCACCTGGAGAACCTGATCCCGCTGAACGGCAGCGGCGGCGGCACCAGGCGGCGCCCCTCTGCCTGACCGTGGCACCCGGTTATGGCCGCCTGAAGAAGGACGGAAGGCCGGGCCAAGGAAGACAGTGGCCCCGGTGGCGGGTCACACTGGGACCGTCCCCGGAGGAGGTGAAAGGACCGTGAGTGTCGCGCACTGCCACGTCGGGCCTTGGACACTGTACGAAGTCCTGGCCCTGCCCGAGGACAGCACGCAGCGCGTCGAGCTGGTCGGAGGGCAGCTGATGATGGGCCCCGCCCCCGGGCTGGCGCACCAGCGCGCCTCACACCGGCTGCACAACCTCCTGGAGCAGGCCGCCGCAGCCACCGGCGCGAACGTGGAAATCTTCGAGGGGATCAACGTCATCGTCCTCGACGGGCTGCTCATCCCGGACCTGGCGATCGTCGACGCCGCGGCCGCCGAGGAAGCAGGTGTGGCCGTCTCCGCGCACGACGTGCTGGCCGTGGTGGAAATCGCCTCGCCCTCGACCCGGGTCACCGACCGCAAACTCAAGCCCGCGCTGTACGCGGCCGCCGGCATCGAGCATTACCGGCGCATCGAGCTGGACCCTGCCCCGCAGCTCCTGGTCGGCCGCCGCCAGGGCGGCCCCTACACCGACCACGAATTCCTGGCAGGCACCACCGCCCGGATCGAGGAGCCATTCCCGCTCGGCTTCGACCCTGGAACCCTCATCCGCAGGTAGTTCCGGCCGCCATATGGGCGATGGCCAGCAAGAAGCACGCTCGGATGATCGTGATGCCGGGACTCTGCACCGGCTTTCCGCTGGATCTGACCACGCACGACGGCCGACTCGGCTTGGATGGTGCCTCGTATCGATCACCAGGTGGAGTGAGAGGGACCCTGTTCGTGGTGTTCAAACGTTCCGGGAGCGCGACGCGGCTGTTGTGGAACGCGGTGGCCACCAGGCCGTCCCAGTTCCTGGGAGCGCAGCGGCGCCAGGGCTGGGTGCTGTACCGCTGGGAGACGGAGTTCGGGATCGTCGTGCTCGCCCATGCGGTGGGCGGTGAGATGGGGATGACGTTCCCGGGCCTCGCCCTGCTGCACGAGCTGGCCCATGACGCCGTGGCCCTGGCCGTGGTCGAACCCGACTACAGCCCTCCCGACGGACCGAGCCTGGAGGCGATCGACGCCGCCGGCCCGGACAAGCACTACGGCACCACCTGGCACCGCCTGGAACGGGTACTCGGCATGCCCGCCCCCTACTGGCATACGAATCTGCGCGACCCCGAGCTGATGATGGCCTGGAAGCCCGGCGCGCCAACCTTGCACGTACCGGCCGTCGCCACTCCGAACCCGGCGCCGCTGCTGCGCCTGGCCGCGGACGAACGCGACGACTCCCACGCGGCCGCGGCCGCGCTCGAGGTCGCACGGCGCGCCCTGTGGATCTGCGCGGACTCCGCACACAAGGAGATCACCAACTATGTCGATGCCAGCGACGGCATCGCGGTGGCCGCCCGCCCCGTCATGCCGCACCCGCCGCAGCCAGTCGCCGAGGAGGTCCTGCGTGACGGCTGGAGGAGCATCCTGCACCGCACCGACTTCCTCGCCGTCGAATGCGCCCGCCTGGGACACGTCCTGGGCGCCACCCGGTACTTCCCCGGCTCATGCAAGGTCACTGTGGACCCGTCCTCCTGCGCTCAGGCCGAGCAGTGGGCGTCCCGGCTGCAGCCCAGCCCTCGTACCGCGCTCGCCACCTACCTCGGCGACGAACGGGAGCAGGACATCCTCATCGACCCGGTGACCGACATGCCCGCCGTGCGCACCACCGACGGGATGATCGAGACCGTCGCCCCGCAGCGGCTGTCGGCGCACTCACCGCTCGCCGCGCTGACCATCGGCCGCGGCTCGGTGTGGGTGACCACCCAGGACGGAACGGTGTTTCTCGCGCCGCAGGTCGGCGGCGGTTACACCTACGGCTACAGCGGCGGCGGACCGATGGCACTGGCCAGACTCATCGACCTGCTCCTGGACGACATCACTCACCGCGCCCCCGGCTACGACGGACCATGGCCGTCGGCCGGCCTGCGCCACGCCACCGGAGAAGGCTGGAAGGGCCGCACCCCTCCTTTCACCCTGACCCGGGCGGAGCTCGAAGCACTGCGCGACGGATGATCCACGAGCGCTGACGGACGGGTGCTGTACCTCAAGCCCGGAGGGGACATGATGACGCAGTGAGTCTGGATCTGAGCAACTACGAACTCCGCTGGCCTACCTCGCTGTTCGTGTCCGAAGGTGAGCGGGTCCTTCGGTCGTCGAGCACCTCATGGCAGGAGCAGACGATATGGCTGCTGACGGAGGCCCTGGCCGGCACCACAGCGGTGGCCGACTTCGAGGACCTGTCCAATCGCCCCGCGCCCTCGGACGACCCTTGGGCCAGCACTACCCCCGGCTGGGAGAAGCGGGGCGGGATGGACAAGCGGGACTGGCTGACGGAGCTGGTCAGCCGCGCAGCCGAACTGCGCCATGCAGCCGATCCGCGACCGTACTGGCCACAACGGCAAGGCCGCGGCCTCTCACACGACGGCAGCACCCCGCGCGACACCCGCCGTGACTTCGCCCGGATCATCAGCGACTTCGCCGACAACGGCTACCTGGTGGAGGTCTTCGGCGAGGAATGCGTCGACGACCCCAACGATCTGCCGGACGCCTCGCAAGTGATCGAACGGCGACTCGGCATCCCCGACCTGTGGCCGCTGGCCCCTGAGACGTGGGACGAGGACACCTTCTTCGGTCTGATCGAGGTCTTCCACGACCTGGTCAGCCGGCCCCGCACCCGCCGCTTCCACCCCTGGAACAGCTGTGGGTGGCACCACTCGGAGTTCCACAACGGCCCCGCCCGCATCCTGTACCGAGGCAAAGTCAACGAGCTGCTGCGCGAGGCCGGCATCGACTACGAGCTGGCTGCCGAAGGCGAGGACCTCGGGCGCCTAGTCGCCGTCACCGACGACGCCCGCAGCACCCTGGTGCACCAGGCGCTCAACGACAGCGCCCCGGACATCACCACCCGGGTCCGCCACGCGATCGCCCTGTTCCGCGGACGGGACACAACGGTGGAGAGCAAGCGGTCGGCCATCGTCACCCTCGCGGGCATCCTCGAGGAACGCCGCGCCCTGCTCAAAGACCAGCTCGGTAAGGACGAGGGAGCGCTGTTCGAGATCGCCAACCGCTACGACCTGCGCCACCGCAAGGCAGACCAGCGCGGTGACTACGACGAAGCGTTCCTGGACTGGATCTTCTGGTGGTACCTCGGAACGGTGGAGCTGACCAACCGGCTCATCGCGTCACGGACCGCTCACTGATCCCTGCGCACCATCACCCGAATCCGTGGTCGAAGCCCTTCAGGACCGGGTCAAGCTCGGCGGCCGCGCCGCACAGCGAGCACAGCCGGACACCCGGCTGCGCGGCTGCGTCCAGCGCCCGGTCCAGCGGCAGCACCGGCGCCCCGGCCGGGACCTCTTCGCAGTCGACGGCGCCGGCTCTCGGAGGTGGCAGCCCGCCATGGCGTCACCGTCCCGCAGGTGGCGCTTGCCTGGTTGCTGGCTCGTTCGGACAACATCCTGCTCATCCCCGGCACCGGGTCGCTAGTGACCTGAGTCGGAGATTCATCGTTGGTTCGGTATGAGTCGTCCGGGTCCCACCGATGCAGGTCGGGAGGACACGTCGAGGTGAATGCGTCGCATGGAGTCCCCTTGGATAGATGCTGACTCCATGGAGACCTCCCCTCCGCCGGAGAATGATCGTGAGCCGGGGCGCACGTCTACGCCGTGGTGGAAGCACTTGTGGGTGTGGCTTGCAGGGCTCGTAGGCGCCGTTGTCACAGGGGTCGTGGTGTCGCTGGTCACCGGTCTGATCGGTGACGACGGCTCTGGGACGGGCCCACCAGAGAAGCCGGCGCTCACCGAGGAGAGGTACGTCAGGCCCTTCACCGAGGAAGGCAAGCTGCGAAAGCCGTACACGGTGGCAAAACGGATGACCGGGGGCTGCCCCATGAATTCGTACTACTCATCCGACCCCGAAGCACTGCGCTGCACCACCGACGAGAGTCATTTCGACCCGTGTTGGGCTGAAGGATCGAGCGCGGCTTGTTTGCAAAGTCCATGGGACAACGACGTCGCGGTAATCGACAACCCTGTTGTTACCGCAACACCTCAGTCTACGGTTACCAATGGACTGCCCTGGGCCATGGAGATTCGTGACCCGACCAGCCCATCCAGCATCTTGCGGTGCGTTTTCGCAGGTGGTGCCACCGAAACGGTAGCCGGGATGCGCGTCAACTGGCGTTGCCACAAGTCCGGCTCTCGCGATACGTGGGCGGGAGACGCTCTTGGTGAGCCCTCACGCTCCTCGACCGAGCCATGGACTGTCGACTACTCTTCGGAAAACAGCGCCGAAGTGCGGAAATCTACCATCGTTACTGTCTGGCACTAAAGGACCCGGCGAATGCTTCTGCCTCGCTTGGAACTCGCGGTGGCATGGGCCCCCGGGCGCCTTCGCCAGCCGGGGTGGGGGACATCGGCGCCACCGAAGCGGTCAACGAGGTCATCCAGGGGTCCGAGGCACTAGTCTTCTGAGTCAGGAATTCTGTTTAGATATGAGGCGAGGCGTTCGAGGATCTCGTCCGCCGTCTTGGTCCAGACGTAGGGCTTGGGGTCGG
>NZ_JBFAGV010000024.1:0-94566 GCF_040653855.1 Streptomyces sp. NPDC050856 | reverse complement strand
AGCAACGCGTCGAGAATCGTGTCGCTGATCTGATCAGCGATCTTGTCGGGGTGACCCTCGGTCACCGACTCCGAGGTGAAAAGACGACGGGACACAACGCTCCCTGTGTTTGCAGCGGCTGCTGGCTGATCATTTGCGGACCGGCAGGGGGCTGCGCCCCGCGTCGTTCCGAGGACAGTTTATCGGGCACTCTCGGCGGCCGGACCAGGTGTCTCGCAACGTGGGAGTCGGATTGGCCACGGAAGCAGCCACCACCATACGGAGCCCGGCCCCGCCGAACCATTGATACACCCCATTTCTTGGGGTTTCGTCCACGTGCCGGGGCGGAACCGGGAGTGCCGGGCCCCGGCCGCACCTCAGCGCAGCCGGGGAGCGACGAGGTCCCAGACGGTGTCCGCCAAGGCCTCCTTGGGCCCGTGGGGCACCGGCGTCTCGGCCCCGTCCGACGCCAGGACCACGGCTTCGTTCTCCTCCGAGCCGAAGGTCTTGCGCTCGCCCACCTCGTTCACCACCAGGAGGTCGCAGCCCTTGCGGCGGAGCTTCTGCCAACCATTGGCCAAAACATCGTGGGTTTCCGCGGCGAAACCCACGACGACTTGGTCCGGACGGGCCCGCTCCGCGGCGATCTCGGCCAGGATGTCGGGGTTGCGGACCAGCGCGACGGGGGCCGGCTCCTCGCCGTCCCGCTTCTTGATCTTGCTCTCGGTGTACGCGGCGGGCCGGAAGTCCGCCACCGCCGCGGCCATCACCACGGCGTCCGCGTCCGCCGCCGCCTTGAGCACGGCCTCCCGCAGCTGCACCGCGGTGCGCACATGGACGACGTCGACGCCGGCCGGATCGGGCATGCCGGTATTGGCCTCGATCAGCGTGACCCGGGCGCCCCGGGCCGCCGCGGTACGGGCCAGCGCGTACCCCTGCTTCCCGGAGGAACGGTTCCCCAGGTAGCGCACCGGGTCCAGCGGCTCACGCGTACCGCCGGCGCTGACCACCACGTGGCGGCCGGCGAGGTCGGGGGCGGCGGCGCCGCGCGCCAGCACCCGGCGGCAGACCTCGAAGATCTCGCCGGGGTCCGGCAGCCGGCCCTTGCCGGTGTCCACGCCGGTCAGGCGGCCGACGGCCGGCTCGACGACCACGGCGCCGCGGCGCCGCAGGGTGGCGACGTTCTCCTGGGTGGCGGGGTGCTCCCACATCTCGGTGTGCATCGCGGGCGCGAAGACCACCGGGCACCGGGCGGTGAGCAGGGTGTTGGTGAGCAGGTCGTCGGCGAGGCCGTGGGCCGCCCTGGCCAGCAGGTCGGCGGTGGCGGGGGCGACCACCACCAGCTCGGCCTCCTGTCCGATGCGGACATGCGGCACTTCCTGGACGTCCGACCAGACCTCGGTCGAGACCGGGTTCCCGGACAGGGCGGACCAGGTGGCGGCGCCCACGAAGTGCAGCGCCGAGGCGGTCGGCACCACCCGTACGTCATGGCCCGACTCGGTCAGCCGCCGCAGCAGCTCGCACGCCTTGTAGGCGGCGATGCCGCCACTGACGCCCAGGACCACCTTCGGCTTGTGCACGCGCGTCTCCCGCTCTGCAGATTCGTACGACTACCCATCACACACCACAGGCCCGGCGGAAGTCCCGCCGGGCCTGCGAATGACGTGCTGAAGCGCGTTTACTGAGCCGGGCCCTCGATGGCCTCGGAGGTCAGCAGACCCGCGTTGATCTCCCGCAGAGCGATCGAGAGCGGCTTCTCGTGGACGTGGGTGTCCACCAGCGGGCCGACGTACTCAAGCAGGCCCTCACCGAGCTGCGAGTAGTACGCGTTGATCTGCCGCGCACGCTTGGCCGCGTAGATCACGAGGCTGTACTTCGAGTCAGTGGCCTCGAGCAGCTCGTCGATCGGCGGGTTGATGATGCCCTCGGGCGCGGTGATGGAAGAGGACACGCTCTACCTTCCGAAAAAGTGGACAAAGATCATGCAACTTGCATCAAGGCTAGCAGCTCGCGCGCCACGTCCTCGACGGAGGTGTTGACCAGGGTGGTGTCGAACTCCGACTCGGCGGCGAGCTCGATCCTCGCGGCCGCGAGCCGGCGCTCGATGACCTCCGGCGGCTCGGTGCCGCGCCCGGTCAGCCGGCGGACCAGTTCGTCCCAGCTCGGCGGCGCGAGGAAGACCAGCTGGGCCTCCGGCATCGACTCGCGGACCAGGCGTGCGCCCTGGAGGTCGATCTCCAGCAGGACGGGCTCCCCCGCCTCCAGCCGCTCCAGCACGGCACGGCGGGGCGTGCCGTAGCGGTTGCCCGCGAACTCAGCCCACTCCAGCAGCTCGCCGTTGGCGATCAGCTTGTCGAACTCGTCGTCGCCGACGAAGTGGTACTGCACACCGTCCCGCTCGCCGGGGCGCGGCTTGCGGGTCGTGGCGGACACCGACAGCCAGACCTCGGGGTGGACCGTGCGCATATGCGCGACGACCGTGCTCTTGCCGACCCCCGAGGGGCCGGAGAGCACGGTCAGCCGCGGACGTACGTCCGGGGGCTCTGGGGCTTCCCCCAGTGAAGCGAGGGGGAGGGTCGTCCCCCGGGATGTTGCAGCCATGGGGCGATTATTCCAGCTTTACGGAGTGCCCAGGACGTCAGGCTCCGGCGCTGGGGAACTCCCGCTCCAGGGACGCGATCTGGTTGGACCCGAGGCCGCGCACCCGGCGGCTCTCGGAGATGCCCAGCCGCTCCATGATCTGCTTGGCCCGGACCTTGCCCACGCCCGGCAGGGACTCCAGCAGGGCGGAGACCTTCATCTTGCCGATGACGTCGTTCTTCTGACCCTGCTGGATGACGTCGTGGAGGGAGGCACCGGAGTGCTTGAGTCGATTCTTGACCTCGGCCCGCTCCCGGCGAGCCGCGGCGGCCTTTTCGAGCGCGGCTGCGCGCTGTTCAGGGGTAAGGGGCGGAAGAGCCACGCCTACGTCACCTCGGATGTCGAACTGTCGGATACGGACCGGTGTGGGCCCTGTACGGCCCACACCAGGGGAGCAACGAGCAACGCAACGCACGTTGGCTCTGCGACGGAGACTAGCGGCCATGGCCGCCGGAGTCAGCGAGAACAGACGAAAAGTCCTGGTCAGCATCGATCCACCCCGGCATTTAGGACAAAACAACTGGGTTTCGGCTCCGAAACGCCACCCGGGGCACGGCGGGCGGCCAACACGTGAGGGACGTCACACCGGGTGAAGGGTGAACCCGCCGTCACCAGCAGGTGACGGCGGGTTCACCGGCGGGTGCGCGGCGGCGGCCGGACCGGCCGTCGCCGGTCCCCGGGTCGGTCCCCAGCGCGGCCGGTGACCGGGACGGTTCCGGACGCCGCCGCCTCCCGCGCCGGCCGCCGGGCCACCGCGGGCCGACGGACCAGCCGCCGTTCGGTCAGCCGCCGACCGCGGCCCGTACCTCGTCCGCGTACCGCAGCGCCGACTCGCGCAGCGCCGGCGTGTCCGGGCCGTGCCGCAGCACGCCCCGGCTGACGCTCGGCACCACGTTGCGCACCGCCGCGCCGAAGACGGCCGGCAGGTCGGCCGGGGTGGCACCCTGCGCGCCGATGCCGGGCGCGAGCAGCGGTCCGTTGATGTCCAGGTCGTACGAGGACAGGTCGCCCAGCGTGGCGCCGACGACCGCGCCGAAGGAGCCCATCGGGGCCGCGCCCGTGTTGTCCTCGGCGAGGTGGGCCAGCATGGTGGCGCCGACGCTGCGGCCGTCCTCGCGCCGTGCCCGCTGGACCTCGGCGCCCTCCGGGTTGGAGGTGAGCGCCAGGACGAACAGGCCGGCGCCGCTCTCGCGCGCCAGGTCGACGGCCGGCTTCAGCGAGCCGTAGCCGAGGTACGGGGAGACGGTGAGCGCGTCGGAGAACAGCGGGGAGCCCTCGCGCAGGTACGTCTCGGCGTACGCCGCCATGGTGGAGCCGATGTCGCCGCGCTTGGCGTCCATGACGACCAGCGCGCCCGCGTCCCGCAGGTCGGCGACGGCCTTCTCCAGGACGGCGACGCCCCGCGAGCCGAAGCGCTCGAAGAAGGCGCTCTGCGGCTTGAAGACGGCGACCCGGTCGGCGAGCGCGTCCACGACCGTCCCGGTGAACGCCTCCAGGCCCTGGACGTCGTCGTTCAGGCCCCAGTCGGACAGCAGGGAGGTGTGCGGGTCGATGCCGACGCAGAGCGGGCCACGGGCGTCCATGGCACGGCGCAGACGGGCACCGAACGGTTCGAGCGGGCTCACGCGGTGGCCTTCCGGGTGTCGGCGCCGACGGCCTCGGCGAGGGTGGCGTACGGGGAGGCGTTCAGCCGGGCGGCGAGGCCCTTGTGGATCGCGCGGGCGTAGCAGGGGCCCTCGTAGACGAAGGCGCTGTAGCCCTGGATCAGGGTGGCGCCGGCGAGGATGCGCTGCCAGGCGTCCTCGGCGTTCTCGATGCCGCCGACGCCGACGAGGGTGATGCGGTCGCCCACGCGGGCGTAGAGGCGGCGCAGCACCTCCAGGGAGCGCTGCTTCAGCGGCGCCCCGGACAGGCCACCGGTCTCCCGGACCAGGGCGGCCGGGGACTTCAGGCCCTCGCGGGCGATGGTGGTGTTGGTGGCGATGATGCCGTCCAGACCGAGCTCGACGGCCAGGTCGGCGACCGCGTCGACGTCCTCGTCGGCCAGGTCGGGCGCGATCTTGACCAGGAGGGGGACGCGGCGGTCGGTGACCGTACGGTCGGCGGCCTCGCGCACGGCCGTCAGGAGGGGCCTCAGGGACTCCGTGGCCTGGAGGTTGCGCAGGCCGGGGGTGTTCGGCGAGGAGACGTTGACGACCAGGTAGTCGGCGTGAGCGGCCAGCCGCTCGGTGGACTTCACATAGTCGGCGGCGGCCTCGGCCTCCGGGACGACCTTGGTCTTGCCGATGTTGACGCCGACGACCGTGCGGAAGGCTGGCACGCGGGCGCGCAGCCGGTCCGCGACGGCCGCGGAGCCCTCGTTGTTGAAGCCCATGCGGTTGATCAGGGCGCGGTCCGGCACGAGGCGGAAGAGCCGCTTCCTTGGGTTGCCGGGCTGGGCCTCGCCGGTGACCGTGCCGATCTCGACGTGGTCGAAGCCCAGCATCGCCATGCCGTCGATGGCCAGGGCGTTCTTGTCGAAGCCGGCCGCGAGGCCGAACGGGCCGTGCATGCGCAGACCCAGCGCCTCCGTGCGCAGCTCCTCGTGGCGCGGGGCGAGTACGGCGGCGACGAACGTGCGCAGCACGGGCACCCGGGCGATCAGGCGGATCCAGCGGAAGGCCAGGTGGTGGGCCCGCTCGGGGTCCATGCGCTGGAAGACGACGGTGAAGAAGAACTTGTACATGGGTGTCCTCATGAAGAGGGGGACACCGGTGTGGTGTCCCCCTCGTGGGTGGCTGCTAGTCCTCGCGGGCCGCGATCAGGTGCTGTGCGTGTTCCTGGAGGGAGCGGACGCCCACCCCGCCGTGGTTGAGGGCGTCGATGCCCTGGACCGCGGCGGCCAGCGCCTGGACGGTCGTCAGGCACGGGACGCCGCGCGACACGGCCGCCGTACGGATCTCGTAGCCGTCGAGACGCCCGCCGGTGCCGTAGGGGGTGTTGACGATGAGGTCGACCTCGCCGTCGTGGATGAGGCCGACGATGGTCCTCTCACCGTCCGGCCCCTCGCCCTCGGACTGCTTGCGCACCACCGTGGCGTTGATGCCGTTGCGCTTGAGCACCTCGGCCGTGCCGGAGGTGGCGAGCAGCTCGAAACCGTGCGCGACCAGCTCCCTGGCCGGGAAGATCATCGAGCGCTTGTCGCGGTTGGCGACCGAGATGAAGGCGCGGCCCTTGGTGGGCAGCGGGCCGTAGGCGCCGGCCTGCGACTTGGCGTACGCGGTGCCGAAGACGGCGTCGATGCCCATGACCTCGCCCGTGGAGCGCATCTCCGGGCCGAGGACGGTGTCCACACCGCGGCCGTGGACGTCGCGGAAGCGGCTCCAGGGCATCACGGCCTCCTTGACGGAGATCGGCGCGTCCAGCGGCAGGGTGCCGCCGTCGCCGTTCCTGGGCAGCAGGCCCTCCTCGCGCAGCTCGGAGATGGTCGCGCCGAGCGAGATCCGGGCGGCGGCCTTGGCGAGCGGTACCGCGGTGGCCTTGGAGGTGAAGGGGACGGTGCGGGAGGCGCGCGGGTTGGCCTCCAGGACGTACAGGATGTCGCCGGCCATCGCGAACTGGATGTTGATCAGGCCGCGGACCCCCACGCCCCTGGCGATCGCCTCGGTGGAGGCGCGCAGGCGCTTGATGTCGAAGCCGCCGAGGGTGATCGGGGGCAGGGCGCACGCCGAGTCGCCGGAGTGGATGCCGGCCTCCTCGATGTGCTCCATGACGCCGCCGAGGTACAGCTCCTCGCCGTCGTAGAGCGCGTCGACGTCGATCTCGATGGCGTCGTCGAGGAAGCGGTCGACCAGGACCGGCCGGTCCGGCGAGATCTCGGTGGACTCGGCGATGTACGCCTCCAGGCGCGCCTCGTCGTACACGATCTCCATGCCGCGTCCGCCGAGCACGTACGACGGGCGGACGAGGACGGGGTAGCCGATCTCGTCGGCGATGGCCTTGGCGCCGGCGAAGGTGGTCGCGGTGCCGTGCTTGGGGGCGGGCAGGCCGGCCTCGGCGAGCACCCGGCCGAAGGCGCCGCGGTCCTCGGCGGCGTGGATGGCCTCCGGCGGGGTGCCGACGACCGGGACGCCGTTGTCCTTGAGCGCCTGGGCGAGGCCGAGCGGGGTCTGGCCGCCGAGCTGGACGACGACGCCCGCGATGGGACCGGCCTGCGCCTCGGCGTGGACGATCTCCAGTACGTCCTCCAGGGTGAGCGGCTCGAAGTACAGCCGGTCGGAGGTGTCGTAGTCGGTGGAGACGGTCTCGGGGTTGCAGTTGACCATCACGGTCTCGTAGCCGGCCTCGCTGAGCGCGAAGGAGGCGTGGACGCAGGAGTAGTCGAACTCGATGCCCTGGCCGATGCGGTTGGGCCCGGAGCCCAGGATGATCACGGCGGGCTTGTCGCGCGGAGCGACCTCGCTCTCCTCGTCGTAGGAGGAGTAGAAGTACGGGGTCCTGGCGGCGAACTCGGCGGCGCAGGTGTCGACCGTCTTGTAGACCGGGCGGACCCCGAGGGCGTGGCGGACCTCGCGGACGACGTCCTCGCGCAGGCCGCGGATCCCGGCGATCTGGGCGTCCGAGAAGCCGTGGCGCTTGGCCTCGGCCAGCAGGTCGGCGTCCAGGCGCTCGGCGGCGGCCAGGTCGTCGGCGATCTCCTTGATCAGGAAGAGCTGGTCGACGAACCACGGGTCGATCTTCGTGAAGTCGAAGACCTCCTCCCGGGTGGCGCCGGCGCGGATGGCCTGCATGACGGTGTTGACGCGCCCGTCGGTGGGGCGGACGGCCTCTTGGAGCAGGGTCGCCTTGTCGCCGGGCTCACCGGTGAAGGCGAACTGGCTGCCCTTCTTCTCCAGCGAGCGCAGCGCCTTCTGCAGGGCCTCGGTGAAGTTCCGGCCGATGGCCATCGCCTCGCCGACCGACTTCATGGTGGTGGTGAGCGTGGAGTCGGCGGACGGGAACTTCTCGAACGCGAACCGCGGAGCCTTGACCACCACGTAGTCGAGCGTGGGCTCGAAGGACGCCGGGGTCTTCTCCGTGATGTCGTTGGGGATCTCGTCCAGCGTGTAACCGACAGCGAGCCGGGCGGCGATCTTCGCGATGGGGAATCCAGTGGCCTTGGACGCGAGCGCCGAGGAGCGGGAGACGCGCGGGTTCATCTCGATGACGATGACCCGGCCGTCCTCGGGGTTGACCGCGAACTGGATGTTGCAGCCGCCGGTGTCGACGCCGACCTCGCGGATGATCGCGATGCCGACGTCGCGGAGGATCTGGTACTCGCGGTCGGTCAGCGTCATCGCCGGGGCGACGGTGATCGAGTCACCGGTGTGCACGCCCATCGGGTCGAAGTTCTCGATGGAGCAGACGACCACGACGTTGTCGTTCCTGTCGCGCATCAGCTCCAGCTCGTACTCCTTCCAGCCGAGGATGGACTCCTCCAGGAGCACCTCCGTGGTCGGGGAGAGCGTGAGGCCCTGGCCGGCGATGCGGCGCAGCTCCTCCTCGTCGTGGGCGAAGCCGGAGCCGGCGCCGCCCATGGTGAAGGAGGGGCGGACGACGACGGGGTATCCGCCGAGCGTCTCGACGCCCTTGAGGACGTCGTCCATGGAGTGGCAGATCACCGAACGGGCGGACTCGCCGTGCCCGATCTTGGCGCGGACGGCCTCCACGACGCCCTTGAACAGGTCGCGGTCCTCGCCCTTGTGGATGGCCTCGACGTTGGCGCCGATGAGCTCCACGCCGTACTTCTCCAGCACACCCTGCTCGTGCATGGAGATGGCGGTGTTGAGCGCGGTCTGGCCGCCGAGGGTGGGCAGGAGCGCGTCGGGGCGCTCCTTGGCGATGATCTTCTCCACGAACTCCGGGGTGATCGGCTCGACGTAGGTGGCGTCGGCGATCTCCGGGTCCGTCATGATCGTCGCCGGGTTGGAGTTGACCAGGATGACGCGCAGGCCCTCGGACTTGAGGACCCGGCAGGCCTGGGTGCCTGAGTAGTCGAACTCGGCGGCCTGGCCGATGACGATCGGGCCGGAGCCGATGACCAGGACGGACTGGATATCGGTGCGCTTAGGCACGCTCGGCCTCCATCAGGGATACGAAGCGGTCGAAGAGGTACGCGGCGTCGTGCGGGCCGGCGGCCGCCTCGGGGTGGTACTGGACGCTGAAGGCCGGCTGGTCGAGCAGCTGGAGGCCCTCCACCACGTTGTCGTTGAGGCAGACGTGGGAGACCTCGGCGCGGCCGAAGGGGGTGTCGGACACCTTGTCCAGGGGGGCGTCGACGGCGAAGCCGTGGTTGTGCGCGGTGACCTCGACCTTGCCGGTCGTACGGTCCTGCACGGGCTGGTTGATGCCGCGGTGGCCGTACTTCAGCTTGTACGTGCCGAAGCCGAGCGCGCGGCCCAGGATCTGGTTGCCGAAGCAGATGCCGAACAGCGGTGTGCGGCGCTCCAGGACGGCCCGCATGACGGAGACGGGGCCGTCGGCGGTGGCGGGGTCGCCGGGGCCGTTGGAGAAGAACACGCCGTCGGGGCCGACGGCGAAGACGTCCTCCGCGGTGGCGGTCGCGGGCAGGACGTGCACCTCGATGCCGCGCTCGGCCATCCGGTGCGGGGTCATGCCCTTGATGCCCAGGTCGACGGCGGCGACGGTGTACTTCTTCTCGCCGATGGCCGGGACGACGTACGGCTCCTCGGTGGCGACCTCGGCGGCCAGGTCGGCCCCCGTCATCTGCGGGGCGGCCTTCACCTTGGCCAGCAGGGCCGCCCCGTCGGCGATCGCCTCGCCGGAGAAGATGCCGACGCGCATGGCGCCGCGCTCGCGCAGGTGGCGGGTGAGCGCCCGGGTGTCGATGCCGCTGATGCCGACGACGCCCTGCGCGGCGAGCTCGTCGTCCAGGGTGCGGCGGGAGCGCCAGTTCGACGGGACGCGGGCGGGGTCGCGTACGACGTAGCCGGAGACCCAGATCTTCCGGGACTCGGGGTCCTCGTCGTTCACGCCGGTGTTGCCGACGTGGGGGGCGGTCATCACGACGACCTGGCGGTGGTACGACGGGTCGGTGAGGGTTTCCTGGTAGCCGGTCATGCCGGTGGAGAACACCGCCTCGCCGAAGGTCTCCCCCACGGCCCCGTAGGCACGGCCGCGGAAGGTGCGGCCGTCCTCCAGGACGAGTACGGCGGGAACCCTGGTTCCCCGGGTGGAGGTCGTCATCGCGCGGTGCCTTCCGTCGTGTGTGTCGTCGTACGTGTCTGGTTCAAGGAGTTGATGGCCTCGACCCAGGCGGTGTGCTCGGCCGCCCGGTCGGAGCGGAAGCCCGAGTCGAGCAGCTTGTCGCCGTGCGCCCAGGTGACGATCAGCAGACCGCCCTCGGCGAGGACCTTGCCGGCGATGCCCTTGTCGAGCCGGGCCCCGCGGAGCCGGTCGGCCGGGATGAAGAAGTCGTTCGCCCCGGGGCGTACGACCGCCAGGCCGGCGTCGCTGAGCGTCAGCTCGGCGCGGCTGCGGGCGCCGAGGCCGTGGGCCACGATCCGGTCGAGCCACTGCCCGGCGGTGGTGGATCCGTGGTACCGCCCGCTGAGGGTCAGTCCCGCCCGTCCCGGTTCCTCCGGTACGGCGGGCAGCTCCGGCAGGTCGGACTGGAGGTTGCCGCGCCAGGTCCATCCCTGGCGCATCAGCCAGTAGACGAAGGCGATGAAGAGCACCAGTCCGGCGACCCAGCCGAGCCGCGCGGCCCAGTCGGTCACCTCCGCCGACTTCGGTTCGGCTGCGAGTTCGATCAGAGTTGTCACGCCAGCTTCCCGTCCACGACCGTCGCCCGGCCCCGCAGGAAGGTGTGGGTGACGCGACCCGGCAGCTCACGGCCCCGGTAGGGGGTGTTGCGGCTGCGGGAGGCGAAGCCCGCGGGGTCCACCACTCCACGGTATGCCGGATCGACCAGGGTCAGGTTGGCCGGTTCGCCTGCCGAGACGGGCCGGCCGTGGCCGTCGAGGCGGCCGATGTGCGCCGGGCGGAAGGACATCCGGTCGGCGACGCCGGCCCAGTCGAGCAGGCCGGTCTCGACCATCGTCTGCTGCACGACCGACAGCGCGGTCTCCAGGCCCACCATGCCCATGGCGGCCGCGGCCCACTCGCAGTCCTTGTCCTCGTGCGGGTGCGGGGCGTGGTCGGTGGCGACGCAGTCGATGGTGCCGTCGGCGAGCGCCTCGCGCAGGGCCATGACGTCGGCCTCGGTGCGCAGCGGCGGGTTGACCTTGTAGACCGGGTCGTAGGTGCGCACCAGTTCGTCGGTCAGCAGCAGGTGGTGCGGGGTGACCTCGGCGGTGACGTCCCAGCCCTTGGACTTGGCCCAGCGGACGATCTCCACCGAGCCGGCGGTGGACAGGTGGCAGATGTGCACCCGGGAGCCGACGTGCGCGGCGAGCAGGACGTCCCGGGCGATGATCGACTCCTCGGCGACGGCGGGCCAGCCGCCCAGTCCCAGCTCGGCGGAGACGACGCCCTCGTTCATCTGGGCGCCCTCGGTGAGGCGGGGCTCCTGGGCGTGCTGGGCGACGACGCCGTCGAACGCCTTCACGTACTCCAGCGCGCGGCGCATGATCACCGCGTCGTCCACGCACTTGCCGTCGTCGGAGAACACCTTCACCCCGGCGGCGGAGTCGTGCATGGCGCCCAGCTCGGCGAGCTGCTTGCCCTCCAGGCCGACGGTCACGGCGCCGACGGGCTGGACGTCGCAGTAGCCGGACTGCCGGCCGAGCCGCCAGACCTGCTCGACCACACCGGCGGTGTCGGCGACCGGGAAGGTGTTGGCCATGGCGTGGACGGCGGTGAAGCCGCCGACGGCGGCGGCCCTGGTGCCGGTGAGGACGGTCTCGGAGTCCTCCCGGCCGGGCTCGCGCAGGTGGGTGTGGAGGTCGACCAGGCCGGGCAGCAGGATCTGCCCCTCGGCCTCGACGACGGTGGCGCCCTCGGCGCCCAGGCCGGTGCCGACCGCCGCGACGGTCTCCCCGTCGATCAGGACGTCCCGGGCCTCGCCGCCGAGCACCTTCGCACCACGGATCAGGATCTTGCTCATGGGTCTTACTTCTCCTCGGTACGGGGGTGGGTGGCGGCGGGCTCGTTGCCGCCCAGCAGCAGGTACAGGACGGCCATCCGGATGGAGACGCCGTTGGCGACCTGTTCGACCACGGTGCAGCGGTCGGAGTCGGCGACCTCGGCGGTGATCTCCATGCCGCGGACCATGGGTCCGGGGTGCATGACGATGGCGTGTTCCGGCATCTTGGCCATGCGCTCGGCGTCCAGCCCGTAGCGCCGGGAGTACTCGCGCTCGGTGGGGAAGAAGGCGGCGTTCATCCGCTCGCGCTGGACGCGCAGCATCATCACCGCGTCCGACTTGGGCAGCACGCCGTCCAGGTCGTAGGCGACGTCGGCGGGCCAGCTCCCGACGCCGATCGGCAGCAGGGTGGGCGGGGCGACGAGGGTGACCTGGGCGCCGAGGGTGTGCAGCAGGTCGACGTTGGAGCGGGCGACCCGGCTGTGCAGGACGTCGCCCACGAGGGTGATGCGCTTGCCGGCCAGGTCCTGGCCGATGCCGGCGTCCCGGCCGACCAGGCGGCGGCGCATGGTGAAGGCGTCGAGGAGGGCCTGGGTGGGGTGCTGGTGGGTGCCGTCGCCCGCGTTGATGACGGTGGCGTCGATCCAGCCGGAGGTGGCCAGCCGGTACGGGGCGCCGGAGGCGCCGTGCCGGATGACGACGGCGTCGACGCCCATGGCCTCCAGGGTCTGGGCGGTGTCCTTGAGGGACTCGCCCTTGGAGACCGAGGAGCCCTTGGCGGTGAAGTTGATGACGTCGGCGGACAGTCGCTTCTCGGCCGCTTCGAAGGAGATCCGGGTGCGGGTCGAGTCCTCGAAGAAGAGGTTGACGACGGTGCGGCCGCGCAGGGTGGGCAGCTTCTTGATCGGCCGGTCGGCGACCCGGGCCATCTCCTCGGCGGTGTCGAGAATGAGGACGGCGTCGTCGCGGGTGAGGTCTGCGGCCGAGATGAGGTGGCGCATCATCGGGGGGTTCTCCGGGTGTGTGGAGGTCTGGGGTCCGGGGGTGCCCCCGGAGGGGCCCGGCAGGCACGCGGGCGTGCGGCGCGACCGCCGTACGGACGGGGCGATCGGTGCCGTACGGAGGTGCGCTAACGCTCGCCGGCCGGGGTGGTCTCCCGCACCCCGAGCAGCACGGTGTCGCGACCGTCCTCCTCGGCGAGCTGGACCTTGACCGTCTCCCGCAGCGACGTGGGGAGGTTCTTGCCGACGTAGTCGGCGCGGATGGGGAGCTCGCGGTGGCCCCGGTCGACCAGGACGGCGAGCTGGACGGCGCGCGGCCGGCCGATGTCGCCGAGCGCGTCGAGGGCGGCGCGGATGGTGCGGCCGGAGAAGAGCACGTCGTCGACGAGGACGACCAGACGGCCGTCGACGCCGTCACCGGGGATCTCGGTGCGGGCCAGGGCGCGGGCGGGGCGCATCCGCAGGTCGTCGCGGTACATGGTGATGTCGAGCGAGCCGACGGGGATGGCGCGGCCGGTGATCTGCTCGAGCTTGTCGGCGAGCCGGCGGGCGAGGAAGACGCCGCGCGTGGGAATGCCGAGGAGAACCACGTCGTCGGCGCCCTTGGCGCGCTCGACGATCTCGTGGGCGATCCGGGTCAGTACCCGGGCGATGTCGGGAGCCTCGAGAACGGGGCGTGCCGCATCGGACTGCTGGCTGGTGTCCATAGGAAACGGACCTCCTTCTCCGCCTCACGGGACGGACCTTAAAGGACGTCGGAATTGCGCCATCCACCCTACCAGGGCCGGGGACCCGCTCCGCCACCCGCCCACCGAAGAGGGTCGGTACGGACCGTTCGGCTTGACGCAGCCAAGTAACGCTGCGTAACCTCACAGTGAGTTACCAGTCTTCGTCCCGGGAGCTATATGTCCAGCGAATACGCAAAACAGCTCGGGGCCAAGCTCCGCGCCATCCGCACCCAGCAGGGCCTCTCCCTCCACGGGGTGGAGGAGAAGTCCCAGGGTCGCTGGAAGGCCGTTGTGGTCGGCTCGTACGAGCGCGGCGACCGTGCCGTGACCGTGCAGCGCCTGGCCGAGCTGGCCGACTTCTACGGCGTCCCGGTTCAGGAGCTGTTGCCGGGCACCACGCCGGGCGGGGCCGCCGAGCCGCCGCCGAAGCTCGTCCTGGACCTGGAGCGCCTGGCTCACGTTCCCGCGGAGAAGGCGGGCCCGCTGCAGCGCTACGCCGCGACGATCCAGTCGCAGCGCGGTGACTACAACGGCAAGGTGCTGTCCATCCGCCAGGACGACCTGCGCACGCTCGCGGTCATCTACGACCAGTCGCCCTCGGTGCTGACCGAGCAGCTCATCAGCTGGGGCGTGCTGGACGCGGACGCCCGGCGTGCGGTGGCCCACGAAGAGGCCTGAGGGGCATTCGCGCCCTGAGGGCCCACCCTCCAGCAGAAACGTTGCCGCCGGGTGCGGCGGAAGCCTTCGGGCGTTCCGCCGCACCCGGCGGTCTTTCGCGCGCCCTCCCGGCTCGGGTACGCGTCCTCCCGGCTCGGGTACGCCGAAGGGCCCGCCGCGCACGAGGCGCTGCGGGCCCTTCGCAGAGGTACCGGCTGGGTGGGGAGCCCGGAGCGGCCCCGCGCCCGGCTCAGTCCCGGCGGAGGCTGGGCTTGAGGTCCTTGAAGCGGCCCAGGAGCCCGTTGACGAACGACGGGGACTCGTCGGTCGAGAACTCCTTGGCGAGCTGCACCGCCTCGTCGATCACCACCGCGTCCGGAGTGCCGTCCACCCACACCAGCTCGTAGGCGCCGAGCCGCAGGATGTTCCGGTCGACGACCGGCATCCGGTCGAGCGTCCAGCCGACCGCGTAGGTGGAGATGAGGTCGTCGATGCGGCCCGCGTACTGCGCGTACCCCTCGACCAGCTCCATCGTGTACTCGTTGACCGGCGGCTGCCGGTCGTCGGACCGGGCGTGCCGGACCCAGTCCGCGAGGACCTGCTGCACGGGCGCACCGCGCTGGTCGGCCTCGAAAAGGATCTGGAAGGCGCGCTTGCGGGCCTTGTTGCGGGCAGCCACGGTTAGCTGTTCACCCGGCCGAGGTAGTCGCCGGAACGGGTGTCGACCTTGATCTTCTCGCCGGTGGTGATGAAGAGCGGCACCTGGATGGTGTAGCCGGTCTCCAGGGTGGCGGGCTTGGTGCCACCGGTGGAGCGGTCGCCCTGGACACCGGGCTCGGTCTCCTGGATGGTCAGCTCGACGGCGGCCGGGAGCTCGACGTAGAGCACCTCGCCCTCGTGCTGCGCGACGCTGGCGGTGAAGCCCTCGATGAGGTAGTTGGCGGCGTCGCCGACCGTCTTGCGGTCGATCATGAGCTGGTCGTACGTCTGCATGTCCATGAAGACGTAGTACTCGCCGTCCATGTACGAGAACTGCATGTCGCGGCGGTCGACGGTGGCCGTCTCGACCTTCACGCCGGCGTTGAAGGTCTTGTCGACGACCTTGCCGGAGAGCACGTTCTTGAGCTTGGTGCGCACGAAGGCCGGGCCCTTGCCGGGCTTGACGTGCTGGAACTCGACGACGGACCAGAGCTGGCCTCCGTCGAGCTTGAGCACCATGCCGTTCTTGAGGTCGTTCGTGGAAGCCACGGTTGCGGAATCTCCTGGACTGACGCTGGTGGACGACCGAGGCGTGGTGCTTGACGCGCCTACAGCGCGAGCAGCTCCTTGGTCGTGATGGTGAGTAGCTCGGGTCCGCCGTCCGCCTCCTGGCGTACGACGAGCGTGTCATCGATCCGGACGCCGCCCCGACCCGGGAGGTGGACCCCCGGTTCGACGGTGACCGGCACACAAGCGTCCAGTTTACCCATGGCGGCGGGTGCCAGCTCCGGGTCCTCCTGGATTTCCAGCCCCACCCCGTGGCCCAGGAAGGGCGCCAGGCCCTCGCCGTATCCGGCCGAGTGGAGGATGTGGCGGGCCGCGTGGTCCACGTCGCGGTAGGCCGTGCCGGGGGTCAGCGCCTCGCGGGCGGCCCGCTGAGCGGCGAAGACCAGGTCGTACAGCTCGATCTGCCAGTCCGCCGGAGCGGTCCCGATGACGAAGGTGCGGCCGATCTCGCAGCGGTATCCGCGGTAGTTGGCGCCCAGGCAGACGGAGAGGAAATCCCCCTCCTCCACGCGCCGGTCGGAGGGCCGGTGGCCGCCCCGCCCGGAGTGGGGCCCGGTGGCGACGGAGGTCGGGAAGGCGGGCCCGTCCGCCCCGTGGTCGACCAGCCGCCGTTCCAGCTCCAGCGCGAGGTGCCGCTCGGTGCGCCCGACGAGGATCGACTCCAGGAGCTCGCCGAGCGCCTGGTCGGTGATCTCGGCCGCGATACGGAGGCAGGTGATCTCGTCCTCGTCCTTGACGACGCGTTCCTGCTCGACGGCGGCGCCCAGGTCGGCGAGGCGCAGGCCGGCGGCGACCGACTCCATCGCCCGGTAGCGGGCGACGCTCAGGTGGTGTTCCTCGACGGCGAGCGCGTCCGCACCGGCCTCGCGGGCGAACCCGGCGGCGGCGACGACCGGATCACCTCCCCGCTCCGGGAGGACCACCAGCCGCAGCCGCTCGTCGACGCGGCCTTCGGAGAGGTCGCCGGAGGGTGCGCGGGGACACAGCAGTACGTCCGGTCCGGCACCGATCAGCAGGACCGCGCCGGCCGGGGAGCCGCCGGCGAGGTAGCGGACGTTGGCCGGTCCGGAGACCAGGGCCGCGGCGGCACCGGCCACCGCGCACCGGTCGCGCAGCCGTTCGCGGCGGTCCGCGTACACCTCTGACATGTTTCGAGCGTACGAGCGGCCGGGCCACCCGGCAGTTCGAGCGGGTCCGGACGTGTCCGCGCGGCCCGCACCCCGCGGGCACCCCGCGCCTGCCCGGCCGTGCCGACCGTCCCGGCTCACCCGGGCCGCCCTCCCCACGCCGGCTCGCACCGGGGCCCGGCGAGTGGGCCGAAGGGGCGCGTCGGCACCGGAAGGGAGAACACGCGGAGGTCGTGAGGAACGAGCGACCGAGCACGATCGACCGCCGGCACCGGCTCGCAGCGTCCCGGAGGCGAACCGAGCCCCGACCTCAGAAGGCCGGTGGGCTGGCGATGGCGCGGGCCAGGACGTCGTCGAGGACGCGGGCGGTGGTCTCCACGTCGTAGGTGGAGTTGTCGATGATCGGCAGGCCGGAGCCGTACCAGCCGGCCATCCGGCCGTGGATGCCGGCGACTTCCTCGTCGGAGAGCCTGCGGTTTCCGCTGCGCTCGGCGTTGCGCTCGAGGACGATCTCCAGGCCGGGCAGCAGGACGACGGGGAGCAGTCCCGGGCCGACGTGGCGTTTCCAGCCCCCGAGGCCGACGACCGGGCGGTCGGGGAAGACGGCGTCGTCGAGGATGCAGGAGATGCCGTTGGCGAGGAAGTTGCGGGCGGCGAAGCCGCAGGTGCGGCGGGCCAGGCGGTACTGCGCCTCGGACTGGTCGTTCCAGCCGGACCTGGGGTCGGCGAATCCGGCGCAGACCCATTCGCGTACGTCGTCCAGGCTGATGTGGGCGGTGGGTACGCGGCGGTGCGAGGCCCAGTACCGGGCGACGGTGGTCTTGCCGGCGCCGGCGGGCCCGATCAGCAGGACGGCGAGGGTCGCGTTGCCGGTGCCGGTGCCGGTGCCGGTGGTGTGGTCGGCGGGTGGCGGGACCGGCGCGGTGACCGGTGCGCCGGGCGGCAGCTGCATGTGGCCGGTGGTGTCGCGGGAGGGCGGCGGGGGCGCGTGGTGGGGCGCGGGCCCTGCCCAGCCGGGTGCGGCGGGCTGGGGGTGGGGTGGATGAGGGGCCTGGTTCGTCCACCCGGCCGCTGCGTGCCCCGGTCGGTGGGGCTGCGGCAGCGGAGCCCCCACTGCGTGCTGCATCCGGTGCCACTCCGTCTCGTGCGACTGACGCTGTCGGGCGCCCGTTCGGGTCGCCCGTTACCGAACCGTACCCTCCCCGGTGGGCAGTTCGGGAACGGCCGGGGAGGGCCGGGGGTGCGGGGTGGCCGGGGTCAGCCGTCCAGCTCTTCGGCGAGGGCGCGCAGGGCGAGCCGGTAGGAGCCGATGCCGAAGCCCGCGACGGTGCCGCTGGCGACCGCGGCGACGACCGAGGTGTGGCGGAATTCCTCGCGGGCGTAGGGGTTGGAGATGTGCACTTCGACGAGCGGGGCGGTGCGCTGGGCGGCGGCGTCCCGCATGGCGTACGAGTAGTGGGTGAAGGCGCCCGGGTTGAGGACGACCGGGAGGGAGCCGTCCGCCGCCTCGTGGAGCCAGCGGACCAGTTCCCCCTCGTCGTTGGTCTCGCGCACCTCGACGTCCAGGCCGAGTTCGTCGCCGAGCGTGCGGCACGCGTCGACCAGTCCGGCGTAGGTGGTGGCGCCGTACACGTCGGGCTCCCGGGAGCCGAGCCGGCCGAGGTTGGGGCCGTTCAGGACGAGGACGCGCCGGGTCACGCGGCGACCTCCCCGTAGGCGGCGACGAGCACCGCGGGGTCGGGGCCCTCGAGCACGGTGGGCCGGGCGAGGCCGTCGAGGACGATGAAGCGCAGCAGGTCGCCGCGGGACTTCTTGTCGACCCTCATGGTCTCCAGGAGCTTGGGCCACTGGTCGCCCCGGTAGGTCAGTGGCAGGCCGACGGACTCCAGGACGGTGCGGTGCCGGTCGGCGGTGGCGTCGTCGAGGCGTCCGGCGAGCCGGCCCAGTTCGGCGGCGAAGACCATGCCCACGGAGACGGCGGCGCCGTGACGCCACTTGTAGCGCTCGTTCTTCTCGATGGCGTGCGCGAGGGTGTGGCCGTAGTTGAGGATCTCGCGCAGTCCGGATTCCTTCAGGTCGGCGGAGACCACGTCGGCCTTGACCCGGATGGAGCGTTCGATCAGTTCGCGGGTGTGCGGGCCGGCGGGGGTCCGCGCGCCCTGCGGGTCGGCCTCGACCAGGTCGAGGATGGCCGGGTCGGCGATGAAACCGGCCTTGATGATCTCGGCCATCCCGCTGACGTAGTCGTGGACCGGCAGCGAGTCCAGCGCGGCGAGGTCGCAGAGGACCCCGGCGGGCGGGTGGAAGGCGCCGACGAGGTTCTTGCCCTCGGCGGTGTTGATGCCGGTCTTGCCGCCGACGGCCGCGTCGACCATGGCGAGCACGGTGGTGGGTACGGCGATCCAGCGCACCCCGCGCAGCCAGGTGGCCGCCACGAACCCGGCCAGGTCGGTGGTGGCGCCGCCGCCGACGCCGACGATGACGTCGCTGCGGGTGAAGCCGGTCTGGCCGAGCGCCTTCCAGCAGTAGGCGGCGACTTCGGCGGTCTTGGCCTCCTCGGCGTTGGGCACCTGGATGGCGACCGCCTCGTACCCCTGGCCGGCGAGGTCGGCGCGCAGTGCCTCACCGGTCTCGGCGAGCGCCTCGGGGTGGATCACGGCGACGCGCTTGGCCGAGGGTCCGAGCAGGCCGGCGAGCTCGCCGAGCAGCTGCCGGCCCACCAGCACCTCGTACGGGTCGGTGCCCGCCGTGCCGCCGACCTGGATACGGGTCACTGCCTGGTCAGTCACTTCTTCAGCTCCAGTGCGTCGAGGACCGCCTCGGCGACCTCTTCGGGGGTCCTGTCGTCGGTGGCCACGACCACCCGGGCGACTTCGGTGTACAGGTGGCGCCGGGCCTCCATCAGCTCGCGCCACTGGCGGCGCGGGTTGACGGCCAGCAACGGGCGGGCGGTGTTGAGGCCGACGCGCCGGACGGCCTCGTCCACCTCCATCGAGAGGTAGACCACGGGCAGCCCGGCGAGCAGCGCGCGGGTACCGGCGTCGAGGACGGCGCCGCCGCCGAGGGCGAGGACACCCGGGTGCTCGGCGACGGCGGCCCGTACGGCGGCGCGTTCCAGCTCCCGGAAGCGGTCCTCGCCGTCCTCGACGAAGATGTCCGAGATCTCGCGTCCCTCGGCGGCGACGATGTCGGCGTCGGTGTCCCGGTAGGCGCAGCCGAGCCGTTCGGCGAGGAGTGCGCCGACGGTGGACTTGCCGGATCCCATGGGTCCGATCAGGACGAGCAACGGGCTGTGGCTCACCGGATCACCGGATCCGGAGGTTGTCGAGGTACGAGCGGACGTTGCGGCGGGTCTCCGGCACGGAGTCGCCGCCGAACTTCTCGGCCACGGCGTCGGCGAGCACCAGGGCGACCATGGCCTCGGCGACGATGCCGGCGGCCGGTACGGCGCACACGTCGGAGCGCTGGTGGTGGGCCTTGGCGGGCTCGCCGGTGGCGACGTCGATGGTGGCCAGCGCGCGCGGCACGGTGGCGATGGGCTTCATCGCGGCCCGCACCCGCAGCAGCTCGCCGGTGGTCAGGCCGCCCTCGGTGCCGCCGGAGCGGCCGGAGGCGCGCTTGACGCCCTGGTCGGTGGCGAGGATCTCGTCGTGCGCCTGGGAGCCGGGCACGCGGGCCAGGTCGAACCCGTCACCGACCTCCACGCCCTTGATGGCCTGGATGCCCATCAGGGCGGCGGCGAGCCGGGCGTCAAGCCGCCGGTCCCAGTGCACGTGCGAGCCGAGTCCCACGGGTACGCCGTAGGCCAGGACCTCGACCACACCGCCGAGGGTGTCGCCGTCCTTGTGGGCCTGGTCGATCTCGGCGACCATCGCCTCGGACGCGTCGGCGTCCAGGCAGCGCACCGGGTCGGCGTCCAGCCGCTCGACGTCCGCGGGGGTGGGGTACACGCCGTAGGGGGCCTTCGCCGACGCCAGTTCCACGACGTGGCTGACGATCTCGATGCCCGCGGTCTCCTTGAGGTACGAGCGGGCCACCGCGCCCAGGGCGACACGTGCCGCGGTCTCCCGGGCGCTGGCGCGCTCCAGGAGGGGCCGGGCCTCGTCGAAGCCGTACTTCTGCATGCCGGCGAGGTCGGCGTGGCCGGGGCGGGGCCGGGTCAGGGGGGCGTTGCGGGCCACGTCGGCGAGCTCGGCCGGGTCGACCGGGTCGGCCGACATGACCTTCTCCCACTTGGGCCACTCGGTGTTGCCCACCATGACGGCGACGGGCGAGCCCATGGTCAGGCCGTGGCGCACACCGCCGAGGAAGGTGACCTCGTCACGCTCGAACTTCATCCGGGCGCCCCGTCCATAGCCGAGGCGCCGCCGGGCCAGGTGGTCCGCCACCATCTCGGTGGTGATCGGGACACCGGCGGGAAGACCCTCCAGCGTCGCCACCAGTGCGGGGCCGTGCGACTCCCCCGCGGTCAGCCAGCGCAACCTGCTCAACGGTGCTCCTCATGCTCGCGCCTGGAACTGCGACGGCGCGACCGGGTGCGCGGCCCTGGCCCGCCACCCACGATCCTCCCACGTCCCGGCGGCCGGGCTGATCGCCGGTCCAGCAGGCGGACGGGTTCAGGCGCCGGCCAGGGCCGATTCGCCGGCCGCGCGCATCGCCGCGAGCGGCGCCGGGGTGAGGCCGGTCATCTGTTCCACCTGGAGGACGGCCTGGTGCACCAGCAGGTCGAGGCCGCCGAGGACCGCGCCGCCGCGCCGGGCCCAGGCCGCCGCCAGGGCGGTGGGCCACGGTTCGTACAGCACGTCGAAGAGGGTGCCGGGCCGGTCGGGGACGAAGGAGGCGAGAGCGTCGGTGGTGCCGGCGGGTGTGGTGGCGATGACGAGCGGGGCGGTGAGGGCCTCGGCGGCGTCGGCCCATTCGGCGATGCGCACCGGTGTTCCCAGCCGTTCGGCCCAGCCGCGCATCTCGGCGGCGCGGGTCTCGCTGCGTACGTAGGCGGTCACCGGCCCGGTGCAGACGCGGGACAGCGCGGCGAGCGCCGAGGAGGCGGTCGCTCCGGCACCGAGGACGGCGGCTGCCTCCACCCGCTCCACGCCTCGCTCCCGCAGCGCGGCGATCATGCCGGGGATGTCGGTGTTGTCACCGATCCGGTGGCCGTCCTCGGTGAGGACCACGGTGTTGACGGCCTCCACGGAGGCGGCCGTGTCGCTGATCCGGTCGAGCAGCGGGATGACGGCCCGCTTGAGCGGCATGGTCAGCGACAGCCCGGCCCAGGTCCCGTCCAGTCCCTTGAGGAACCCGGGGAGGTGGGCCTCGTCCACTTCGAACCGGTCGTAGGACCAGTGGGTGAGGCCCAGCTCCGCGTAGGCCGCCCGGTGCAGCAGGGGCGACAGGGAGTGGTCGATGGGCGATCCGAGGACGGCGGCCCTACGGGCTTCACTCGCTGCCCTGGTTGTCATTGAACTTGTCCTTCAGCTCCAGGAACTCGGCGTGCGTCTTGGCGAATTCCGTCTTGTGCATGCCGTCCGTCGCCACGAAGTACATCCAGCCGTCCTTGGTCGGATTCAGCGCGGCGGCCAGGGCCTCGGCCCCGGGGTTGCTGATCGGGCCGGGGGTGAGCCCCTTCTGGGTGTACGTGTTGTACGGGTCCTTGTTGCTGTTGATCTCGGACTCGCTGATCTCGATCTCGCTCTGGCCCTTGAGGTAGTTGAAGGCCGAGTCGAATTGGAGCAGCTGGTTGGTCTCGGTGTTGGTGGGCTTGAGACGGTTGTACACGACCTCGCTCATCTTGCGGAAGTCGTCCTCCGTCTTGCCCTCGACCTGGACGAGGCTGGCGACGGTGAGGAGCTGCCACGGCCCTTCGAGGTCGAGCGACTGCGCCTTCGCCTCCAGGTTGAGCTTGCCGTACTCCTCGTTGGCGCGGGCGACCATCTTTTTGAGGACGTCCTGCGGCTTGCTGCCCTTGGCGACCGGATAACTGGCCGGGAAGAGGAACCCTTCGAGCGGGTCCTTCACGTCCGGGTGGCGGGTGGCCCAGTCGGGCAGGCCGAGGCTCCCGGCCTGTTCCCCGGCGACGGTCCTGGTGGTTCCGGCCGGGAGTTCGAGGCGCTTGTCGATCGCCGCGTACACCCAGGCGTTGCGCTTGCCCTCGGGAACGGTGAGGGAATTGCGGCTGGCCGGGCTGAGCATCAGTTCGATCGCGCTCGCCGCCGACATGCCCTTCTTGAGGGTGTAGGCGCCTTCCTGGATGGGCTTGTTCTTCGCGATCTTCTCCTGGGCGGAGACGAAGGCGCCCGTGCTCTTGACGACGCCGTTCTTGACGAGGATGCCGCCGATCTCGTAACCGCCGGCGCCCGGCGGGATCACGACCTCGACGGTCTCGCTGGTGCCGGCCCCCACGAAGTCGGGGGCCTCGCCGAACTGGCCCTGCCAGAACTGGTAGCCGAAGTAGCCGACGCCGCCCGCGCCGCCCGCCAGGACCAGGGTGACGATCAGGCAGGCGAGGCCGTTGCGGCTCTTCTTCTTCTGCTTGCCGCGCCGCTCGCGGGCGCCGCGGCGCCCGCCGTCCGGGGCGCCACCGGGTTCCTCGTCGTCGCCGCTGCCGCTGCCGCCGCCGTCGCGGTCGTCCCCTCCGTCACCGTCGGAGAGGAACGCGGGGCTCGGCTCCGGCTCCTGAGGCCGTGGCTCGTGCTCGGTCCGGTGCTGCGGTTCGGGCTGCCGCTGGCCGGGGGGTTGGGGCGGCGGGTACGCCTCGGGAGTGCTGTAGGTGTCGGGCGCGTGGCCGCCGTACGGGTCGGCCGGTACGGGCGGGGCCCCGTAGGGCATGGCCGACTGCTGGCCGGTGTCCCAGCCGGCGTCGTACGGCTGGCCGTCGTGCTCCTGGGCCTGCTGCTGGTACGCGTGCTGGGGCTGCGTCTGCGGGTGCCGGTCACCGTAGCCCTGCGGCTGCTGGCCGTACGGGTCCTGGTGGGATCCGTACGGCGCCTGCTCGTCGTGCTGCTGCCGGCCGCCGGCCTGCTGACCTTCCCATCCCGGGTCCCCGTACAACGGGTCCTCGGGATGCCACGGTGCGGAGCCGGAGCCCCGTCCATATTCAGTCATCGATCCCCAAACAGCCGCGAGGCTTCCGGACGTTCCGCCTCTACGTCGTGCGGCAACTGTTCGAACGCCACCGCATCGCGCGGAACGTTACCGTACCGCGATCAGATGACCACTTCGACGCCCTCGCCGGGAGGATTACCTGATACCCGTTCGGACTCCAGAGCCTGTTGCAGGATGATCACAGCGGCTGCCTGGTCGATGACAGTACGGCCTTTCCTGGACTTCACGCCCGAAGCGCGCAGCCCTTGCCCGGCCGTCACTGTGGTCATCCTCTCGTCCACCAGTCGTACCGGGACGGGTGCGATCGAGCGGGCCAGCTCCTGGGCGAAGGCGCGGACCTTGACCGCGGCCGGCCCCTCGCCCCCGCTGAGGGAGCGGGGGAGCCCGACCACGACCTCGATCGGTTCGTACTCCTCGGCGATCAGGCGCAGCCGCCGGTGGGCGGCCGGGACGTCACGTCCCGGCACGGTCTCCACCGGCGTGGCGAGGACCCCGTCGGGGTCGCACGAGGCGACCCCGATCCGGGCGTCCCCGACGTCGATCGCGAGTCTGCGGCCTCGGCGCATCAGGCCGTCTCGGTGACGAGGCGCTCGACGGCGTCGATGGCCTCGCCGATGGCGGCCGGGTTCTGGCCGCCGCCCTGGGCGACGTCGGGCTTGCCGCCACCGCCGCCGCCGAGGGTCTTGGCGGCCGTACGGACCAGCTCGCCGGCCTTGAGCCCGCGCCCGCGGGCGGCCTCGTTGGTGGCGATGACCGTCAGCGGGCGGCCGTTCGCCGTGGTGAACAGGGCGACCACGGCCGGGCGGTCGCCCGGGATGCGGCCCCGTACGTCGAGGACCAGCTTGCGCAGGTCGTCGGCGGTGGTGGCGTCCGGGACCTGGCCGGTCACCAGGGCCACGCCGCGGACGTCCTTGGCGCCCTGGGCGAGACCGGCGGCGGCGGCGAGGACCTTCTCCGCGCGGAACTTCTCGATCTCCTTCTCGGCGTCCTTGAGCTTGCCGAGCATGGCGGAGACCTTCTCGGGCAGTTCCTCGGGGCGGCCCTTGACCAGCTCCTGGAGCTGGGCGACGACCGTGTGCTCCCTCGCGAGGAAGTTGTAGGCGTCGACGCCCACGAGGGCCTCGATACGGCGCACGCCGGAGCCGATCGAGGACTCGCCGAGCAGCTTCACCAGGCCGAGCTGGGCGGTGTTGTGCACATGCGTGCCGCCGCACAGCTCCTTGGAGAAGTCGCCGATGGTGACGACGCGGACCCGCTCGCCGTACTTCTCGCCGAACTCGGCGATGGCGCCCTGCTTCTTGGCCTCGTCGATACTCATGACCTCGGCCTGGACGTCCAGCTCGCGGGCGAGGACCTCGTTGATCTTCTGCTCGACGTCGGTGAGGACCGTGCCGGGGACGGCGGCGGGCGAGCCGAAGTCGAAGCGGAAGCGGCCCGGGGCGTTCTCGGAGCCGGCCTGGGCGGCCGTCGGGCCCAGCGCGTCACGCAGCGCCTGGTGCGTGAGGTGGGTGGCGCTGTGGGCGCGAGCGATGGCGCGGCGGCGCCGGACGTCGATGGCGGCGTAGGCGGAGGAGCCCACGGTCACCTCGCCGACCTGGACCGAGCCCTTGTGCACGGAGACACCGGGGACCGGCTGCTGGACGTCGCGGACCTGGATGACGGCGCCCGTGTCCAGCTTGATGCGGCCGGTGTCGGCCTGCTGGCCGCCGCCCTCGGCGTAGAACGGAGTGCGGTCCAGGACGACCTCGACCTCGTCGCCCTCGGTGGCGGCGGGCGAGGGCACACCGTTGACGAGGAGGCCGACGACGGTCGACTCGCCCTCGGTGGAGGTGTAACCGGTGAACTCGGTGGAGCCGGCGCTGTCGGCGATCTCGCGGTAGGCGGTGAGGTCGGCGTGGCCGGTCTTCTTGGCCTTCGCGTCGGCCTTGGCGCGCTCCCGCTGTTCCCTCATCAGGCGGCGGAAGCCGTCCTCGTCCACGGACAGGCCCTGCTCGGCGGCCATCTCCAGGGTGAGGTCGATCGGGAAGCCCCACGTGTCGTGGAGGAGGAAGGCCTTGTCACCGGGCAGCACACTGGAGCCCTTGGCCTTGGTCTCGGTGACGGCGGTGTCGAGGATGTTCGTGCCGCCCTTGAGGGCCTTGAGGAAGGCGGCCTCCTCGGCCAGGGCGACGGTCTCGATCCGCGCGCGGTCGGTGATCAGCTCGGGGTACTGCTGCCCCATCGTCGCGATCACCACATCGACCAGGTCCTTGACGACCGGCCCGGTGGCGCCCAGCAGCCGCATGTTGCGGATGGCGCGTCGCATGATGCGGCGCAGCACGTAGCCGCGGCCCTCGTTGCCGGGGGTGACGCCGTCGCCGATGAGCATCACGGACGTGCGGATGTGGTCCGCGACCACCCGGAGGGAGACGTCGGTGTCGTGCTTGTCGCCGTACCGGACGCCGGTGAGCCCGGTGGCCTTGTCGATGACGACGCGCAGGGTGTCGGTCTCGTACATGTTCTGCACGCCCTGCAGGATCATGGCGAGGCGTTCGAGGCCGAGACCGGTGTCGATGTTCTTCGACGGCAGGTCCCCCAGGATGGGGAAGTCCTCCTTGCCGTCACCGGCACCGCGCTCGTACTGCATGAAGACCAGGTTCCAGATCTCCACGTACCGCTCGTCGTTGACGGCCGGGCCGCCCTCGGGGCCGAACTCCGGACCGCGGTCGTAGTTGATCTCCGAGCAGGGGCCGCAGGGGCCGGGCACGCCCATGGACCAGAAGTTGTCCTTCTTGCCCAGGCGCTGGATGCGCTCGGCGGGGACGCCGATCTTGTCGCGCCAGATCTGCTCGGCCTCGTCGTCGTCCAGGTAGACGGTGATCCACAGGCGCTCGGGGTCCAGGCCGTAGCCGCCCTTGTCCTGGGGGCTGGTGAGCAGCTCCCAGGCGTAGGAGATGGCGCCTTCCTTGAAGTAGTCCCCGAAGGAGAAGTTGCCGCACATCTGGAAGAAGGTGCCGTGGCGGGTGGTCTTGCCGACCTCTTCGATGTCGGGCGTGCGCACACACTTCTGGACGCTGGTGGCGCGCGGGGCGGGCGGCTTGGTCTCACCGAGGAAGTACGGCTTGAAGGGCACCATGCCCGCGTTGACCAGCAGCAGAGTCGGGTCGTCCGCGATGAGCGACGCCGAAGGCACGACGGTGTGCCCGCGCTCCTCGAAGAAGCTCAGCCAGCGGCGGCGGATTTCAGCCGACTCCATCAGTGGTCCTCATTCCGGTTGAACGAATGCTTGGGATACGGGTGCTCGGCCGCCGGGTCCAGGGCGGCGGCGCGGCGCGGTGCCGGGAGCTCCGGGGGGTCGGCCGGCGCGTCGAGACCCAGCGCCTCCCCCAGCTCGGCCTCGCGCTGGACCATTCCCGCCCGGACGTCGAGGGCGAAGTCCTTGAGCCGGTGGCCCGCTTCGACGGCCTTGTCGACGGCCTGCGCCGCCAGGCTCTCGGGGGTCAGCTGCTTGAGCTTGCGGTTGACCTTGGTGGTGGCCCACACACCGGCTGCGGCGCCGGTGGTGAACCAGAACATACGGCGGAACATCCCTGCGTCAGCCCTTCCGCTTCTTCCTGCCGGACCGGGCGGTCGGCACCGTACGGCCGACGACGACCGTGCGGCTCGACTGCCCGGCCGGCCCGTCGTCCTTGTTCCGGCTCATCGCCCGGCGTACGCCGTAGCCGAACGCCGCGACCTTGACCAGTGGTCCGCCGAAGGTCGAGGCGACCGTCGTGGAGAGCGCGGAGGCGTTGGAGGTGACTTCTTGGACGTCCGTCGCGATGGCGTCGACCCGGTTGAGCTGGGTCTGCGCGGAGCGCACGGTCGCGGAGGCGTCGGCGAGCAGCGGAACGGCCTGTTCCGTCACGTCCGCCACCAGCCGGGTGGTCGCCTTGAGCGTCTGGGCCAGCCTCACCAGCACCACGGCCAGGAAGGAGACCAGGATCGCCCAGAAGACGGCCACCAGAATCCCGGCAACCTCTCCACCGGTCACTGCGCACCGCTCTCTGTTCGCCGATCGGGTCGGGCCGATCGTGCCGAACTGGTCGAACTTGTCGGATGGACGCCTAGAAAGTCGTCCTCCGAGCCTATCGCGCCCGCGGTCGCTCCCCGTACCGCATTAGGGACGGGCGGGAACGGGAGTGGTGCACTCCAATTGTACCGAGCGCGCCCGCGTCGGTACCCTCCGTGTTCCATGCGACGGAGCAATCTCCCTGCGGAGTCGACCCGGTTCGTCGGGCGCGAGGACGAACACCGGGACCTGGAACGGATGCTGTCGGAGTTCCGGGTCGTCACGGTGACCGGGGTGGGCGGCGTGGGCAAGTCCCGGTTGGCACGGCACACGGCCGCCACCGTGGAGAAACGCTACTGCCATGGTGTCCGGCTGGCCGAGCTCGCCACACTGCGGGACCCGGGACTGCTGGACCACACCCTTCTCGACGCGCTCGGCCTGACCGACCACACCAGCAGACCACCGCGCGAGGTGCTGGTCGAGCAGCTCGCCGAACGCCGCCTGCTGCTGGTGCTCGACGGCTTCGAGCACCTCGTCGACGCCTGCGGCCCCCTGGTCCGGGAGCTGCTGCGCCGGGCGCCCGGACTGACCGTGCTCGCGGCGGGACGACGGCCGCTGCGGGTCGACGGCGAGGCGGTGCTGACGCTCGCGCCGATGGCCGACGGGGACGCCGTGCGGCTCTTCACCGACCGGGCCGAGGCCGCGGTGCCCGGCTTCCGCGCCGAGGACCCGTCGGCCGTGACCGAGCTGTGTCGGCGTCTCGACGGCATCCCGCTGGCCCTGGAGCTCGCCGCCGGACGGCTGCCCGCGCTCACCGTGCGGCAGGTGCTGCACCGGCTGGACGACCGGTTCCGGCTGCTGACCGGCGGGAAGCGCGGTGAGCTGCCGCGCCACCGGACGCTGCGCACCGCCATCGGCTGGAGCCATGAGCTGTGCACGCCCGAGGAGCGGCTGCTGTGGGCACGGCTGTCGGTCTTCGCCGGGCCGTTCGAGCTGGACGCGGTCGAGTACGTGTGCGCCTGCCCCGCGCTGCCGGCCGACCGGGTGCTGGACGTCCTGGCCGAACTGCTGGCCCAGTCCGTGGTGCGGCGCGAGGACGGCCCGGCGGGCCCGCGTTACCGGATGCTCGACACGGTCGCGGCCTACGGCGCCGAGTGGCTGGAGGCCCTGGGTGAGACCGGGCGGCTGCGGCGGCGGCACCGCGACTGGCACGTCGGCCTGGCCACCGCGTACGAGGCGGACTGGTTCGGCGCCCGACAGGCGGAGGTGGCGGCCTGCGCGGACAGCGCGCTGCCCGACCTGCGGGCGGCTCTCGAACTGTGCCTGGCGGAGCCGGACCAGGCGCACCTGGCGCAGTACCTGGCCGGGACGCTGTGGTTCCACTGGGTCGGGTGCGGGCGGCTGGCGGAGGGGCGGCACTGGCTGGACCGGGCGCTGGCGGTGGAGTCGGGTCACGACACGGCGCGGCTCAAGGCGCTGTGGGTGCTGGCCCATGTGGCCATCCTCCAGGGCGACGCGGTCGCCGCGGTGTCCGCGCTGCACGCCTGCGGCGAGGGCGCGGCCCGTAGCGGCGACGCGCTCGCGGCGGCGTACACCACGCATCGCACCGGGTGCCTCGCGCTGATCTCGGACGACATGCCGCGCGCCGAGGAGCTGCTGGGCCGGGCCCTGTCCTCGTACCGGGAACTGGGCGAGCTCAACAGCAACGTGCTGATGGGGCAGGTGGAACTGGCGATGGCGAAGGTCTTCCTCGGGGACCTGGAGTCGGCGGTGTCCCTGTGCCAGGAGGTCCGGGAGGTCTGCGAGGAGCACGGTGAGCGGTGGACACGGGCGTACGCGCTGTACGTGCTGGCGTACGCGGCCTGGACGCGTGGTGAGCACGGCCGGGCGCGCCGGCTGCTGGGCGAGTGTGTGGTGATCGACCACACCTTCCGCGACCTGGTGGGGCTGGTGCTGGCCGTGGAACTGCTGGCCCTGGTGACGGCGAGCGAGGGTGATCCGGCCGAGGCGGCGGTGTTGCAGGGTGCCGCCGCGTCGATGTGGGAGGCGGTGGGGCTGCCGCTGTTCGGGTCGGGGAACTTCGGCGCGCCCCGCGCCCTGTGCGAGGCGCGGACGGTGGAGCTGCTGGGCCTCGAACGCCACCGGGCGTGTGTGGCGGAGGGCAGGGGGCTGACGCAGGAGGCGACGGTGGAACGGGCGCTGGCCGGGCGGGAGCGCCCGGCGGCGGAGTCGGAGGCGGAGGCGGGGCCGGAGGGGACCCCGGCCCGCCGCCCCGACGGCCGCCGGACGGCCCCGGACACGCGGAAGCCCGCCGGCTCGCCCGCCGGAAAGGGCGGGGAGGCGGCGGGCTGAGACCGCGAGAGGGCTACGTCCGGGTCAGCGGGCGTAGTACTCGACGACCAGCTGCTCGTCGCAGATGACCGGGATCTCCTTGCGGTTCGGGTCGCGGTCGAGGCGGAAGGCCAGGGCCTTCAGGTTGACCTGCAGGTAGCGCGGGGTCTCACCGTCGGCGGCGAAGCCACCCTCGCGGGCGACCTGGAACAGCGGCTTCTCGCGGCTGCGCTCGCGGACCATGACGACGTCGTCGGGGCGGACGCGGAAGGACGGCTTGTCGACCTTCTGGCCGTTGACCTCGATGTGGCCGTGGACGACCATCTGACGGGCCTGGTAGATGGTGCGGGCGATGCCCGAACGCAGGACCAGGGCGTCGAGGCGGCGCTCGAGCTCGACGACCAGCGCCTCACCCGTCTTGCCCTCGGCCTTCTTGGCGCGGTCGTAGGCGCGCGCCATCTGGCGCTCGCTGATGTCGTACTGCGCGCGCAGACGCTGCTTCTCGAGCAGACGGACCTTGTAGTCCGAGTTCTGCTTGCGGCCACGGCCGTGCTCACCCGGCGGGTAGGGGCGAGCCTCGAAGTACTTGACGGCCTTCGGCGTCAGCGCGATACCGAGCGCACGGGACTTCTTGACCTTGGGACGCGACTGGTTAGGCACGTTCTCCAGACCTCCGATATAGGTTAGGTTAGGCTTACCTTAATCAAGGAGATCGCATGTCGAGCCCTGGGAACACCACGCGCATCACAGACAGCAGCACAAAGAGCGACGCTCCTGTCTCGCAGAGCGTCGATGTGACGGAGGTCCGATCAGCTCATGGTCAGCCGCGTCCCAGCGGGCCTGAAATCGCACGGATGCCGTCAGCAGCCGAGCGCACACGAACTCTCGTACAGAGTACATGCTCCGCGGTGCTGGTCGTTCCGGGGGCCGGGGGCGCCCGCCCCGACGGGCTGATGCCCGACGCCCGCGTCGTCGGCGCGGACGGCGCGGTCTTCCTGCTGTTCCCGGCCGGCTCCCCGGCCGTGGGCGCCGTCGGGCGCGCCGATGGCGGGGAACTGCCCGCCGTGCTGGAGGTCACCGACGTGGCCCCGGTGGCCGTGTTCGACCGCACCCGGGCCCGGGCCCGGGTGCGCGGCCGGCTGACGGCCGCGCCCGGCGTCGCCGGCCCCGGCCACATGATGCTGCGCCTCGACGTCGGCGAGGTGTACGTGGCGGACCTGTGGGGCGAGGGCGTGGTCGGCCCCGAGGAGTTCGCCCGCGCCGTGCCCGACCCGTTCCACGGGTACGAGACGGAACTGCTGCAGCACCTGCACTCCGTGCACGCCGAGCAGGTGCGGGGGCTGCGCGGCCTGCTCGGGGACCGGGCGGGGGCGGGCCCCTCGGCGGTACGGGAGGTGGTGCCGCTGGCACTGGACCGGTTCGGGCTGCGGGTGCGGTGCCGGGACGCGGCGGGGCGCTCGTTCGACGCGCGGTTCGACTTCCCCGAGCCGGCGGCGGACATGGGCGGGCTGCGCCGCGCCATGCACACGCTGTTCGAGGCGGCGCGGCCCTGAGGAACGGGCGGCGCCCACGGCGGTCAGCCCTGGTCGGCGCCGCTCTCGCCGCGCAGCCGTTCGCGGACCTTCTCGGCCACGTCGGCGTAGCGCGCTTCCGCGCCGTACCGGGTGGGTTCGTAGTACCGCTTTCCGTGGATCTCGTCCGGGGCGTACTGCTGGGCGGCGATGCCACCGGGGACGTCGTGCGGGTAGACGTATCCCTGGGCGTGGCCCAGCTCGGCCGCGCCCTTGTAGTGCCCGTCGCGCAGGTGCGCCGGGACCGGGCCCGCGAGACCGCCCCGCACATCGGCCCGAGCCGCCATGATCGCCAGGGTCGCGGCGTTGGACTTCGGGGCCAGGGCGAGGGCGATGGTGGCGTGGCTGAGGGTCAGCGCGGCCTCCGGGAACCCGATCATGGCGACGGCCTGGGCGGCCGCCACGGCGAGCGGCAGCGCCGTCGGGTCCGCGAGGCCGATGTCCTCGCTGGCCGAGATCATCAGCCGCCGGGCGATGAACCGCGGGTCCTCCCCCGCCTCGATCATCCGTGCCAGATAGTGCAGCGCCGCGTCCACGTCGGAGCCCCGGATGGACTTGATCAGGGCGCTCGCCACGTCGTAGTGCTGGTCACCGTCCCGGTCGTAGGTGACCGCGGCGCGGTCCACCGTCTCCTCCAGGGTGGCGAGGGTGACCTCATCCTCGCCCTTGGCGATCGCCGCCCCGGCCGCCGCCTCCAGCGCGGTCAGCGCGCGCCGGGCGTCACCGCCCCCGATCCGCAGCAGATGCGCCTCGGCGTCCTCCGGCAGCGAAACCGCGCCGCCCAGGCCCCGCTCCTCGGTCAGGGCCCGCCGCAGCAGGCCCCGCAGGTCGTCGTCGGTGAGCGGCTCCAGGGTGAGCAGGAGCGAGCGGGAGAGCAGCGGCGAGATCACCGAGAAGTACGGGTTCTCGGTGGTCGCCGCGACGAGCGTCACCCAGCGGTTCTCCACGGCGGGCAGCAGCGAGTCCTGCTGGGCCTTGCTGAAACGGTGGATCTCGTCCAGGAAGAGGACGGTCTCCTTGCCGAAGCCGCCCGCCGCGCGGCGGGCGCCGTCGATCACCGCGCGGACCTCCTTGACGCCCGCGGTGATGGCGGAGAGTTCGACGAAACGCTTGTTGGTGGCCTTGGAGACCACGTGGGCCAGGGTGGTCTTGCCGGTGCCGGGAGGACCCCAAAGGATCACGGACGAGGCTCCCGCCGGACCGCCCGCGCCCTCCCCCACCAGCCGGCGCAGCGGCGATCCGGGCTTCAGCAGGTGCCGCTGGCCGGCGACCTCGTCCAGGGTGCGCGGGCGCATCCGTACCGCCAGGGGCGTGCTGGACGGGTCCTTCTCCTGGCGTTCCTCGGCTGCTGCGGTAAAGAGGTCGGGCTCCACACCGTGCAGCCTATGTCAGCGCACTGACAGTGCCCGAGGGCCGGTCAGCTCATCCAGAAGTCCCACCAGCGGGTCAGGACCAGCATGCCGATGATCCCGATGTGCACCACCGGCACGACCCAGGTGAACTCCGCGAAGAACCGCTCGACCGCACCCGGCGCCCGCAGCAGGCCCCTGCGAACGTTGTGCGAGGTCACGTACCAGAACATGACGATGGTGGCGACCCAGGCCAGGCAGCACCAGAGGCACAGCGAGTTGATGTGGTACAGCGACTGGTACATCAGCCAGGTGCAGAAGCCGACGCCGAACAGGGTGCCCGCGTTCAGGCCCAGCCAGTACCAGCGCCGGAAGCGCGCCCCCGACAGCAGCGCCACACCGATGGCGATCACCATGCCGTAGGTGACCAGGCCCAGCATGGGGTTGGGGAAGCCGAAGACCGAGGCCTGCTCGCTCTTCATGATGTTGCCGCAACTGACGATGGGGTTCAGGCTGCAGCCGGGCTTGTAGTTCGGGTTCTCCAGGAGCCGGAACTTGTCGAGCGTGATGATCCAGGCCGCGAGCACTCCGGCCGCGCCGGTGATCACCAGCATCCAGGCGAAGGCCCGGCCGCTGCCGACCGCCGTGCCATGGTCCGAGGACACGTCGTCAACCGTCGCAGTCGTCATATCGGCGATCCATCACTAGGTGCGGGTGGGGTAGTTGAGGGCAGAGGTCATTCTGCCGTACCCGGGTGGCCGTCCGCCGTTCGATGGACATAAGCGTGCGGCGGACACGCGCGGGGGCGGTGTCCGGACCGTCCCGGACACCGCCCCGTTCCCCGCGGCCGGTCAGGCGAGCTTCGCCCGCAGGGCCGGCACCACCGCGTCCAGCGCCACCGGCTCCTGCTCACCGGACTCCATGTCCTTGAGCTGGGCCACGCCCTCGGCGAGGTCGCGCTCCCCCAGCACCAGCGCGTAGCGCGCGCCGCTGCGGTTGGCGGCCTTCATCGACGCCTTGATCCCCTTGCCGCCGTAGGCGAAGCCGGTGGCGACCCCCGCCTGGCGCAGCTCGGTGACCACGGCGAACAGCCGGCGGCGCGCCTCCTCACCGAGCGGCACCGCGAACACGCTCGTCGTGGCGGGCAGGTCGAGCTCCACGCCCTCCGCCTCCAGTGCCAGCACCGTGCGGTCCACCCCGAGGGCCCAGCCGACCGACGGCAGCGCCGGGCCGCCGATCATCTCGGACAGGCCGTCGTAGCGGCCGCCGCCGCCCACCGCCGACTGCGAGCCGAGCCCGTCGTGGACGAACTCGAACGTGGTGCGGGTGTAGTAGTCCAGGCCGCGCACCAGCTTCTCGTCGTCCTCGAAGACCACGCCCGCCGCCGTGAGCAGCCCGCGGACCTCCTCGTGGTACGCCTTGCACGCGTCGCACAGGTAGTCGCGCAGCATGGGCGCGCCCACGAGCTGCTTCTGGACGTCCGCACGCTTGTCGTCGAGGACGCGCAGCGGGTTGATCTCGATACGGCGCCGGGTGTCCTCGTCCAGGTCGAGCCCGCGCAGGAAGCCCTGGAGGACGTCCCGGTAGACCGGACGGCACTCCTTGTCGCCCAGCGAGTTGAGCAGGATGCGGAATTCGCGCAGGCCGAGCGAGCGGTACGCCTGGTCGGCCAGGATGATCAGCTCGGCGTCGAGCGCCGGGTCCTCGGCGCCGATCGCCTCGGCTCCGACCTGCGAGAAGTGCCTGTAGCGGCCCTTCTGCGGGCGCTCGTAGCGGTAGTAGGAGCCCGAGTACCAGAGCTTGACGGGCAGGTTGCCCGCCTTGTGGAGGTTGCCCTCCAGCGCGGCGCGCAGCACCGACGCCGTGCCCTCGGGGCGCAGGGCGAGCCTGTCGCCGCCCTTGGTCTCGAAGGCGTACATCTCCTTGGTGACGATGTCGGTGGACTCGCCGACACCGCGCGCGAACAGTTCGACGTTCTCGAAGCCCGGGGTCTCGACGTACCCGTAGCCGGAGCTCCTCAGCGGCGCGGCGATGGCCTCGCGCACCGCCAGGTACTTCGCGGAGTCCGGGGGCAGCAGGTCGTAGGTGCCCTTGGGGGCCTGGAAGGTACTCACGGAATTCTCGTCACATTCCTCGTCGAGGAGCGGGGGCCGCTCCCTGGCCGGCGGCCACTTCCCGCAGGTACGGGTTGGTGGCGCGCTCGCGGCCGATGGTCGTCTGGGGGCCGTGGCCGGACAGCACCACGGTCGAGTCGTCGAGCGGCAGGCACACGCGGGCCAGCGACGCGAGCATCTCGTCCATGTCACCGCCCGGCAGGTCGGTGCGTCCGATGGAGCCGGCGAACAGCAGATCGCCCGAGAACAGGACGGGCGGGACGTCCGCCGCCTCGGGCATCCGGAAGGTCACCGACCCCTTGGTATGGCCGGGCGCGTGCGCGACCGAGAACTCCAGACCCGCCAGGCTCAGCCGGGCGCCGTCGGTGAGCTCCTTGACGTCGTCCGGCTCCCCCACCGTCAGCTCGCCCATGAGGGGCATGCCGATCGACCGGCCGAGGGCCTTCCCGGGGTCGCTCATCATGTACCGGTCGGCCGGGTGGATCCACGCGGGTACGTCATGGGCGCCGCACACCGGGACGACGGAGGCGACATGGTCGATGTGCCCGTGGGTGAGCACCACGGCGACGGGCTTCAGCCGATGCTTCCTGAGCGTCTCCTCGACTCCCTGGGCGGCCTGGTGGCCCGGGTCGATGATCACGCACTCCTCGCCTGCGGCGGGGGCGACCAGATAGCAGTTGGTCCCCCAGGCCCCGGCGGGGAACCCGGCAATGAGCACGATCGTCCTTAAAGAGTCGTCCGGCAGTGGCGGCAGTCGTCCGGCGGAGGAATGCGGCAGCTCAGAGCCTACCGGCGCTGCTCGTCCCACAGCCAACCCGTATACGGTACGGGCACACCCGGCCCAGGCAGGATTCCCAGACCGACAAGGAGAAGACCCGGTGGTCAGCAGCGATCAGCGGCGGCGGCAGCTCGCCAGGGAGAAGTTCGAGCGGCAGCAGCGGCGCCGTGAGGAGCTCCGCAACAAGGCCAGGCGGCGCAATGCGATCATCGCCGCCGCACTCGCCGTGGCGCTGGCCGCCGGCGCCGCGGCGTACGCCTCCGTCGGCCTGTCGGGCGACAGCGGCACGGACCGGACCGACTCGGCCTCCGCCACCGGCAGCCCGGCCCCCTCCGGCTCCTCCGCGGAGCCGGCGATGGCCATCGACCGCAAGGCCGCCTACACCATGAGGCTGGCGACCAACCACGGTGATGTCACCGTCAGCATGCGGGCGGCCAGGACTCCGCACACGGTCAACTCGTTCAAGCACCTCGCCGACAAGAAGTTCTTCGACGGGACCACGTGCCACCGTCTCACCACCGAGGGCATCTTCGTGCTCCAGTGCGGCGACCCCGAGGGGACCGGCAGGGGCGGCCCCGGCTACACCATTCCCGACGAGAACCTGACCGCGCTGGGCAAGGCGGGCGCGGACGGCACGGTGACCTACCCGGCCGGCACGGTGGCGATGGCCAAGACCAGTCAGCCCAACTCGGGCGGCAGCCAGTTCTTCCTGGTCTACAAGGACACCAAGCTGCCCCCGCAGTACACCTCCTTCGGCACCATCGACCCGGCCGGCCTGAAGGTCGTGCAGGAGATCGCCAGGGGCGGTGTGCGGGGCGGTGCCGGGGACGGGGCGCCCAAGAAGACGGTCACCATCGAGAAGGCCACGGTCAGCAAGGTGTGAGGCGCGGCGCGGGCCACCGAATTCGGTCGCGCTGAGTGCGGACAGCCGGGCGGCCGGTCGCCTAGATTGGCGTTGTGCAGGGCGGGCGCAGCCCGCCCCAGGAAACTGTGGACGATGCCCGGGGGCTCGGAGCCCCTCAGCGGCATCATGTGGAGGAGGCGCTGTGAGCAGCGACCCGTGGGGCCGCGTCGACGAGACGGGCACCGTGTACGTGCGTACAGCCGACGGCGAGAAGGTCGTCGGATCGTGGCAGGCCGGATCCCCCGAGGAGGCACTGGCCTACTTCGAGCGCAAGTACGAGGGCTTGGTGGTCGAGATCGGCCTCCTCGAGAAGCGCGTGAAGACCACCGACCTGTCGGCCAAGGACGCGATGGCCGCCATCGACCACATCCGTCACCAGGTCGACGAGCACCACGCGGTGGGCGACCTCGACGCGCTCTCCAAGCGGCTGGACAAGCTGGTCGAGACGGTCGAGTCGCGGCGCGAGGAGCGCAAGGCGCAGAAGGCCAAGCAGGCCGACGAGGCCAGGCACGCCAAGGAGGCGCTGGTCACCGAGGCCGAGGAGCTGGCCCGGAGCGAGCAGTGGCGGGCCGCCGGTGAGCGGCTCCGGGCGCTGGTGGACATCTGGAAGGGCCTGCCGCGGCTCGACCGGAAGTCCGACGACGAGCTGTGGCACCGCTTCTCGCACGCGCGGTCGGCGTTCTCCAAGCGCCGCAAGGCGCACTTCGCGTCGCTGGACGCGCAGCGGGAGGACGCCCGGAAGGCCAAGGAGAGGCTGGTCGCCGAGGCCGAGGCGCTCTCCCGGTCCACCGACTGGGGCGCGACGGCCGCCCGGTACCGCGACCTGATGACCGAGTGGAAGGCGGCGGGCCGCGCCCAGCGTGAGCACGAGGACGACCTGTGGAACCGTTTCCGCGGTGCCCAGGACGTCTTCTTCGCGGCGCGCAGCCAGGTCTTCGCGGAGCGGGACGCCGAGCAGACCGAGAACCTCAAGCTGAAGGAGGAGCTCGCGGACGAGGCGGAGAAGCTGGTGCCGGTGACGGACCTGAAGGCGGCCCGGGCCGCCTTCCGTGCCCTCAACGAGCGCTGGGAGGCCATCGGCCACGTACCGCGCGACGCCCGCCCGAAGGTCGAGGGCCGTATGCACACGGTGGAGCGAGCGCTCCAGGAGGCCGAGGAGGCCGAGTGGCGCCGGACGAACCCGGAGGCACGCGCGCGTGCGGCCGGCCTGACGGGTCAGCTCCAGGACGCGGTCGACAAGCTGGAGAAGCAGATCGAGGCGGCCCGCGCGGCGGGCAACGACGCCAAGGCCGACAAGCTCTCCCGTGAGCTGGAGGGCCGCCAGGCGCTGCTGGACCAGGCCCTGAAGGGTCTGCAGGAGTTCGGCGGCTAGACGGGGCCCGGCCGCGCGGCCGGGCCGGGCGCCTCGGGCGCACGCGAAGGGGGCTCCCGTACACACCAGGTACGGGAGCCCCCTTCGCGGTGTCCCCGCGCCGGTGGTTACGAGGGCCTGCGGGCCGAGGTCACGCGGTACACGTCGTACACGCCCTCGACGCCCCTGACCGCCTTCAGTACGTGCCCCAGGTGCTTGGGGTCGCCCATCTCGAAGGTGAAGCGCGAGGTGGCGACCCGGTCGCGGGAGGTCTGGACGGCCGCCGACAGGATGTTGACGTGCTGGTCGGACAGGACGCGGGTGACGTCGGACAGGAGCCGCGAGCGGTCCAGCGCCTCGACCTGGATGGCGACCAGGAAGACCGAGGACTGGGTGGGCGCCCACTCCACGTCGAGGATCCGCTCGGGCTGCTGGGAGAGCGAGTCGACGTTGACGCAGTCGGCGCGGTGAACCGATACGCCACTGCCGCGGGTGACGAAGCCGATGATCGGGTCGCCGGGCACCGGCGTGCAGCAGCGGGCGAGCTTGACCCAGACGTCCTCGACGCCCTTGACGACCACGCCCGGGTCGGCCTTGGCACGGCGCTTGGCGCGGCTGCGCGAGGGCGGCGCCGACTCGGCGATGTCCTCGTTGGCGGCCTCCTCGCCGCCGAGTGCCTGCACCAGCTTCTGCACGACGCCCTGGGCGGCGACATGGCCCTCGCCGATCGCGGCGTACAGGGACGAGATGTCGGGGTAGCGCATCTCGTGCGCCAGCGTCACCAGGGAGTCACCGGTGAGGATGCGCTGGATCGGCATGTTCTGCTTGCGCATGGCCCGCGCGATGGCGTCCTTGCCCTGCTCGATCGCCTCGTCGCGGCGCTCCTTGGAGAACCAGGCGCGGATCTTGTTGCGGGCGCGGGGCGACTTGACGAAACCGAGCCAGTCGCGGGAGGGACCGGCGCCGGCCGCCTTGGAGGTGAAGACCTCCACGAGGTCGCCGTTGTCGAGGGTCGATTCGAGCGGTACGAGCCGGCCGTTGACCCGTGCTCCTATGGTGCGGTGGCCGACCTCGGTGTGGACGGCGTAGGCGAAGTCGACCGGTGTCGCGCCGGCGGGCAGCGCTATGACATCGCCCTTGGGGGTGAAGACGAAGACCTCGTTGCGGGACAGGTCGAAGCGCAGCGACTCCAGGAACTCGCTGGGGTCCTCGGTCTCCTTCTGCCAGTCCAGCAGCTGGCGCAGCCACGCCATGTCGTTGATGTGGTCGTCCTTGCCGGCCTTCTTGGGCACGTCGGTGCGCACCTTGGAGGCGCCGGCGACGGCCTCCTGCTTGTACTTCCAGTGCGCGGCGATGCCGTACTCGGCGCGGCGGTGCATGTCGAAGGTGCGGATCTGCAGCTCGACGGGCTTGCCGTTGGGGCCGATGACCGTCGTGTGCAGCGACTGGTACATGTTGAACTTCGGCATCGCGATGTAGTCCTTGAACCGGCCGGGGACCGGGTTCCACCGCGCGTGGACGGTGCCGAGCGCGGCGTAGCAGTCGCGGACCGTGTCGACCAGGACGCGGATGCCGACCAGGTCGTAGATCTCCGCGAAGTCCCGGCCGCGGACGATCATCTTCTGGTAGACGCTGTAGTAGTGCTTGGGCCGGCCGGTGACGGTGGCCTTGATGCGGGCCGCCCGCAGGTCGGCCTGGACCTCGTCGGTCACTATGGCCAGGTACTCGTCCCGCTTGGGGGCGCGCTCGGCGACGAGGCGGACGATCTCGTCGTACATCTTGGGGTAGAGGATCGCGAAGGCGAGGTCCTCCAGCTCCCACTTGATGGTGTTCATGCCCAGGCGGTGGGCGAGCGGCGCGTAGATCTCCAGCGTCTCGCGGGCCTTCTTCTCCTGCTTCTCCCGCTTGAGGTAGCGCATGGTGCGCATGTTGTGCAGGCGGTCGGCGAGCTTGATGACCAGGACGCGCGGGTCCTTGGCCATGGCGACGACCATCTTGCGGACCGTCTCGGCCTGGGCCGCCTCACCGAACTTGACCTTGTCGAGCTTGGTGACGCCGTCGACCAGGAGGGCGACCTGGTCGCCGAAGTCCTTGCGCAGCGTGTCCAGGCCGTACTCGGTGTCCTCGACGGTGTCGTGCAGCAGCCCGGCCATGAGCGTGGCGGGGTCCATGCCGAGCTCGGCGAGGATGGTGGTGACCGCCAGCGGGTGGGTGATGTACGGGTCGCCGCTCTTGCGCTTCTGGCCCCGGTGCCAACGCTCGGCGACCTGGTAGGCCCGCTCGATCTGGCGCAGCGTCGACGTCTCGATCTTCGGATCGTTGCCGCGGACTATGCGCAGCAGCGGTTCGAGGACGGGGTTGTACGGGGAGGAGCGCTGGACGCCGAGGCGGGCGAGGCGGGCCCGCACCCGGTTGGAAGAGCCGCCGGAGCGGGCCGCGGCGGGCGGCGTGGGCTTGGGGGCCGAGACGGGCGCCGGGCCCTGGGCACGCTGCGGGGCGGTGGACCCGGGTGTGCTCTGCGCGGGTTCGGACGGGGGCGTGGCTGGGGGCGCCGCGGCCTTGTCGGCCTGCTGCTCGGGCTTCGCGGCGGAGAGTGGCTGGGCCTCGTCTGGCAAGAGCGCTCCTCGTGCGGGTCCGGGTCCCCCGGTCAGGCCCGGAATCCCATGGTATCGACCTCGGGCGCACCAGCGCTCACACGGCGGCCGCTCGGCGGCCCGGGGAGGCGGCCCGGGGTCCGGGGACGGCCGAGGGGCCCGGATGCGCTCCGGGCCCCTCGGGTCATGGCAACCGCCACCCGGCACTGCCGGGCCGGCTCACGCCGTGGCCGGTGCCGTGGCTCAGGCCCAGCGCAGGAGCGCGGCGCCCTTGATCATCATTTCCTTCTCGGCGACGACGTTGCCCCACGGCACCTTGATGGAGCCGGCCTTGCCGCAACCGGCGTTGTACCAGGTCTTCTTGCCCTTGTTGAAGCCCTTGACCTTGATACAGACGCTGCCGCCCTTGAAGACCTTCCAGGAGTAGCCCATCTTCATGCCCGGCTTGCCGAAGTGGCCGCAGCCGTCCTTGGCGGTGGTCCACTTCAGCGGCAGCCCACCGGCGTTCTTCCAGCCGGTGCAGGTGCCCGCGGCGGCCCGGGCCGCCGGGGCGGCCTCCGTCTGCGGGGCGGCGCTCGCCGGAGCGGCGCCCACCGTGACGGCCGCGAACGAGAGAAGCGAGACAGCCCCCGTGGCGATCCTGCGTGTCTTCGTCATCGATCCTCCTCATGGAAAGATGCCTGGTCAGTGGCATCGTGAAGATCCAATCAGAGGACCGCCGCGACGGGAAATCGATTTGAGGATCTTTTGAGCTCCCCGAGCCGCGGCCACGGCCGGGCGGCGGTGCGGTCGGCACGGTACGGCCGGCGCGGAACGCACGAAGGCGCCCGGGGGTGTCCCCCGGGCGCCCTCGCGGGTGCGTCCGCGGTGCGGTCAGATCCGGATCAGCGCGTCCAGCGGGGCCCCGCGCAAGGCGGGCTCCAGCCGGGCGCGGCCGTTCAGGAAGCCGAGCTCCATGAGCACCGCGACGCCCGCCACCTCGGCACCGGCCCGCCGGATCAGCTCCAGCGAGGCCTCGGCGGTACCGCCGGTGGCGAGCACGTCGTCGATCACCATGACGCGGTCGCCGGGGAGCAGGTCCTCGGCGTGCACCTCGATCTCGGCGGTGCCGTACTCCAGCTCGTACGCCTGCGACAGGGTCGCGCCGGGCAGCTTGCCCGCCTTGCGCACCGGGACGAAGCCCAGCTTCGCCGTGACGGCCACCGGCGCGGCCAGGATGAAGCCGCGGGCCTCCAGACCGACGATCTTCGTCGCGCCGTGCCGGACGCACAGCTCGGCGAGGGCGCCGGTGAGGGCGGCGAAGGCCTCCGGGTCGGCGAGCAGCGGGGTGATGTCCTTGAACGTCACACCCGGGATCGGGTAGTCGGCGACGTCCCGGATCCGGCTGAGCAGGAGTTCGCGCGTGCTGACCGTCGTCATCGGCGCTTCCCCGGGGCACGGATGCCGCGCTGGCCGACGACCGCGGTGGCGGACGCGGCGCCCTGGGGCAGGCCCGCGGACGCGTCCTCGCCCGGCTCGCCGGAGCCGTCGCCGCCCTGGGCGGCGCGCTTGGCCAGGACGCGCTTCTTCAGCGCCTTCATCTGCGGGTCGCGTTCCTTGAGGTCGGCGACGAGCGGCGTGGCGATGAAGATCGAGGAGTACGCGCCGGCGGCGAGACCCACGAACAGCGACAGCGAGATGTCGTTCAGCATGCCGGCGCCCAGGAAGCCGCCGCCGATGAAGAGCAGGCCGGCGACCGGCAGCAGCGCCACGACGGTGGTGTTGATGGACCGCACCAGGGTGCCGTTGAGGCTGCGGTTGGCGATCTCGCTGTAGGTCCAGCGGGTCTGCTTGGTGATGTCCTTCGACCCCTCCTTCAGGCCGTCGAAGACGACGACCGTGTCGTAGAGGGAGTAACCGAGAATGGTCAGCAGACCGATCACCGTGCCCGGGGTGACCTCGAAACCGACCAGGGCGTACACCCCGACCGTGATGGTGAGGTCATGGATGAGGGCGATGAGCGCGGCCACCGCCATCCGCCACTCGAAGGCGATCGCGAGGTAGAGCACCACCAGGATCATGAAGATCGCCAGGCCCATCCAGGCCTTGTTGGCGATCTGCTCACCCCAGCTCGGGCCGACGAGATCGGCGTTGATCTCGTCCTGCGGGATGTTCAGGTCCTTGGCCAGCTGCTCCTCGACCTTGCTGGCCTGCTTGGTGTCCAGGCTGCTGACCTGGATGCGCAGGCCGCCGTTGCCGAGCTGCTGGACGATCGCGTCGTGGCCGGAGGCCTCCTCCGCGTGCTCCTTGGCCTGGGCGGCCGAGACGGTCGCCCGGTCGGTGGTGAAGACGGCGCCGCCCTTGAACTCGATGCCCATGTTCAGACCACGCACCGCCAGGCCGACGATGGCCGTGATGGTGATCAGGATCGAGATGCCGTACCAGATCTTCCGCTTGGCCACGAAGTCGTAGCCGACCTCGCCGCGGTAGAGCCGGGCGCCGAGGTTGCCGAGCTTCGACATCTCACGCCTCCTTCGGGTCGGTGGGGGCGGCGGTGACACGGCGGGGGCGCCGCAGCGGCGGCTGGGCGCCGAGCCGCTTCGGGTCCAGACCGGACCAGGAGCTGCCGCTCGCGAAGAACTTCGTCCGGGCCATCAGCGTCATCAGCGGCTTGGTGAAGAGGAACACCACGACCACGTCGAGCAGCGTGGTCAGGCCGAGTGTGAACGCGAAGCCCTGCACCTTGCCGACGGTGACCAGGAAGAGCACCGCGGCGGCGAGGAACGACACGAAGTCGGAGACCAGGATGGTGCGGCGGGCACGCGGCCAGGCGCGCTCGACGGCGGGGCGCAGGGTACGGCCCTCACGGATCTCGTCCCGGACGCGCTCGAAGTACACGATGAACGAGTCCGCGGTGATACCGATCGCGACGATGGCACCGCAGACGGCGGGCAGGTTGAGCGCGAAGCCGATGGCCGGGCCGAGGAGCGACATGATCGTGTACGTCAGGATCGCCGAGGCGATCAGGCTGAGGATGGCGATCAAGGACAGCCCGCGGTAGTAGACCAGCAGGTAGATGACGACCAGGGCGAGCCCGATCGCACCGGCGATCAGGCCGGCCTTGAGCTGCTCACCGCCGAGGGCGGCGGTGACGGTGGTGACGCTGTCCTCCTGGAAGGTCAGCGGGAGCGCGCCGTAGGACAGGATGTTGCCCAGGTCCTGCGCGGACTCCTGGGTGAAGCTGCCGGAGATCTCCGCGCTCGCGCTGAGGGTCGTCTGCACCGAGGGCGCCGAGACGACCTCTCCGTCGAGGACGATGGCGAACTGGTTCTGCGGCGACTGCTGCTGCGAGAGCCGGCTGGTGATCTTGGAGAACTTCTTGGCGCCGCCCTCGGTGAAGTCCATCTGGACGATCCACTGGCCGTTGCGCTGGTCGATCGCGGCCCTCGCCTTGTCGACGTCCTTGCCGTCGACCTCGGCCGGTCCGAGGATGTACTTCTCCCACTGACCGATGGTGTTCTTGCCACAGGCGACGGTCGGCTCGGTGGGCTTGGCGGACTTGCCCGCGGTGCCGCGTTGCTTGACGTCGTTGCAGTTGAGCGCGGCGAACTGCTGCTCGAGCTTGGCCGTGCCGGGCGGAGCGCTGGGCACCGGCGGCGTGCCGGGGCTCTGGGTCGCCTTCGGCGTGGGCGCCTTCTTCAGCGCCTCGGGAACCGCGCGGCCCTGGGTGGTGGCGCTCGCGGCGGGCGACGCGGAAGAAGCGCCCTTGTCCTTGGCGGACGCGGAGGCCGACGCGCTCGGCGAGGCGCCGGCGGACGGCGTCGATCCGGCGGACGGCGTGGGCGCCGGAGCCGTCGGCTCACTGCCGGCGACGGTCAGGACCGGCCGGAAGTACAGCTGGGCGGTGGTGCCGACCTGCTCACGGGCCTGCTGCTCGTTCGTCCCCTTGGGGATGTTGACGATGATGTGCTCGCGGCCCTGCGTCTGTACCTCGGCCTCGGAGACGCCCAGACCGTTGACGCGGCGGTCGATGATGCCGACCGCGGTGTTCATGTTGGTCTCGTTGACGGCGTTCTCCTGGCCGGGCTCGCTCTTGGCCTTGAGTGTGATCGTCGTTCCGCCCGCCAGGTCGATGCCCAGGCGGGGCGTGACATGGCCGGACCAGAACATCCCGCCCGTGAGCGCGACCATCGCGATCAGGATCAGAGCCAGGGCACGCCCCGGCCTGCCCTGTCCCCCGGACGGCCCTCTGCCCTTTTTCGGTGCTGCCACCTTGTCGATTCTCCCTGTCCAACCGCCCCGCGCCAGGTGTGCGGCGGGGCGGCCACGAAGTGTGTGGGGACCTGCCCCCGCAGATGTGGACGCGGTCCGGCGATCGCGTGACGCCCGGTGGCGTCCGCGATCCCCGGAGGTGACTACTTCGCGTCGTCCTCGCCGTCGGTCCTGCCCTCGGCCTTGGTGTTCTTGGCACCGGCGTCGTCGGCCCCGGCCTTCTTGGTGAGGTCGGGCCTGCCGTCCGCGGCGGTGTCCGGCACCTCGGCGGCGCCGTCGATGCCGGTGGCGCCCTCGGCGCCGGCCGGCTCGGTCAGCGAGGAGGCGTCGTCCGGAACGGCCACCGCGTCGTCCTTGCGGCCGCTCTCGCCGTCACCGTGGACGATGCGGTTGTACTCCTCGTCGTCCAGCACGGCGCCGATGGCGTTCTTCGCGTACACCGCGTGGACGCCCGGAGCGACCTCCAGGAGAACCGTGTCCTCCTGGACCTCCTTGACGGTGGCGTACATCCCCCCGATCGTCCGCACACCGGAGCCGGGCTGCATCTGGTCGCGCATGGCGAGCGCCTGCTGCTGCTTCTTCTTGGCAGAGCGTGTCATCAGGAACATGGCCCCGATGAGGACGACGAACGGGAGGAGAGTCATGATGCTCACGGGACGACAAATCCTTCACACGGTCGCGGTGAACCGCGGCCTGATCTTCGGGGGTGGGCACGCCGACCAGAAGGGTCGGCATCGGCGGAGTCTAGGCGAGTCCGCATCATTGGAACAACGCCCAGCATGGCACCGCGGTTCCTGCCCCCGCGACTGACCTCGCCGTCACGCCCCGAACAGGCCCTGTTGTCCGCTTCCCGGCCCCTGGGCCTGCGGCGGCACCAGACCGAGATGCGCCCACGCGGCGGGGGTCGCGACCCGCCCGCGGGGGGTCCGGGCCAGCAGTCCCTCCCGTACCAGGAACGGTTCGGCGACCTCCTCGACCGTCTCGCGTTCCTCTCCCACGGCCACGGCCAGGGTGGACACCCCGACCGGCCCGCCCCCGAAGAGCTTCAGCAGGGCCTGGAGCACGGCCCGGTCCAGCCGGTCCAGGCCCCGCTCGTCGACCTCGTACACCGCGAGCGCCGTGGCGGCGATGTCACGGGTGATCAGCCCGTCGGCCTTGACCTGGGCGTAGTCGCGGACGCGGCGCAGCAGGCGGTTGGCGATACGGGGCGTGCCGCGGGAGCGCCCGGCGATCTCGGTGGCCCCGTCGGGCTCGATGTCGACGTCGAGGAGCTGGGCGGAGCGGTGGACCACGCGCTCCAGCTCGGCCGGGGCGTAGAACTCCATGTGGGCGGTGAAGCCGAAACGGTCACGCAGCGGGGGCGGCAGGAGCCCGGCCCGGGTGGTGGCGCCGACCAGGGTGAAGGGCGGCAGCTCCAGCGGGATGGCGGTGGCGCCCGGCCCCTTGCCGACGATGACGTCGACCCGGAAGTCCTCCATGGCCATGTAGAGCATCTCCTCGGCGGGCCGGGACATGCGGTGGATCTCGTCGAGGAAGAGCACCTCCCCCTCCTGGAGGGAGGAGAGGATCGCGGCGAGGTCGCCGGCGTGCTGGATGGCGGGGCCGGAGGTGATCCGGATGGGGGCGCCCATCTCGGCCGCGATGATCATCGACAGGGTGGTCTTGCCGAGGCCGGGAGCGCCGGAGAGCAGGACGTGGTCGGCGGTGGCGCCGCGCGCCAGGGCCGCCTTGAGGACCAGGTCGAGCTGCTCGCGGACCCGCTCCTGGCCCACGAACTCGGCCAGCGACTTGGGGCGCAGGGCCGCCTCGACGGCCTGGTCCTCGCCGTCGGCGGACGCGCCGACGAGCCGCTCCGCCGCGTCGGCCGCGCCGCCGGGGCCCGTGCCGTCGGGGCCGTACCCGTCCGGCGGGGCCGGCGGCCGGCTGCTGGTGTCGTCCCAATCCATGAGGTCTGCCTCGCGGTCTGTCGTGTACATGATCAGCGGGTGCGGTTGAGCGTCTGGAGGGCCGCCTTGAGCAGCTGCCCGATCTGCGGCTCGCCGCCCGCCGCCTCGGCCCGCGGGGCGACCGCGGCGACCGCCTCCTCGGCCTCGCGGGTGGCGTACCCCAGGCCGATCAGGGCTGCGTGCAACTGGTCGCGCCAGGACGCGGGGGCGGCTTTGGCGCCCTGCCCGCCGATGTGCGCGCCGGCCGGCTCGCCGAGCCGGTCCTTGAGCTCCAGCAGCAGCTTCTGGGCGCCCTTCTTGCCGATGCCGGGGACGGCGGTGAGCGCCTTCTCGTCGCCGGAGGCCACCGCGGCGCGCAGCGCGTCCGGGCTGTGCACGGCGAGCATGGCCTGGGCCAGCCGCGGCCCCACCCCGCTGGCGGTCTGCAGCAGCTCGAATACCTGGCGCTCGTCGTCGTCGGCGAAGCCGTACAGCGTCAGTGAGTCCTCCCGGACCACCAGGGAGGTGGCCAGTCTGGCCTCCTGACCCACTCGCAGGCCGGACAGGGTGTTCGGTGCGCACTGGACGGCCATGCCGATGCCGCCCACCTCGATCACCGCGGTGGTCGGGGCGAGGGCGGCGACCGGGCCGGAGACGAAGGCGATCATGCGGTGCGGCCTTTCCTTGCTCGTTGGGCGGCGACCGCCTGCTGGAGGCGGTTCTGCGCGGGGGCGCGCCAGATGTGGCAGATGGCGAGGGCGAGGGCGTCGGCCGCGTCGGCGGGTCTGGGCGGGGCGTCGAGCCGCAGCAGCCGGGTGACCATGGCTCCCACCTGCGCCTTGTCCGCGCGGCCGCTGCCGGTGACGGCGGCCTTGACCTCGCTGGGCGTGTGCAGGGCGACGGGGATGCCCCGCCGGGAGGCGCACAGGATGGCGACCGCGCTGGCCTGGGCGGTGCCCATCACCGTACGCACGTTGTGCTGGCTGAACACCCGTTCCACGGCGACCAGTTCGGGCCGGTGGGCGTCCAGCCACTCCTCGATGCCGCGCTCGATGGCGACGAGCCGGTGGCCGGTCTCCGCCTCCGCGGGCGTGCGGACCACACCCACGCCGAGCATGGCGAGCGGGCGGCCCGCGACGCCTTCGACCACGCCGACGCCGCACCGGGTCAGCCCTGGGTCCACCCCGAGAACGCGCACGCTGCCCCTCCCTGGCCCGACTTCGTTCATGTGTTTGTGCAGGCTATCGGCAGGCACTGACAACGGCCGACAACGCGGCGGGCCGACGGGGGATGTTCCCGTCGGCCCGCCGTGGGTGCGTGGGTCAGGCGTCGACCTTCGCCATGACGTCGTCGGAGATGTCGAAGTTGGCGAAGACGTTCTGCACGTCGTCGCTGTCCTCCAGGGCGTCGATCAGCTTGAAGATCTTGCGCGCGCCCTCCTCGTCCAGCTCGACCTGCATGGTCGGGACGAAGTTGGCGTCGGCCGAGTCGTAGTCGATGCCGGCCTCCTGGAGCGCGGTACGGACCGCGACCAGGTCGGTGGCCTCGCTGAGCACCTCGAAGGTCTCACCGAGGTCGTTGACCTCCTCGGCCCCCGCGTCCAGGACGGCGCCCAGGACGTCGTCCTCGGTCAGCTCGCCCTTGGGGACGATCACCACGCCCTTGCGGTTGAACAGGTAGGACACCGAGCCCGGGTCCGCCATGGATCCGCCGTTGCGGGTCATCGCCACCCGTACGTCGGAGGCGGCGCGGTTGCGGTTGTCGGTCAGGCACTCGATGAGCACCGCGACACCGTTCGGGCCGTACCCCTCGTACATGATCGTCTCGTAGTCGGCGCCACCGGCCTCCAGGCCGGCGCCGCGCTTGACGGCGGAGTCGATGTTCTTGTTCGGTACTGAGCTCTTCTTGGCCTTCTGGATGGCGTCGAAGAGGGTCGGGTTGCCGTCCGGGTCGGCGCCGCCGGTGCGGGCCGCGACCTCGATGTTCTTGATCAGCTTCGCGAAGAGCTTGCCGCGCTTGGCGTCGATCACGGCCTTCTTGTGCTTCGTCGTAGCCCATTTAGAGTGGCCGGACATCTGCCTGTCTCCTTCGCGTAACCAATTTCTGGACGAACCCCAGAGATCCTACCGGGATCGCGTCAGCGCGCCGCCCGCACCATCTCGACGAACAGGGCGTGCACCCGGTGGTCGCCGGTCAGTTCCGGGTGGAAGGAGGTGGCCAGGGCGTTGCCCTGCCGTACGGCGACGATGTGACCGCCGTGCTCGGCCACGACCTCGGCGCGGGCGCCGACCGACTCGACCCACGGGGCGCGGATGAAGACGCCCTCGACGGGGCCGCCCTCGACGCCGGCGACCTCGACGGCCGCCTCGAAGGACTCGTTCTGCCGCCCGAAGGCGTTGCGGCGCACGATCATGTCGATGCCGCCGAAGGTCTCCTGGCCCGAGCGCGGGTCGAGGATCTTGTCGGCGAGCATGATCAGGCCGGCACAGGTGCCGTAGACGGGCAGGCCGGCGCCGATGCGCTCACGCAGGGGCTCCAGCAGGCCGAACAGCGCGGCCAGTTTGGAGATGGTGGTGGACTCGCCGCCGGGGACGACCAGGCCGTCCACCTCGTCGAGTTCCTCGGGACGCCTCACCGGCCTGGCCACGGCGTCCGCCGCGGCCAGGGCGATCAGGTGCTCCCGTACATCGCCCTGGAGGGCCAGGACGCCGATGACCGGAGTGCTCATGTGTTACCAGCCGCGGTTGGCGTAGCGCTCGGCCTCGGGCAGCGTGTCGCAGTTGATGCCGACCATGGCCTCGCCCAGGTTGCGGGAGGCGTCCGCGATGATCTTCGGGTCGTCGTAGAAGGTGGTGGCCTTCACGATGGCGGCGGCGCGCTTGGCCGGGTCGCCCGACTTGAAGATGCCGGAGCCCACGAAGACGCCCTCGGCGCCGAGCTGGCGCATCAGCGCGGCGTCGGCCGGGGTGGCCACACCGCCGGCGGAGAAGAGCACGACCGGCAGCTTGCCGAGCTCGGACACCTCCTTGACCAGCTCGTAGGGGGCGCGAAGCTCCTTGGCGGCGGCGTACAGCTCGTTGTTGTCGAAGCCGCGCAGCTTGGCGATCTCGTTCTTGATCTGGCGCAGGTGGCGGACGGCCTCGACGACGTTGCCGGTACCGGCCTCGCCCTTGGAGCGGATCATGGCCGCGCCCTCGGCGATACGGCGCAGGGCCTCGCCCAGGTTGGTGGCACCGCAGACGAAGGGGGTGGTGAAGGCCCACTTGTCGGAGTGGTTGACCTCGTCGGCCGGGGTGAGGACCTCGGACTCGTCGATGTAGTCGACACCCAGCGACTGCAGGACCTGGGCCTCGACGAAGTGGCCGATGCGGGACTTGGCCATGACCGGGATGGAGACCGCTTCGATGATCTCCTCGATCATGTTCGGGTCGGACATCCGGGCCACGCCGCCGTCCTTGCGGATGTCGGCGGGGACCCGCTCCAGGGCCATGACGGCGACGGCGCCGGCGTCCTCGGCGATCTTCGCCTGCTCGGCGTTGACCACGTCCATGATCACGCCGCCCTTGAGCTGCTCGGCCATGCCGCGCTTCACACGGGCGGTGCCGGTCTCGGGGGTCTGGGGGGTGGTGGGAAGCGTGCTGGACACGGAGGGAACCTCACTCGGGAAGAACGGGGTGGTGACGACTCTCCCGAGGAAACCCGGACCGGGGGGCCACAGCAAGGGCCAATGGTGAGGCGGTGGCTCGTTCTGGTGGAACGATCAGCCACTGCCGGGGCGGTCGGCCAGGGCCACCGGTGGCTCGTCGTCCATCTCGAAGGCCATCGGGAACGGGGCGTGGCCCGCCAGCCGGAACCAGCGCACCGTGCGGTGCCTGCGCAGGGCGCGCGCCGCCCGTACCGCGTCGTTGTGGAAGCGGCGGGCCATGGGCACCCTGCGGACCGCGGCCGCCAACTCCCCGGCCGCCTCCTCGCCGCCCGGTGCCTCGCCCACCGCCTCCATCTGCTCCGGCTCGCCGAACACCGCCCGCAGCGCCTGGCTCAGCTCGCTCTCCGCGACCTCCCGATGTTCCTCGTCGGCCTGCCGGGCGGCGTGCGCGGCCTCGTAGAGCACGATCGACGCGGCCGGGTCGAGCACCCCCGAGGTCGCCAGCTCCTGGGCGACCGAGGCCCGGCGGAGCAGTTGGGCGTCCAGCGCGGCACGGGCGGCGTCGATCCGGGCGTGCAGCCGGTCGAGCCGCCCGGCGGTCCAGCTCAGGTACAGGCCGATGGCGAACAGGGCTACGGCGATCCAGATGAGGGTTGCGGTCACGGGCGGCAAGGCTACCGGGGCACCGGCATGCGCCCTTCCCACACCGAGCGGTCATGGGCGAACAGCACCCGGTGCGGGCCGAAGGCCGCCAGCCGGTCCAGCCACGGGCGGTACGGGGCCGGTGGTGGGCCCACCGTGCCGAGTGCGGCGCGGCGGGCCATCTCGGCGGAGGCGAAGTGGGAGGCGAAGTCGTACGCCTGCCCGGCCAGCACCACCGTCCCCTGGCGCCCGGAGACCACCAGCGACTGGTGCCCCGCCGTGTGCCCGGGCGTCGGCACGACACGCACCCCCGGCCAGACCTCCGCCTCGCCGTCGGCCTCCTCGTACCGCGCGCCGGGGAAGTCCACCAGGGCCTCGATGGTGTACCCGCCCGCCCGGGCGGCGGCCAGTTCGGCGCGCTGCACGAAGACCGGGCGGCCGGGGAGGAGGGGGTTGCCGCCGCAGTGGTCGAAGTGCAGGTGGCAGTTGACCACGACGTCGATGTCGCCGAGGCCCAGGCCCTGGGCGGCGAGCGCGGCGGCGAGGTCGTTGCGCCGGGGCCGGTAGTGCGCGTCGGCGTCGGGGGAGCCGGTGCCGACGCCGCTGTCGAAGAGCAGGACGCCGGCGTCGTGGCGTACCAGGTACGCCAGCACCGGCTCCACCCGCGGGTGCTCCCCACCCGCCTCGGCGGCGGGCCGGACGAAGTGGCCGAGGTCGAGCCTGCGTATCTCCCAGTGGTGTCCCATGGGGGTCATGCTGCCCCCGGAGCGCCGCCCGGGGGCAGGTTCCGGCCGGTCTCAGGGGCGCTCCTGGTCCCGAGCCAGCCCCCACCGCGCGCGCAGGCCGAGCCGCTCGTCCGTGGCGACCGACGCCGCCCCGTCCGTGACCGTCTCGTACACCGCGAGGATGTCCGCGCCGACCGTCGACCAGTCGAAGCGGCGGACGTGCGCACTGCCCCGTTCGTGGAGTTCCTGGCGCCGGTCGGGGTCGCCGAGCAGCCGGATCGCGGCCGAGGCCAGCGCGTCGGCGTCCTCGTTGGCGAACAGCTCCCCCGCCGCGCCCTGGTCCAGCACCTGGGCGAACGCGTCCAGGTCGCTGGCCAGCACCGGAGCGCCCGCCGACAGGGCCTCGACCAGGATGATGCCGAAACTCTCGCCGCCGGTGTTGGGCGCCACGTACAGGTCGACGCTGCGCAGCAGCCGCGCCTTGTCCTCGTCGCTGACCATGCCGAGGAACTCCACCCTCCGCCGCATGTCGACGGGCAGCGAGGCGACGGCCTCCTCCTCGTCGCCGCGCCCGGCCACCAGCAGCCGGGTGCGCGGCCGGGCCGCGAGGATCGCGGGCAGCGCCTTCATCAGCACCGGCAGGCCCTTGCGGGGCTCGTCGATCCGGCCGATGAAGCCCAGGGTGTCGCCCTGCCACTCCGGTCTGGGGTCGGCCTTGGCGAAGAAGTCCACGTCGACGCCGTTGGGGATGACCACGGCGTCGCCCCCCAGGTGCTCCACCAGTGTCCGGCGGGCGTACTCGCTCACCGCGATCCGCGCGCTGATCTTCTCCAGCGCGGGCTGGAGGATCGGGTACGCGGCGATCATGGCGCGGGAGCGCGGGTTGGACGTGTGGAACGTCGCCACGATCGGCCCCTGCGCCGCCCAGCACGACAGCAGGCCCAGCGAGGGGGAGGCCGGCTCGTGGATGTGGATCACGTCGAACGTGCCGTCGTGCAGCCAGCGCCGCACCCGGGCCGCCGAGAGGAACCCGAAGTTGAGCCGGGCCACCGAGCCGTTGTAGGGCACGGGCACCGCGCGCCCCGCCGACACCACGTACGGCGGCAGCGGCGTCTCGTCGTCGGCCGGTGCCAGCACCGACACCCCGTGCCCCAGCCGGATCAGGTGCTCGGCCAGGTCGCGGATGTGGAACTGGACGCCGCCCGGCACGTCCCAGGAGTACGGGCAGACGATGCCGATCCTCACCGCTTCACCCGGTTCTCGTCGAGGTCCGCCGTCCACAGCCGCTGGAGCATGTGCCAGTCCTCCGGGTGGTCGGCGATACCGCTCGCGAAGGCGTCGGCCAGGGCCTGGGTCATCACGGCCGACTTCTCCGCCCGGGTGCCCGTCGCGGGCACCTCGACGGGCGGGTACACCTGCCCGGCCATCGTCGCCGGGCCGTCGTACCAGAGCGTCGCCGGAAGCAGCAGCGCCCCGGTCTGCTGCGCCAGCATCGCCGGGCCGGCCGGCATCCGTGCCGTCTCGCCGAAGAACGTCACCTCGACGCCCGAGGCGGACAGGTCCCGGTCGGCGACCAGGCACACCAGGCCGCCGGCCCGCAGCCGGCGCGCCAGGGTCCCGAAGGCCGCGCCGCCGGTGTGCGGCAGCACCTCCATGCCCAGGGACTCGCGGTAGGCGACGAACCGGTCGAACAGCGTCTCCGGTTTGAGCCGCTCGGCCACCGTCGTGAACGGCACGCCCATGGCGCGGGTCAGGAAGACGCCCGCCAGGTCCCAGTTGGCCAAGTGCGGCAGGGCCAGGATCACGCCCTTGCCGGCGGCCAGCCCGTCGGTCAGCCGGTGCAGGTCCTTGACCTCGACGGACTGCCTCACACGCTGCGCGCTCCACGCGGGCAGCCGGAAGGACTCCATCCAATACCGCAGGTACGAGCGCATGCCGGCCCGCGACAGCTCCGCCAACCGCTCGGGCGTGGCGTCCGGCAGCACCCGGGCCAGATTGGCCTCCAGCCGCAGCACGCCGGTACCGCGCCGGCGCCACGTGGTGTCCGCGATACGCCGGCCCAGCGCCACCGCGACCGGCTCGGGCAGCTTCTTGACGGTGCTCCAGCCGAGCCCGTACAGCCCGTCCGTCACCCGGTCCCTGAGCGTGCTCATGAGGTGGCCCCGCTTCCCCTGGGGCCGGTCGCGTCCGCCTCGGCCGACTCGCGGCGGACGGTCACCACGCGCTGCCCCAGCGTGACCGCGCTGCCGACCGCGACGATCCACAGCGCGATCGGCAGCAGGACCTGGACGCCCGGCACACCGAATCCGTGCAGTCCGGCCAGACCCGCCGCGACCAGCGAGATCACCAGCCGCTCGGCCCGCTCCACCAGCCCGTTCACCGCCACCGGCAGCCCGATCGACTCGCCGCGCGCCTTGGTGTACGACACGACCTGCCCGCTCGTCAGGCAGAAGATCGCCACGGCGCACAGCACGTTGTCGTCGCCGCTGCCCGCGTACCACAGCGCGAAGCCTCCGAAGACGGCTCCGTCGGCGACCCGGTCCAGCGTCGAGTCCAGGAAGGCGCCCCAGCGGCTGGAGATGCCCGCCTGCCGGGCCATGTTGCCGTCGACGAGGTCGGAGAAGACGAAGAGCGTGATGACGATGGTGCCCCAGAAGAACTCCCCCCTGGGGAAGAAGACCAGCGCACCCGCCACCACACCGGCCGTGCCGATCAGGGTGACGGCGTCGGGGCTCACTCCGCGGCGGAGCAGAAACGCGGCGAACGGTGTGAGGACACGCGTGAAAAACGCACGCGCGTACTTGTTCAGCATGGCCTTCCCGAGGGGTCGGTGGGCCGCGCGGCCCCAACGGCCACCGGCTGGCCCATCGTAGCCAGGACGCCGGCACGGCAGCGCCGGCACCCGCCCTCCCCTCGCGGTGTCGGACGTATGGACGCAACCTGGCCTGAGTGGAAAGCTCGGAAGACCAACGCGGGCATCACCGGAGCCACCGCGCGCTCCCCCACCTCACCGAGCATTCGCGACCGGGAGGACGAGTCATGGGCGACAAGGCGAACACACACCCCGGGGCCGCCGGCAGGGCGGTAACGGCCGACCAGCCCGCATCGATACGGAACGTGGTGCTGGTCGGCCACAGCGGCTCCGGCAAGACGACCCTGGTGGAGGCCCTCGCACTGACCGCCGGAGCGGTCAACCGGGCCGGCCGGGTCGAGGACGGCGGCACCGTCTCGGACTACGACGAGATCGAGCACCGCCAGCAGCGCTCCGTACAGCTCTCCCTGGTCCCCCTCGAATGGGACGGCCACAAGATCAATCTGCTGGACACCCCCGGATACGCCGACTTCGTCGGGGAGCTCCGGGCCGGCCTGCGCGCCGCCGACGCGGCGCTCTTCGTCGTCTCGGCCGCCCAGGAGGCCGACGCGGTCGTCGGCTCGACCCGCGCGGTGTGGGAGGAGTGCGCGGCCGTCGGCATGCCCCGCGCCATCGTCATCACCCACCTCGACACCGCCCGCACCGACTACGACGAACTGACCCGGCTGTGCGGCCGCGTCTTCGGCGGGGACGACCCCGACGCCGTGCTCCCGCTCTACGTGCCGGTCCTGGGCCCCCAGACACCCGACGGCCACGCGCCCGCCACCGGGCTGGTCGGACTGCTCACCCGCAAGGTCTTCGACTACTCCTCCGGCCGGCGGACGGAGAACCCCCCGGACGACGCCCAGCTTCCGCTCATCGACACGGCGCGCGACCGGTTGATCGAGGGGATCATCGCCGAGAGCGAGGACGAGACCCTCATGGACCGCTACCTCGGCGGTGAGGAGATCGACCTCAAGACCCTCGTCGAGGACCTGGAGAAGGCCGTCGCCCGGGGTACCTTCCACCCGGTCCTCGCCGCCGCGGCCGCCGCCCCCGGCGCGAGCCAGGGACTCGGCACGGTGGAACTGCTGGACCTGATCACCCGTGGCTTCCCCAGCCCCCCGGAGCACGAGCTCCCCGCCGTCACCACCCCCGACGGCCGCCCCCGCCCGCCGCTGACCTGCGACCCGGACGGACCGCTGGTCGCGGAGGTGGTCAAGACCTCCTCCGACCCGTACGTCGGCCGGATCTCCCTGGTACGGGTCTTCTCCGGCACCCTGCGCCCCGACCAGACCGTCCACGTCTCCGGGCACGGGCTCGCCGACCGGGGCCACGAGGACCACGACGTGGACGAGCGCGTCGGAGCCCTGACCGCGCCCTTCGGCAAGCAGCAGCGCCAGCTGAACCACTGCGTCGCCGGTGACATCGCCTGCGTCGCCAAGCTGAACCGCGCGGAGACCGGCGACACCCTCTCCGCCAAGGACGACCCGCTGCTGGTGGAGCCCTGGGCGATGCCGGACCCGCTGCTGCCGCTGGCCGTCCAGGCGCACAGCAAGGCCGACGAGGACAAGCTGTCGCAGGGGCTGGCACGCCTGGTCGCCGAGGACCCCACCATGCGGCTGGAACAGAACCAGGACACCCACCAGGTCGTCCTGTGGTGCATGGGCGAGGCCCATATGGACGTGGCGCTGGAACGGCTGCGCAGCCGCTACGGCGTCCAGGTCGACGTCGTACCGCACAAGGTGTCCCTGCGGGAGACGTTCGCCGGCCGGGCGACCGGACGCGGCCGCCATGTGAAGCAGTCCGGCGGGCACGGCCAGTACGCGATCTGCGAGATCGAGGTCGAGCCGCTGCCGCCCGGCTCGGGCGTCGAGTTCGTCGACAAGGTGGTGGGGGGCGCGGTACCGCGCCAGTTCATCCCCTCCGTGGAGAAGGGCGTACGGTCCCAGGCCGCACGCGGCGTGGCCGCCGGCCACCCCCTGGTCGACGTGCGGGTCACGCTCGTGGACGGCAAGGCCCACTCGGTGGACTCCTCCGACGCCGCCTTCCAGACCGCCGGCGCGCTGGCGCTGCGCGAGGCGGCGGCGGACACCAGGATCAGCCTGCTGGAGCCGGTCGCCGAGGTGCGGGTCCTGGTGCCGGACGAGTACGTCGGCCCGGTGATGAGCGACATGTCCGGGCGGCGTGGCCGCGTCGTGGGGACCGAACAGGCCGGTCCGGGCCGCACACTGGTACGGGCCGAGGTGCCGGAGATCGAGATCGGCCGGTACGCGATCGACCTGCGCTCCATCTCGCACGGAACCGGCCGGTTCGACCGCGACTACGCCCGCCACGAGCCGATGCCCCCACAGATCGCCGAGAGGATCCGCGAACGCGTGGGCGCCTGACCGGCGTTGACCTGCCGCCCGTCCAACTCCCCCGGGGCGGGCGGCACTCCGTTGTCCACGGCCCGCGGCATCCACTGACGCGCGGCGCGCCACCCCGATACTCTGTAGTGCCCAGCTCACCAGGTGTGCGCACCACAGTGATGGGGAAGAGCCGCAGAGCGGGGAGATGCGGCAGCGGTACAGGCGGCGATGGGGGCGGCAGTGACCATGGACAGTTTCGGCCCCGGGGCTCAGGTCCCGCTCCAGGGCTCGGCCGGACAGACGGTGGCGACGCACGCGCTCGCCTCCGCCGCGTACCGCGACGGCCCCGTCGAGGAGATCCTCAAGGCGAACAACGAGCGGCACGAATCCACGGTGAAGAAGGGGAAGTTCAGCCTCTTCGAGCCCAACCTCGGGGAGGCGTTCTCCCGGGCCGTGCAGGTGCGCATGCTGGGCGGCGCCCGCAAACCGCTGATCCAGTCCTTCGGCACCGAGCCGCAGACCATCGTCGAGCACTGCCTGGCCGCCACCCGCATCCGCAAGCAGCGCGACAAGCTGCTGACCCTGGTGACGCTGGTCTTCGGGGTGGTCTTCCTGCCCGGACTGCTGATCTGGCTCGCCGTGTTCCAGCTGCGCCGCAGCCTCGCCGGCGCCGCCAACAAGCGGGCCGGCGCCCTGGGTTCCGCGCTGCTCCTGGCCGTCGGCGTCCTCGCCGTGATCTTCCTGCTGAAGCTGCCGTTCACCGGCCTCCTGGCGCTCTACCTGCGGGTGATGGTCGTCGCGCCCGTCGCGGGGTGGTTCCTCGCCAAGCGGATCTGCGAAACCACCGCCAGGGATCTGCGCGCCCGGTGGGAAGGCCTGCTCAGCGGCGGCGGCGTCGGCCCGAAGATCCCCGAGGCCGTTCCGCACGACCCCAACGAGACCGCCGCCGAGGAACTGCGCCAGTCCCTGGAGAAGCTCAGCGCCGAACAGCGCTCCAACGTCGTCTTCTACGCGGGCCCCAAGGGCATACTCGGCATGGGCACCCGCTGGGGCGGCTGGCACCTCGCCGAGGAGCTCGTCCCCCGCGAGGGCAAGGAGATCCACGCCTTCCGCACCTGGGACGTCATCAGGCCCATCCACGACCAGCTGAAACTGCTGGAGCGCGGCACGCTCAAGACCGGCTTCCCCACCCCGTCGGTCAACCACTGGATCGTCGTCCCGGTCGGCGAGGGGGCCAAGGAGGTCGCCCGCCCCGACGGCGAGGACGTCGTGGCCTACCAGGTGAAGCCGCACGAGATACAGCGCGTGTGCAACGAGAACCAGTTCGGCAAGGGCAACCGCCACTACCTGGGCGTCCAGTTCGTCCTCTGGGACGGTCAGCTGGTGCTCACCATGATGGTCACCGTCACCGCGCTGCTGCACACGCTGCGCATCGAGGTCACCGGCCATGCCCTGGGCCCGGTCCACCCGCTGTTCACCACCAAGCCGGAGCCCAAGAAGAAGGAGGTCTCCAAGACCGTCCGGTTCTGGGAGACCAAGGAGATCATGCTCCCGCTGGTGGAGACGAACGAAGTGGTCCGGCTGGCCGTCCGCGCGCCCCTGACCTGGTTCCCGCCGGTCCTGGACTTCCTGGGCGGCAAGCTGGTCCTGCCCGAGCCGTTCGGCCTGCGGCACGCCTGGGCCGACCAGCCCTGGCGCCACCGCTTCATGGCCGACGACGCCATCCGCGCCGCGACCCCGGTGATGCGGGCGGTCCACACCGCGACCATCAAGATGCTCGAGGAGCACGGCGTGGACACCGAGCGCTTCAGCAACCGGTCCATGGTGCTGAGCGGCTTCGTCCAGGACCCGATGCCGAAGAAGGCGGACGTCTACGACGCGTGATCAGCCGGTCGCCCCGGGCCACGCCCCGGCGAGCATCCTGCGGGTGTCGGCGAGGAGCTGTGGCAGGACCTTGGTGTGGCCGATGGCGGGCATGAAGTTGGTGTCGCCGCCCCACCGCGGCACGACGTGCTGGTGGAGGTGGGCGGCGATACCGGCGCCGGCGACGCTGCCCTGGTTCATCCCGAGGTTGAACCCGTGCGCCCCGGACGCGGCCCGCAGCGCGGTCATGGCCTGCTTGGTCAGCCGCGCGAGCTCGGCGGTCTCGGCCTCGTCCAGCTCGGTGTAGTCGGCCACGTGCCGGAAGGGGACGACCATCAGGTGTCCACCCGTGTACGGATAGAGGTTGAGCACGGCGTAGACCTTGTCGCCGCGGGCGACGATCAGCCCGTCCTCGTCCGACTTCGAGGGGATGGCGCAGAACGGACAGCCGTCGTCGGCCCCCGGGCCGGTGGGCTTGTTCTCGCCCTGGATGTACGCCATCCGGTGGGGCGTCCACAGGCGCTGGAACGCGTCAGGCGTCCCGACTCCGATCTGCTGCTCCGGCTCAGTCGTCATGTCGGCCAGCATATTCGCTGGGGGTGACGTCGATACGGCGAGGGGCGGCCCCGGCCGGGACCGCCCCTCGCCCCCCGCTCACGCGGGGATCACCTCACGCCTGTTCGCGGCGCTCCACCACCTCAACGAGCTTCGCCAGCGCCTGGTCACGAGGAATGCCGTTCTCCTGTGATCCGTCGCGGTACCGGAACGACACCGTACCGGCGTTCATGTCGTCGTCACCGACGATGATCATGAACGGGACCTTCTGCTTCTGGGCGTTCCTGATCTTCTTCTGCATACGGTCGGAGGAGGCGTCCACCTCGACCCGCAGGCCCTTGGCCTTCGCCTCGGCGGCGAAGTCCCGCAGGTACCCGACGTGGGCGTCGCCCACCGGGATGCCCAGCGCCTGCACCGGGGCCAGCCACGCCGGGAACGCGCCCGCGTAGTGCTCCAGCAGCACCGCGAAGAACCGCTCGATGCTGCCGAACAGCGCGCGGTGGATCATCACCGGCTGCTGCTTGGTGCCGTCGGCCGCGGTGTACTCCAGGCCGAACCGCTTGGGCTGCTGGAAGTCGACCTGGATCGTCGACATCTGCCAGGACCGGCCGATGGCGTCCCGGACCTGCACGGAGATCTTCGGCCCGTAGTAGGCCGCGCCGCCCGGGTCGGGCACCAGCGGCAGCCCCTGCTTCTCGGCGGCCAGCCGGAGGGCCTCGGTGGCCTCCTCCCACTCCGCGTCCTCGCCGATGAACTTGTCCGACTCGGGGTCCCGGGTGGACAGCTCCAGCTCGAACTGGTTCAGGCCGTAGTCCCGCAGCAGGTCGAGGACGAAGGTGAGCAGCGAGTCGAGCTCGTCCGCCATCTGCTCCCGGGTGCAGTAGATGTGGGAGTCGTCCTGGGTGAAGCCGCGGGAGCGGGTCAGCCCGTGCACCACGCCCGACTTCTCGTACCGGTAGACGGTGCCGAACTCGAACATCCGCAGGGGCAGCTCACGGTACGACCGCCCGCGCGCCTTGAAGATCAGGTTGTGCATCGGGCAGTTCATCGCCTTGAGGCGGTAGTTCTGCTCGTCGAACTCCAGGGGCGGGAACATCCCGTCGGCGTAGTTCGGCAGGTGGCCCGAGGTCTCGAAGAGCTTCTCCTTCGAGATGTGCGGGGTGTTGACGAACTCGTACCCGGACTCCTCGTGCCGGCGCCGCGAGTACTGCTCCATCTCCTTGCGGATGACCCCGCCCTTGGGGTGGAAGACCGCGAGGCCGGGGCCCAGCTCGTCCGGGAAGGAGAACAGGTCCAGCTCGGCACCGAGCTTGCGGTGGTCGCGCTTCTCGGCCTCGGCCAGGAAGTCCAGGTACGCCTTCAGCTCGTCCTTGGACGGCCAGGCGGTGCCGTAGATCCGCTGGAGCTGGGGGTTCTTCTCGCTGCCCCGCCAGTACGCGGCGGCCGAGCGCATCAGCTTGAACGCGGGGACGGCGCGGGTGGTGGGCAGGTGCGGGCCGCGGCAGAGGTCCTTCCAGCACAGCTCGCCGGTCTTGGCGTCGAGGTTGTCGTAGATGGTCAGCTCGCCGCCGCCCACCTCGGCGTCCGCGCCCTCGGCGGCGTTGGCCGCGTTGCCCTTGAGGCCGATGAGCTCCAGTTTGTACGGCTCGTCCGCCAGCTCCTGACGGGCGTCCTCGTCGGTGGTGACCCGGCGCGAGAACCGCTGCCCCCGCTTCTGGATCTCCTGCATCTTCTTCTCGATGCGCTTGAGGTCCTCGGGGGTGAAGGGCTCGGCCACGTCGAAGTCGTAGTAGAAGCCGTCCCGGATGGGCGGGCCGATGCCCAGCTTGGCCTCGGGGAAGAGCTCCTGCACGGCCTGCGCCATGATGTGGGCGGTGGAGTGGCGCAGGATGGCGAGGCCGTCGTCGGAGGAGATCTCGACCGGCTCGACGATCTGGCCGTCCTCGATCCCGTACGCGAGGTCCTTCAGCTCCCCCGCGATGCGCGCGGCCACGACGGTGCGCTCGCCGGCGAAGAGATCGGCGGCCGTAGTGCCCGTCGTCACCACGCGCTCTTCCCGCTCGGAATCGCGTTGGATGATCACACGGACGTCTGACACCGGTCTCTCCTGACTGAAGGGGAAGCGCCGCGTACGTATCGCACGGCACGACGGAATCGTACCGAGCCGCCGCCCCCGGCCGCGAAACGGTTGTTCCTCAGTCCGCCCGGTCGCCGAATCCCGGTGGCTCGCGCAGCGACTTCATCAGCCGGTCCCGTTCCGCCTCGTCCACCCGCACCGGGACGACGTCACAGGCGTCCGTCAGCCGGCGGAAGCCGCCCCGGCTCTCCAGCCGGCCCGCCACCCGGACGGGCAGCCCGGCCAGGTGGGCCTGGCCGGCCGTGCGGTAGGCCACCTCGTCCAGGGCCACCCGGACGTGCGGCACCTCGGCCCCGGCGAGCACCCGCAGGCGCACGGTCCCGGGGCCGCGCGGCCCCTGCCGGCGCATCCGGACGACCGTGCCGGTGAGCAGCACCGGAACCGACGGCTCGTCCCGGAGGTAGCGGGCGCCCGCCGCCCGCAGCGCCGGCAGGTCGCCCGGTGAGAACTCCACGGGTTCCGGCCGTGCCGCGCACCCCGCGGGCACTCCGGCGGCGGGCGCCCATTCCAGGGCGATCCCCGCGCCTTCCGCGCCGCGGACCAGCGCGATGAGCGCCTCGGTCAGCTCACGGCTCACGCCGGCCCGGACCGCGGCCCCGAAGGCCTCCGTCCTGCCGGTGGCCCGCTGGTAGTCGACGGCGTCCCGGGCCGCGTACAGGGCGTGGTGGAGCGCTACGGTCAGGGCGCGGCCCGGGTCCACCGGGACGAAGGCGGTGAGCCCCCGACCGGCGGGGGCGGTCGCCACGAGGACCCCGTCCAGGGCGGCCCGGGCCTTCCGGCGGTGGCGTGTGCCGTGGTAGCCGGCCCGCCCGTGGACCGCGAGGGCGCCGGCCAGGAGCACCTGGCGGGCGGCGGCGCGCAACTGTTCCTGGACGGGCCACGGAACGGTTCCGCCGGGGCCGGCGGGGGCCTCCTGCCACCAGCGGATCTCGTCGCTGGGCACGGTGAGGCCGGCGAGCACCTCGCGGGCGGAGGGCGTGGCGCAGCGGGCGAGCGCGGTGAGGGCCTCGCCGATCAGGTCGTCGCAGTCCGGGAAGGAGCGGCTCTCGGGCACCAGCAGGCTGGCGGCGCCCGTGCCGGGGCCGGGCGGGGTCCAGCGGGCGTAGCGTCCGGCGGCGCCGCCGCGGCGGCGCCAGCCGTGCCGGTCCAGCAGGGCGCCCAGCACCAGCGGGTCGACCCGGCCGGGGTCGGGCACCCCGTCGAAGGCCGTCGGGGGGTGGCCGGCCGGGAGGGGCCGGGCGGTGTCGTCGGTCGGCCATGGCATCAGGGGCTTCCTCCCGCGCCGACCCGGGTCATGATCTCGCACAGTGCCCGGTCGTCGAATATCCGTGTCGTGGGGACGCGTACGGTGGTGCAGCGCCGGCCGGTCACGGCGTGGCCGGCGAGGTTGGTCCAGTAGCAGCAGTGCCGCAGGTCCAGGCGGTCGTGGCCGGCGCGCAGCCATTCGTCGCGGGCCCTGGGCACCAGCATCACGACCAGGATCTTGTGCACCGAGACGGGAGTGCGGGCGAGCTTCACCAGGTGGTCGTTGTCGAGGGTGAAGGAGAACGCGGGGCCCGGCGGGCGGGGCGGGATCTGGTACGTGCTCTTGAGCTGGATTTTGATGGTGACTTCGTCGTCGACCGTGTGCCCGGGGGCGCTGTGGCTGACGTGCCAGTCGATGCCGTTGTCGGGAAAGGGCTGGGACAGCGAGCAGCCGGCGGCGGCCGCGACGGCGTGCAGGTAGCCCACTTGCAGGGTCTCCATGCACGCGGTGGTGGCGAGTGCGCCCCGCAGCGGTGTGACCCGCCGGGGCAGCAGCCCGCCGGGTTCGGGCTGCGCGAGCGCCATGGCTCCTCACGCCTTCCGGGCGTCGTGTGGTGAGTGGGGGCGACGGGGCGTCAGTCGGCCTGCCCGTCACTTGTGTTGTCGCCGGGTTGCGTACGGCGCAAACAGCCCGGGTATCACCGATTCGGGCAGGGCATCACGCCATCTGCCCGGCTGGTGCGAGGAGTTCGGGGATGACGCTCTGGTACGAAGGCCCCCTGGCCGCGTTCGACACGGAGACGACCGGTGTCGATGTCGAGGAGGACCGGATCGTTTCGGCCGCCGTGGTGGTGCAGGACGCGGCGGGCGGACGGGTGCGGGTGACGCGCTGGCTGGTCAATCCGGGCATACCGGTACCGGCCGGTGCCACCGACGTGCACGGCCTGACGGACGATCACCTCCAGCGCAACGGCCGGTGGCCGGCGCCGGTGATGGAGGAGATAGGCCGGGTCCTGGCCGAGCAGTGCGCGGCCGGGCGGCCGCTGGTGGTGATGAACGCGCCGTTCGATCTGACGCTGCTGGACCGGGAGTTGCGCCGGCACCGGGCTTCGTCGCTGTCGCGGTACCTGCGCAACGCGCCGCTGTGCGTGCTGGACCCGCGGGTGCTGGACAAGCACCTGGACCGCTACCGCAAGGGCCGTCGGACCCTGACGGACCTGTGCGAGCAGTACGGGGTGGCGCTGGAGGGCGCGCACGACGCGGCCGCGGACGCGCTGGCGGCGCTGGACGTCGTACGGGCGGTGGGGCGGCGGTACGCCGCCCGCCTGGACCACCTGTCGCCGGCCGAGTTGCACACCGCGCAGGCGGTGTGGCACGCGGCGCAGGCGCGGGGCCTGCAGGCGTGGTTCGCGCGCAACGGGTCACCGGAGGCGGTGGATCCGGCCTGGCCGCTGCGGCCCGAGCTGCCGGCGGCGGCCTGAGGAGCGCGGCGCCCCACGGGCTCAGCCGGCGCGGGCGGCGCGGGCGGCGCGGGCGGCGCGGGCGGCGCGGGCGGCGCGGGCGGCGCGGGGGCAACGCAGAAGGCCGACCCGTGTGACACGGATCGGCCTTTCCCGGTGGGCGATACTGGGTTCGAACCAGTGACCTCTTCGGTGTGAACGAAGCGCTCTCCCACTGAGCTAATCGCCCGGGAACGCACTGAACCTTACAGGTCCCGGCGCCCTGTGTTCAAACCGCCCGCCAGCCCGGCGGCCAGGCCGCGGCGTCCGGCGCGCATCATCAGCCGGTGGTTGACCAGGAAGGCGGGCCGGCCCGGTACGGCCAGGCGCCGCATGAGGGGCCGGCGCACCTCCACCTCCTGCTCGTAGAGCGCTCGGGCGCCGCCGGTCCCGTGCCCGGTGACGGTCCAGCGGGCCCACCCGCGCAAGTCGCCGTCCAGGGTGGTCTCCAGCACCCGGGCGGCCGGGTCGCGGCGCCGCTCGGCGAGCGTGACGACGATGTCGTACGGGAGGACGGATCGGATGCGGACGACACCGGTGCGCTCGTCGAGGAGGACGGTCCGGCGCACCTGGGGCCACCAGCGGGGGTACTCCTCGGGCCGCGCCAGGACCGCGTAGACGGTGTCCGGCGGGGCGGGCAGGTCCCAGACGCTGCGGAAGCGGTAGTGGTTCCAGTTCATGGCCCCAGTCTGCGGGCAGGGACGCCGAAGGCCCCGGAGAGGGGTCTCTCCGGGGCCTTCGGTCCGGCTGATCCGGGTGGTGGGCGATACTGGGTTCGAACCAGTGACCTCTTCGGTGTGAACGAAGCGCTCTCCCACTGAGCTAATCGCCCGGGCGCACCGCAAACATTACCGCATGTCCGGGGCACCCCCGGCCGGGGGCGGCCCGAGGGCGCCCCGGCCGTTTCCCGGGCCGTGGATCACTCCTCGATGTTCCAGGGCAGCGCCAGCCCGAACCGGTAGAGGTAGTAGCCGGCCAGGGCGGCGACGATCACCAGACCGGTCGTGGTCAGGACGATGTTGCGCCGCCGCACCTTGGGATCGAGCGCCCGCTGCGCCGCCGCGGTGACCTTCCGCTTCGTCCAGCGCAGCACCAGCTGGGCCCAGACGAACTCGGTCGCCCAGATCGCCATGCCGCCGAAGATCACGACCCAGCCCGGTCCGGGCAGCACCAGCATGGACACCCCGGCGGCCACCACGGCCAGACCGACGACGAAGACCCCCACCTGCCAGCTGAGGTGGAGCGTCCGCCGTGCCTTGATGAAGTCGGGCGCCCGCGATCCCAGCGCCGGCTCGGCCGCTGCCGCCGAGCTCCCCGTCACGTCCCCCGTCGCGGGCGCACCGGCCGCCTTCTCGGCGACCCTGCCCCGCTCGTCACTCTCCGCATTCATGAGGCCCAACCTACCGGACGTCGGCGGGGTACCGGAATGGCCCTATAAGCACCGGTTGCATACCGCCATACGAGCTACCTCAAGGCCCACAAAACAGACAGAGGGGTTTACAACGGCACCGTAGGTGGCATGTCGATTTCGCCGACGTGCGAATCCCCGAGCGCACACTGAGCGAAAGGCCCTGGCGCTTATGAACACCACGGTCAGCTGCGAGCTGCACCTGCGCCTCGTTGTGTCGAGCGAGTCCTCACTGCCTGTACCGGCGGGCCTGCGGTATGACACGGCCGATCCCTACGCCGTGCACGCCACCTTCCACACCGGAGCCGAGGAGACGGTCGAGTGGGTCTTCGCCCGCGACCTTCTCGCGGAGGGGCTCCACCGACCCACCGGAACCGGCGACGTCAGAGTCTGGCCGTCCCGCAGCCACGGCCAGGGCGTCGTCTGCATCGCCCTGAGCTCCCCCGAGGGCGAAGCCCTGCTCGAGGCCCCGGCGCGGGCCCTGGAGTCGTTCCTGAAGCGGACCGACGCCGCGGTGCCGCCCGGCACCGAGCACCGGCACTTCGATCTCGACACGGAGCTCTCCCACATCCTGGCCGAAAGCTGAGCCAGGCAGAGAGCCGCACGGCGCCGTCCGACTCGGGGCGACGGCGCCGCGCGGATGACACATGGCCATCCACCGGCGCGGCCACCTGTGGCGCCCGCCCGCGCCGTCACCGCGACAAGCCGTCGCGCTGGCGGCGCGGGGGCGTTTTCGGCCCCGTTCCGGCGCGCTCGGGGCGCCTGGCACGGAAGCGGCTAGAGTCAGCGCAATTCGGCGGGCACCGGCCCGCAGCCTGCCAGGGAGCGAATTCGTGCTGATCCCCCACGACACCCGGATCGCCCTCGACACCGTCGTCGACCTGATGAACACCGCCCCCGAGGGCGGCCGGGGCGAGGAGCTCGGCGACATCGCGTCGCTGTACGCGTTCGTACGGAGCCACAGCCTCAGCGGCGTGGACGAGCTCGGCGAAGCGGATCTGCGGGCGGTCCGGGAGGTGCGGAACCGGTTCACCGAAGTGTTCTCGGCCACCGACGCCCGCACCGCGGCGGAGCTGATCAACCAGCTGGTGGCCGCCGCGGGCACCACGCCGCAGCTGACCGACCACGACGGCTACGACTGGCACGTGCACTACTTCGCGCCCGGCGCTTCGGTCGCCGACCACCTGGCAGCCGACTGCGGGATGGCGCTGGCCTTCATCGTGGTGGCGGGCGAACAGGAGCGGCTGCGCCGGTGCGAGGCGCCGGACTGCGGGCGGGCCTTCGTGGACCTGTCCCGCAACCGCTCGCGCCGCTACTGCGACAGCCGTACCTGCGGTAACCGACTGCACGTCGCGGCGTACCGGGCACGCCGCAAGGAGGCGGCGGCCCGCTGAGGTAGCGGCCCCGACCGGCCCTACAGCAGGAAGAGGTCGTGCACGGCGGCCATCAGCAGCAGGAAGCCGATCACCGCGAGGAAGATCATCAAGGGCGGCTGGGAGAGCGCGAACAGACATCCGCGCGGCTCCTGGGCGGGGGCGGGTGGTTCATCCCGCGAGGCATCGAGCATGTCGGGGTGATGATGGCGCAGCGCGCCGCCCGCCGAGCGCCCAACGCGATTTCTCCGGGGGGCGGTTCACCCCTTCCCGTGGTCCCTGCCGCGTGTCCCGCCGGGGCCGGGGGCAAAGGCGGTATCGGACGTCAGATGCCGTGCTTCTTGAGGATGGCCTCGATGTCGCTGAAGTCGTCGCCGGACGCGGCCCGCTCCGGCCCGGCGCCGCTGCCGGCACGGCCGCCGGCGCGGTCGGCGGCGGCCGGACCGCTGCCCCCGCCGGTGGCCGTCGCGGTGCGCGGCTCCCGCCCCGCCCCGTCCCCGGCCCGGCCGCCCCGGCGCCGCTCGACGGCCCGGGTGAGCGCGAAGAGCAGCCACGCCGCGCCGAGCAGCCCGAACCCGGCCCAGGCCACCGGGCTGAACGCGGTGCGCGCCAGCCATTCCACGGCCCCCGTCAGCACCAGTCCGAGCGGGACGAGCGCGTACGCGGCGAGGCGGCCCGCGGTGAGGAACCGCCGCCGGTACGCCGTGATGGCCGCGATGCCCAGCCCGGCCGCGGACACCGCTGAACAGATCGTCTCGGCAAGCATCCGGTCCTCCAGGCACACGGGGCGGTACGTCCCTTCCATCCTGCACCGGACAGGGGTGCGGCGGCCATGGTGCCGGCCCGCCGCGGGGACATCTCCGGGGACGTCTCCGGGTCGGGATCCCGCCCGGGTCCCCGGTTGGGCCGGCCGCGCCGCGGCTGGGAGACTGCTGGCATGAACGACCCCACGACCGACCGCACCACCGGCCCCGCGACCGGCACCCCCCTCGTCCTCGATGTCTGGTGCGAGCTGCAGTGCTCCGACTGCCACGCCGCCCTGGCGGACCTGCGCGCGTTGCGCGCCCGCTACGAGGACCGCCTGGAGGTGCGGCTGCGGCACTTCCCGCTGGAGAAGCACCGGCACGCCTACGCCGCCGCCCAGGCCGCCGAGGAGGCCGTGGCGCAGGGCAAGGGCTGGCCGTACGCCGAGGCCGTGCTCGCCAGGACCGAGGAGCTGGCGTCCCGGGGTGAGCCCGTCCTGCTGGAGGTGGCGGCGGAACTGGGCCTTGACGCCGAGGAGTTCGACACGGCGCTGATCGACGGCCGGCACCTGCTGATCGTCGACGCGGACCAGGCCGAGGGCAGGGCGATCGGCGTCACCGGCACGCCCACGTACGTGATCGGCGGGGAACGGCTGGACGGCGGCACCAGCCAGGAGGGCCTGCGCGGGCGGATCGAGGAGATCGCCGACCGGCTGCTGGCCGCCCGCCCCTAGAGCAGCCGCTTGTAGGCGTCGACCCGGGTCGTCGCGTAGCCGAGCGACTCGTACAGCCGCAGCGCCGGGGCGTTGTCCGCGAAGACGTGCAGCGCCACCGCGCGCTCACCGCGCTCCAGGGCGATCCGTTCGGCGAACCGCATCAGCGCGCGTCCGTACCCCCGGCCGCGCCGGCCCTCGACGACCTCGATGTCGAAGACGTACCGGCCCGTGGCGTCGGGGGTGTCGTGGTGGCGTCCGGTCCACAGGTGGCCGACGACCGCGCCGTCGTGTTCGGCGAGGTGGAAGGTGGCGCCCTCGGTGACCGGGCCGTCGGGGAGGTTCTCCCGGCGGCCGGCCTCCGCCCGGGACCTGGCCTGGGCCTCGGACGCGCCCCGGTCGGCCCAGCCGCGGGCGTACGCCGCCAGGGACCTCGCGGACCAGACGTCGAACTCCGCCCCGGTCATGGGCCGGAAGGTCACACCCGGAGGCGGGGCCGGGCGCCCGGCGGAAGCGGGGTCGAGCCGCTTGGCCATGGCGCGGCCCCGCTCGGTGTAGCCGAGGGCGGTGGCCATGCGCAGCGCGACCCCGGCGCCGGCGGGGACGGCGATCAGGACCTGGTCGCAGCCCCAGCCCCGCAGCACCTCCTCGGCGGCGAGGACGGCCACGGTGCCGCGCCCGCGCCCCCGGTCGGGCTCGTCGACGCGCAGCGAGCGGATCACCCCCGCCGTCGGCCCGAACCCGGGGTCCGTCGCCAGGTCGATCCGGCCGACGGGGCGGCTGTTGACGCAGATGTCGTACGCGCGCGAGCGGCTGCCGTCCGTGGTCTGCTGAAGCGGCCCGGCCGGCCGCAGGGTGGTGGTCATCACCGGTGTTCTACCCACCGCGCGACCGGGGCGCCCCCGGCTCTCACATCTGTGCGGCGCGCTCGGCGAAGACGCGCATGGCCTTGGCCGTGACCGGGCCCGGGGCGCCGGGCAGCTCGCGTCCGTCGACCCGGTGGACCGCCTGGACGTCGCGGAGGGTGGAGGTCAGGAAGATCTCCTCGGCGTGTTCCAGGACGTCCATCGGCAGGTCGGTCTCACGGGCCCCGGTCCACTCGACGGTCAGGGCGCGGGTGATCCCGGCGAGGCAGCCGGAGGAGACCGGCGGAGTGTGCGGCTCGCCGTCCAGCACGACGAAGACGTTGGAGCCGGTGCCCTCGCACAGCCGGCCGGCGGTGTTGGCGAAGAGGGCCTCGGAGGCGCCGCGTTCCCGGGCCTTCGCGAGGGCGACGACGTTCTCCGCGTACGAGGTGGTCTTCAGTCCGGTCAGGGCGCCGCGCTCGTTGCGGGTCCACGGGACGGTGATCACGGCGGTGGTGTCCGGGCGGGGAGCGGCCGTGCCGAGTGCCACGACGAGGGTGGTCCCGGCCTCCCCCCGGTCGGAGCCGAGCGGGGAGACCCCGCCGGTGTAGGTGATGCGCAGCCGGCCCAGGGCCATGGGGTTGGCGGCCAGGACGGCCGCGCAGGCGCGGCGCACCTCGTCGAGGTCCGGGTCGGGCAGCCCGAGGCCGCGCGCGGACCGGACGAGCCGGTCGAGGTGCGGCTCCAGCGCGAACGGCCGGCCGTGCACGGCCTTGACCGTCTCGAAGACCCCGTCGCCCACGGTCAGGCCGTGGTCCAGCACGGACACCCTGGCGGTGTCCGCGTCGTGCAGCCCGCCGTCGACCCACAGCTTCATTTCCCGATGGTCCTTCCGCTCGCCCGGTAGGCACCCGACGCTACCGCGAGCAGCCGGGACGCCTTGAGCTCGGTCTCCGCCCACTCCCGTTCGGGATCGGAGCCCCAGGTGATGCCGGCGCCGGTGCCGAAGCGCAGGAGGGCCGGGCCCTCGGTGCGGTCGATCCAGAACGTGCGTATCCCCACGGCCAGCTGCGCGGTGCGCCGGTCGGCGTCGACCCAGCCGATGCCGCCGCAGTACGGGCCGCGCGGCGCGGTCTCCAGTGCCTCGATGATCCGCAGCGCGCTGGTCTTGGGCGCGCCGGTCACCGAGCCGGGCGGGAAGGTGGCCCTGAGCAGTTCCGGCCACCCGGCCCGGGCGGTCAGCTCGCCGCGCACGGTGGAGACCAGGTGGACCAGGCCGGGATGGGCCTGGAGCGCGCACAGTTCCGGAACGGTCACGGAGCCGGCGGCGCAGACCCGGCCCAGGTCGTTGCGGACCAGGTCCACGATCATCACGTTCTCGGCGTGGTCCTTGGCGAGGAGGTCCCCGGGGGTCCGGCCGGTGCCCTTGATCGGCCCGGATTCGACGGTGCGGCCGTCGCGTCGCAGATAGAGCTCGGGCGAGGCGGTGGCGATCTCCACGCCGTGGGCGGGCAGCCGGATCGTGCCGGCGTAGGGGGCGGGGTTGCCGCGCGCCAGCAGCGCGGTCAGGGCGTCGATGTCGGCGGCCGGGTCGGGCAGCGGCGCCGAGAGGACCCGGCAGAGGTTGGCCTGGTAGACGTCGCCCGCCGCGATGTGCTCGCGGATCCGACGCACGCCGGCGGTGTACGCCTCGCGGTCGAGCGACGACAGCCAGTCGCCGGGGGCGGGCCCGCGCCAGGCGCCCGGGACCGGTTCGGGAACCGGCCCGGGGCGGACGTCGCCGAAGCGCGCACAGGTCAAGCGACCCTCGAAGTCCGCGGCGACGACCCAGAATCCGGTCGAGTCGAGGGCCTCGGGGTCACTGGTGACGTCCCGCAGATCGGTTGCGACGAGGCCGCCGAAGCGGGCCAGAGGAGCGAGGTGGTGCACGTCTGTGAGTCTATGGCGGGGACCGGCGGGGTGCTGCGGACCGAGGTCAGCGCAGCACGCTGGGCAAACGCGTTTTTGTGCTGGCCCAGGAATCCGCTAGAGTTCAACACGTCGCCGGGACGCGAAAGCGGATCGGAAACGACAAGCGGACGTGGCTCAGTTGGTAGAGCATCACCTTGCCAAGGTGAGGGTCGCGAGTTCGAATCTCGTCGTCCGCTCGACGTGGGGGATCTTCCCGACCCCCGCACTCCGGGTGGAGTGGCCGAGAGGCGAGGCAACGGCCTGCAAAGCCGTCTACACGGGTTCAAATCCCGTCTCCACCTCCAAGGACGATTAGCTCAGCGGGAGAGCGCTTCCCTGACACGGAAGAGGTCACTGGTTCAATCCCAGTATCGTCCACTGATCCGCAAGGATCTCCGATCCATCAGGATCCCCGCGCGATTAGCTCAGCGGGAGAGCGCTTCCCTGACACGGAAGAGGTCACTGGTTCAATCCCAGTATCGCGCACGCAGTGCCCATGATCGTCCGGTGGTCCGGATGTACCGATCATGGTCCCGAGGACGATTAGCTCAGCGGGAGAGCGCTTCCCTGACACGGAAGAGGTCACTGGTTCAATCCCAGTATCGTCCACAACCCCGGAGCCCCCGGCCGCCTCACGCGGCCGGGGGCTCCGTCGTTGTCCCGGTCAGGACGAGAAGAGCATCCGGCCGAAGCCACGGTGGTGGCTCTGGTGACCGTGATGGCCGTGGTGGCCGTGCTGCGGTGCGCCCCAGGCGGGCGCGGGCGGGGCGGCGGGGTACGCCTGCGGAGGCGCCTGCGGAGGCGGCGCCTGCTGGGCCCACTGGGCCTCCAGGCGGGTCAGCGACTCCAGCTCGCCGTAGTCCAGGAAGATCCCCCGGCAGCCGCTGCACTGCTCGATCTGGACGCCGTTGCGGTTGTACGTGTGCATGGGCGCACGGCACTTGGGACACTGCATGCTCGGCTCAACTCCTCGCCGTTCGGATGGTGGGTTCACCCTACGACGGTGCCTTCTACCCCAACTCGCTCGGGAGTGTCGCGATTCGGGCACAGGAGTCGACCACGGCCAGCTCGACCTCGTCCAGCTCGCGGCCGGCCGCGGTGGCCTTGGCGAGCGCGAGGGCCGCCGTCTGGACCGTGAGCGCCCGGGCCGGGACGTCCAGGGCGGGCCACGGGTCGCCGTGGGGCGGCACGGCGGGCCCGGCCGCCGCGCGGTACGCGCCGAGGAACCGCGTCCACACCTGGGCCGGCAGCACCCCGGCCGCGTACCAGGCGGCGGGGCGGGCCAGGTCCCAGGCGGGGTCGCCCAGGCCGAGGTCGTCCACGTCGATCAGCAGCCAGGGGCCGTCGGCGGCGGGGTGGCGGACGAGCTGGCCGAGGTGGAAGTCCCCGTGGCAGACGGCGTCCGCCCGCAGCGCGGGCACCTCGGCACGGGCCCAGGCGGGCAGGCGGCGCCAGGCCGCGTGCACGGCGGCGGTGCCGGGGTGGGCCGCCGCCCCGGCGGCCTGCCGCAGCCGGGTCATGGCCCTGACCACCTTGGCGGGGCCGCGCATGGGCGGCAGCGGACCGGGGAGTCCCGGGGCGGGTACGGCATGGAGGCGGGCGAGCAGGGTCGCGGCCTCCTCCCAGGGGGCGGCCTCCGGCTCGGCGGGGTCGACCGGGGTGCCGTACGGCCACGCGGACACCGGGCGGCCCCGTACATCGGCGGTGGACACCGGCAGGGGCGGCAGCAGGATGCCGGCCAGGCGCGGGTGGGCGGCGACGGCGAGCCTCGCCCGGTGGGCGACGGGGTCGGTGCCCGGCGCGTGGGCCTTGGCGACGGCCCGCCCGTGCCGTACGACGGTGCCGCCGTCCCGGTCGGCGAGCACCCCGCCGCCCGCCGAGCCGCAGCCGTGGCAGGCGTGCGGGGGCGCGGGCGGATGCGCGGCGTCCCGGGCGACATCGGCGAGCCCGCGGAGGAGAGCGGTGTCCTGCTGCACCCCGCGACCCTACGCGCCGACGTCCCGCCGCCCCGGCAGCGGGCCCGGCGGCGGGACGCCGAGTGTCCCCGGCGTGCGGCGGGACCGGGCCCCGGCGGGCCCCCGCACTCGGGGGGCACCGCGCCGGGGCGGGCGCCGGCCCGGACCGGGGCCGGAAGCCGGTCTCCGCGCCGGACCGGGGCCACTTCAGCACTTCAGCGACGGGCGCCGGTCAGCGGGGGCGTCGCTCGGAAGAACAAAGCGGTGGCCGGCAGCTCCCCAGCTGCCGGCCACCGGGCCGTCCGCCGCACCCCCCGTCCCCACGGGGTTGGCCTGGATGTCGTCGGGTCTGGGCCGCTCTCCCGGACCCGGGGCGCCGCTCAGCGCCCCAGCATCACGCCCACGGACGACGCCTGTGTGACCACCGCGTCCCAGCCGCCGAAGGCGACCACGAGGAGCGCGGCCAGGGGGAGGACCATCGCCGTCGCCACCAGCGGGTGACGGCGGCCGGAGGAACGGCCGCCGGACAGGGCGACCGACTTCCACCCCTGCCTGCGGATCGCCATCCGCGGTGCCGTGTCCGCCATGGTCCTCTCCTGTCACATCGTGTCCAGTGGCGGCGGGTGCTTGACCTCGGGGGACGAGTACCGCACCCGCCGCTCGACCTCTACGTTAGGCAAGCGGCGCGGCCCCGGCGTCATGCCCGCGTACCGATTGACGGGCCTCCAGGAGGATGACGCCCCACGGGCGGTGTACTCCTCAGGGTGGAGAGGCGGCGCTGCACCTCGGGGTCGTCCCGCAGGGGACGCTCCGCGGCGGCGCCCCTGGGCACGGGCTGCTCGACCGGGGCCGGCACCCGGGTGGCCGTGCAGCGGGCGGTCCGCACCAGTGTGCCGTTTCGGGTGACTTCTCTCACTTCGACCACCCCCCGTCGTACTGCCGTCTCCACCCCCCGGCCCGCCCCGCTCGCCACCGCTTCGCCGGTCCGGGCCGGGTCTCCGGCGACCACGACCGTCGCCACCCGGTCGCCCCGCATCGGGCCAATCCCCGTTCCGCTACGCGCCTTTGGGAATCCGCCGCGACCAGCAGGCCCGCGTCCGCCGCCTCCTGACCACTCCTCACGTTTTCCGCCCGCCACCGACAATCGATCGGACGGCGAGGGCGCGGCCTATGAGCACACCGGGGCGCGGGTACGTAAGCTGTGCCACGTCAAACGGACGACCGCGGCAGCGGGGTGGGGAGCTCCCCCACCGTAGGTAGGGGACGGACATGGCGATGATGCGGCTCCGGCGCGAGGACCCGCGTGTCGTCGGCTCGTTCAGGCTTCACCGGCGGCTGGGCGCGGGCGGGATGGGGGTCGTGTACCTCGGCTCCGACCGGCGAGGTCAGCGGGTGGCCCTGAAGGTGATCCGGCCGGATCTCGCCGAGGACCAGGAGTTCAGGTCGCGTTTCGCCCGTGAGGTGTCGGCCGCCCGGCGGATCCGCGGCGGGTGCACGGCGCGGCTGGTGGCGGCCGACCTGGAGGCGGACCGACCGTGGTTCGCCACCCAGTACGTGCCGGGCCCCTCGTTGCACGACAAGGTCGCCGAGGAGGGCCCGCTGGGCGCCGCCGACGTGGCCGCGATCGGGGCGGCGCTCTCCGAGGGGCTGGTGGCCGTGCACGAGGCCGGCGTCGTGCACCGCGACCTGAAGCCGTCGAACATCCTGCTCTCCCCCAAGGGGCCGCGGATCATCGACTTCGGCATCGCCTGGGCGACCGGCGCATCCACGCTCACGCACGTCGGTACGGCGGTGGGCTCACCCGGGTTCCTCGCGCCCGAGCAGGTGCGGGGCGCGGCGGTCACGCCCGCCACGGACGTCTTCGCGCTGGGCGCCACACTGGCGTACGCGGCGATGGGCGACTCGCCCTTCGGGCACGGCAGTTCCGAGGTGATGCTCTACCGCGTGGTGCACGAGGAGCCGCAGTTGCAGGGCGTGCCGGACGCGCTGGCCCCGCTCGTGCGGGCCTGCCTCGCCAAGGACCCGGAGGAACGTCCCAGCACCCTGCAACTGTCCATGCGCCTGAAGGAGATCGCCGCCCGGGAGGCGCAGGGGCTGCCGGACGCCAGGCCGTCGCCCCGCCCGGCGCGGGCCGTGGACGACCGGCCGTCGGGACGGCTGACCGAGCGGTACACCGGGCGCGGTGCCGAGCGGACCACCCAGGGGCGGGCGCACCGCACCCCGGCGCCCCGCTCGCAGGCACCGCGCGCCTCCTCGCCGCGCCAGCCGGCCCGGACGGGCGGGCGCACCGGCACCGGCGGGCGTCCGGTGTCGCGGCCGGGTACGGGGACCGCGCCGGGGCGGCTCAGGCCGGCGAACCCCCGGCTGCTGCGTCAGCGGATCTTCGTCTTCGTCGTGGTCACCCTGATCGTGCTGCTGGGCATCGCGGCGGCGCAGGGCCTGAAGGGCTGAGCAGCCCGCCCAGGAGCGCCGGGTCCCACCCGGGCGGACCGGCGGGACGGCGCCGGACAGGACGGACGCGGCCCGGAGCGGACGCGCCCCCGAGCGGACGCGGCCCGGAGCCGAAGCGGTCTACGAGCCGGGGCGGCCGGTGGCCACCGCGTAGAAGGCGACCGCGGCGGCCGCGCCGACGTTCAGCGAGTCGACACCGTGCGCCATCGGGATGCGCACCCATTCGTCGGCGGCCCGCAGGGCCTGGGCGGACAGTCCCTCGCCCTCGGCGCCCAGCATCAGCGCGACCCGCTCCAGGCGGTGCGGGGCCGCGGCGTCGAGAGCGGTGGCCTTCTCGTCCGGGGTGAGCGCGAGCAGCTTGAACCCGGCCTCCCGTACCGCCCCGAGACCCCTGGGCCAGGTCTCCAGCCGGGCGTAGGGGACGGAGAAGACCGCGCCCATGGAGACCTTCACCGAGCGGCGGTAGAGCGGGTCGGCGCAGTCCGGGGAGAGCAGGACCGCGTCCATGCCGAGGGCGGCGGCGCTGCGGAAGATGGCGCCGATGTTGGTGTGGTCGTTGACCGACTCCATGACGGCCACCCGGCGGGCCGGGCGCAGCAGCTCGTCCGCCGTCGGCAGCGGCTTGCGCTGCATGGAGGCGAGCGCACCCCGGTGCACGTGGTAGCCGGTGACGCGTTCGGCGAGGCCGGGGCTCACCGCGTACACGGGAGCCTGGGCCTCTTCGATGACGTCGCGCATGACGTCGACCCACTTGGCCGAGAGCAGCATCGACCGCATCCGGTACCCGGCCTGCCCGGCGCGGCGGATGACCTTCTCGCCCTCGGCGATGAACAGGCCCTCGGCCGGCTCGCGCCGGCGCCGCAGTTCGACGTCGGTCAGGCCCGTGTAGTCGCGCAGCCGCGGGTCGTCGGGGTCGTCCAGGGTGATGAGTTCTGCCACGGGGTGATACTGCCTTGTCCGGGGTGGGTGTCTGCGGTCGGTGCGGGAGCGGGTCCCGTTCAGGGCCTTTTGTGCGGGCCCTCGTTCACCACCGGGCCGACGACGATGACGGCCGGCGGGCGGACGTCCTCAGCGGCGACCCTCTCCGCCACCGTGGCGAGCGTCGCGTCCACCCGGCGCTGGGTGGCGGTGGTGCCCTCCTGGACCAGGGCGAGCGGTGTGGCGGGCGCCTTGCCGTGGGCGATGAGCGCCTGGGCGATGGCGCCGATCTTGTCGACGCCCATCAGGATCACCAGGGTGCCGCGCAGCTTGGCCAGCGAGGCCCAGTCGACCAGCGAGCGCGGGTCGTCGGGCGCCACGTGCCCGCTGACCACGGTGAACTCATGGGCGACGCCCCGGTGGGTGACCGGGATGCCGGCGGCGCCCGGGACGGAGATCGAGCTGGAGATGCCCGGTACGACCGTGCAGGCGATGCCGGCCTCCGCGAGGGCCTGGGCCTCCTCCATGCCCCGCCCGAACACGAACGGATCGCCGCCCTTGAGGCGCACCACGGACCTGCCCGCCTTGGCGTGCTCGATCAGCGCGTTGTTGATGGCCTCCTGCGCCATGAAGCGGCCGTACGGGATCTTCGCCGCGTCGATCACCTCGACGTGCGGCGGCAGTTCGTCCAGGAGGTCGCGCGGGCCCAGCCGGTCCGCGACGACCACGTCCGCCTCGGCGAGCAGGCGGCGGCCCCGGACCGTGATCAGGTCCGGGTCGCCGGGTCCGCCGCCCACCAGGGCGACGAAGGGCGCGCGGGCGCGGTGCTGGGGCGCCGCGATGGACCCGTCGCGCAGGCCCTCCACGATCGCGTCTCGCACGGCGGCCGAACGGCGCGGGTCGTGGCCGGTCAGCACCGCGACGGTGACGCCCTCGCCGCGGCCGGTCGCCGGCGTCCAGGCGGTGGCCGCCTCGGCGTCGTCGGCGCGCACGCACCAGGTCCTGGTCCGCTCGGCCTCGGCGGAGGCGCGGGCGTTGGCCGCCGGGTCGGTGGTGGCGACCAGGGCGTACCAGGCGTCGGCGATGTCGCCCTCCTCGTACCGGCGGCGCTCCCAGCGGATCTCGCCCGCCTCGGCCATGGCTTCCACGGACGCGGTCGCGGAGGGTGAGACGAGGGTGATGTCCGCGCCGGCCGCGATCAGCGCGGGGAGGCGGCGCTGGGCGACCTGGCCGCCGCCGATGACGACGACACGGCGCCCGGCAAGGCGAAGACCGACGGGGTAGGCGGGCTGCTCGGCGTACTCGACCATGGCGGTGCGGGCTCCTCGGGAGGGGCGGTGCGGTGTGGGTGCGGGGCAGGCCGGCCGCTGCGACGGTGAAGCGGCTGGTGGGGCGCGGTGGCGATGCTGCGGACCACGATACGGGGCGGATGCGGGGCGGCCCGGGCCGGTGCCCCGCCCCGGCGGGGGTCCCCCCGCCTCCGGTCCGGTCCTTGCCGGGCCGTGGCGGCTCCTTCGCCACGGACGGTTCCCGGCGCGCGTGGTGCGGGGCCCCTCCCTGTTCGGGGCCGGCCCGTGGGACGGGGGCGCCGTACGCCCCGGGCGCCGGGCGGGCGCCTCGCGGTGCGCGGGCGGGAGCGGGGCCGTGACGGGTGGTCCGGGCCCCGGGGCCGTGGCCGCGCGGCGGTGCGCGCACCGCCGCGCGGTCCTCCCCCGGCCCGTGGGCGCCGGCGCGGGGCGCGGGGACCGGCCGGTCTACTTCTCCGTCACGCCCGCCGAGTCGAACGTGGCCACCTCGTGCATGGCACGGGCCGCGCTCTGGACCACCGGGAGGGCCAGCAGGGCGCCCGTGCCCTCGCCCAGGCGCAGGTCGAGGTCGACCAGGGGACGCAGGCCCAGCTTGTTGAGGGCCGCCACATGGCCCGGCTCCGCGCTGCGGTGGCCGGCGATGCACGCGGCCAGTGCCTCGGGGGCGACGGCCCGGGCGACCAGCGCCGCCGCGCCCGCGCTCACCCCGTCGAGGATCACGGGGGTGCGCAGGGACGCGCCGCCCAGGATGAAGCCGACGAGCGCCGCGTGCTCCAGGCCGCCGACGGCCGCCAGGACGCCGATGGGGTCGGCGGGGTCCGGCTGGTGGAGTTCCAGCGCACGGCGTACGACGTCGACCTTCCGCGCGTGCATCTCGTCGTTGATGCCGGTGCCCCGGCCGGTGACCTCCGCCGGGTCGACGCCCGTGTAGACGGAGATCAGCGCGGCCGACGAGGTGGTGTTGGCGATGCCCATCTCTCCGGTGAGCAGGCCCTTGTTGCCCGCCGCCACCAGGTCGCGCGCCGTCTCGATGCCGACCTCCACGGCCGCCAGGACGTCCTCGCGGCCGAGCGCCGGACCGGTGGTGAAGTCGGCCGTACCGGGGCGCACCTTGCGCGGGAGCAGGCCGGGGGTGGCGGGCAGGTCGCCGGCGACACCGACGTCGACCACGCAGACCTCGGCGCCGACCTGGTTGGCGAACGCGTTGCAGACCGCCCCGCCGCCCAGGAAGTTGGCGACCATCTGGGCCGTGACCTCCTGGGGCCAGGCGGTGACGCCCTGGGCGTGCACGCCGTGGTCACCGGCGAAGATGGCGACCGCCGCGGGCTCCGGGATGGGCGGCGGGCACTTCCGGGACAGGCCGGACAGCTGCGCCGAGATGATCTCCAGCATGCCGAGCGCCCCGGCCGGCTTGGTCATCCGCTTCTGCCGCTCCCACGCCTCGCCGAGCGCCTTCGCGTCCAGCGGACGGATGTTGGCGACGGTCTCCTGGAGAAGGTCGTGCGGCTCCTCACCGGGCAGCGCGCGGCGACCGTACGTCTCCTCGTGGACGACCCACGACAGCGGACGCCGCTTGGACCAGCCCGCCTGCATCAGCTCCGGCTCCTCGGGGAATTCGTCGACGTATCCCACACAGAGGTACGCCACGACCTCCAGGTGCTCGGGCAGGCCGAGGGCGCGGACCATCTCCCGCTCGTCGAAGAAACTGACCCAGCCGACGCCGAGTCCTTCGGCGCGGGCGGCGAGCCAGAGGTTCTCCACGGCGAGCGCGGAGGAGTAAGGCGCCATCTGCGGCTGTGTGTGACGGCCGAGGGTGTGCCGGCCGCCACGGGTGGGGTCGGCGGTGACGACGATGTTCACCGGGGTGTCGAGGATGGCCTCGATCTTCAGTTCCTTGAACTGCTTGGCCCGGCCCTTGGGCAGCGACCTGGCGTACTCCTCGCGCTGGCGCTGGGCGAGTTCGTGCATCGCGCGGCGGGTCTCCGCCGAGCGGATGACCACGAAGTCCCACGGCTGCGAGTGGCCGACGCTGGGCGCGGTGTGCGCGGCTTCCAGCACCCGGAGGAGGACCTCGTGCGGGATGGGGTCGCTGCGGAAGCCGTTGCGGATGTCCCGGCGTTCGCGCATGACGCGCAGCACGGCCTCACGCTCGACGTCGTCGTAGCCGGGCGCCGGCGGGGAGGCGGGCTCGGCCGCGTGTGCGGGCTCCGGGGCGGCGGACTGGGGCGCCTCCGCCACGGGGACGGGCTCGGGCCGGACCTCGGACGGGGGTTCCGGCTCGGCGGCCGGGGCGGGTACGGCCTCCGGCGCGGGCGCGGGTGCCACCGGGGACTCGGGCGCCGGTTGCTCGACGACGGGAGCGGGCTCCGCCTGGGGCACGGGCTCGACGGCGGGCGCGGGTTCCGCCTGAGGCGCGGACACGGGCACGGGCTCGACGGCGGGCGCGGGTTCCGACTGAGGCGCGGACACGGGCACGGGCTCGGCGACTGGAGCGGGCTCCGCCTGAGGCACGGAAACGGGCTCGGGCACGGCGGCGGGCGCGGGTTCCGGCTGAGGCACAGGCTCCGGCTGGGGCGCGGACACGGGCTCGGGCTCGGGCACGGGCTCGGGCACGGCGGCGGGTACGGGCTCGGGCACGGCGGCGGGTACGGGTACGGGCACGGCGGCGGGTACGGGTACGGGTTCCGCCATGGCGGCGGGGGCCTCCGGCGCTGGGGCGTCCGGCGAGCCCGGTGCCCCGGCCTGCGGTGCCCCAGCCTCCGGCGTCCCCGGCGCCTCGGCGGCCGGCTCGGGGAGCTCCGCCGCCTCGGGCCCCACCGGAGCGGGCTCGGCGGGCTCCGGCGTCCCGGCGACCGGCTCGGGCTCCGGGGCCTCGGGCACCGGCTCGGGGGCGGGCTCGGCCGGGGCCTGCGCGGCGGGGGCGCCGTCGCGCTGGGCCGGTACGGCCACCGCTGCCTCGGGCTCGTGCCGCGGCTCCGGAACGACCGTTTCTGCTGGGGCGTGCGCCGGCGCCGGCTGGGGCTGGGACCACGGCTCGGCGCCCTGCGGCGGGGTCTCGCCCAGCTGCGGCTCGCGCGGCACGTCGAGGTACTCGTGCCCGGGCACCTGCGGGCTCGCGGCGCGCACCGGCGCGGGATGCTGCGGCGCGCCGGCCGGCCCCCGGTCCGCGAGCGAGCGGACCACGCCCGCCGTCGCGTCCGGCACCGGCGGGCCCATGTGGAGCGGACGCCGGGGGGCCTGCGCCGCCTGCGGGGCGGGTACGTGCGGAGGCATCCGGACACCGCTCAGGTCGACGGAGCCCGTGTCGCGGCCACCGGCCTCGTGGGCTCCCGCCTCGTGCGCGGTCGCCTCCGGGGCGACCGCCGCCTGCGCGACCGCCCCGGGGGTGTTGGTCTCGTGCGCGGCCGGCTGGTGGGCCGGCTGCTCGTACGCCTGCTGGACCGGCTCGTGGACCGGCTGACCGGGCGGAGCGGTCCGGGACACGGGCTGCTCGTAGCCCGGCGCGGGCAGCGGTTCCTGGGCGACCGGCGCGAAGGCCGGGGCGGGAGCGGGCTGCGGCTGCTCGGCGGCCGGGGCCGGCTCCGGCGCCATCGGCGTGGCCTGGGCCGGACCGGACTGCGCCTCGCCACCCCAGGCGCCCTGGGCACCCGGCATCAGCAGCAGGTCGTCGTCCTCGGCAGTGCTCTCGGAGGGGTCGAGGAAGGTGTACGCGCCCGGAGCGGGGATGCCCGGCTGCTCCACCATGCCTGCGTTCTCGGGCTGCCCCTCGCCCGGGACCTGGCCGGTGTCAGTCATGCGTACCCCTCGCCCATCGGTTGTGCTCCTTCAGACCTTCGCCCGCCAACAAGAACGAGCGTGCGCGCCGCGCGGCACGAACGGCCGCGTGCACCTGGCATTCTCGCGGCCTTCCGTCGCCCTGGCAGCGAGATGCGCCACGGCCGGCTGTGGACTGCGCCACGTCGCGCGTCCCCCTCGGTTCGCCATACCACGGCGTACCCCGCCAAAGCGGGGCACTTTTCCGGATATTGACGAACGAATCGCCGAACCTCCGGCTGCGGTACAACGGTCGGCCAGCCTACCTGGCGTTGCGTGGCGGCGCAGTCACGGGGCGGGCGCCGGCCGGCGCCCGGACAGCAGGAAGACCACCGAGCGGTCACACTCGGACCAGTGGGCGGTGTCGAGTTCGACGGACTGGAGGAGAGCGCACTCGACGGCGTATCCTCCCTCGGCCAGGGCGGCGCCGATGGCCTCGGCCCCGTCGCGGGTGGTGGCGTGCGCGACGATCCGTTCCGGGCGGCGGTCCGCGCAGGCGGCGACGACGGCCGCTCCCCCGCCGCCGATCCGTACCACGTCGGGCTCCGGCAGCCGTTCCAGGACGTGCGGGGCGTGCCCGGCGACGGTCTGGACCTGGACGCCGTACTCGCGGGCTGCCGCCTCGGTACGGGTCCGGGCGCCGGGGTCGTCGTCCACCGCGATCACGGCCGCGCCGAACCGGCCGGCCTCCACCGCGAACGCCCCGGAGCCGCAGCCGATGTCCCAGACCAGGTCGCCGGGGCGGGGCCCGAGCCGGGCGAGCTGGGCGGCGCGCAGGTCGGCCGACTCACCGGTGCCGAGGTCACCGCCGTACGCCCGCGCGGGCAGGCCCCAGCCCCGTACCGGGCCGGGGTCCCGGCCCATCAGCCACGCCCCCCGGGGGCCGGCGCCGGGCGGCTGGGCCGCTCCGACGACGATGACGACGTTGGGGTCGCGCCAGGCGTGGTCGGCGGCCTTGTCGGAGGTGAGCACCGTGACCTGTTCGCGCTCGGTGCCCAGCTCCTCGCAGATGACGAAGGTGCGGTGCACCCCGTCGAGCAGCAGGGCGAGTTCGGCCGGCCCGGCACCCGGGGAGGTGAGGACGGCGACCTTGGGGTGGGCCCGGCAGATGTTGACGGCCCGGCGCAGCGTACGGCTGTGCGCGACCACGATCTCGGCGTCGTCCCAGGGCATGCCGGCCCGGGCGAAGGCGGCGGCGACGGACGAGACCGCGGGCACCACCTCGACCTCCAGGCCGTGGCGCGGGGCGCGCAGGGTGCGTAGGACGCCGAAGAAGCCGGGGTCGCCGTCGGCGAGGACCACGGCGGAGCCACGGTGGCCGGCGATCCGGCGGGCGGCGAGGTCGAGGCTGCCCAGGCGGACGCGTTCGGCGGTGCCCGGGATCTCCGGGAGCGCCAGGTGGTGGGCGGCTCCGGCGACCAGGGTCGCGGCCGACAGGGCGGATCTGGCGGCGGCGGTGAGGGGCGAGCCGTCCCAGCCGATCACCGTGACCCGGTCGGCCATCTTCGTCTGTCTCCTGGTGTGTTGGCGCAGGTGGGGGCAGGGTGAGAGTACCTGGAATCAGTTCCAGTCCGGATAGGCCGGGTAGCCGGTGTCGGCGTTCCGGTCGCTGGTGGCGCCTTCGAGGTCCTCGGGGAGCAGGCTCCACACGATCAGGTCGGTCCTGATGTCGGTCCAGCCGCCGTCCTCCGTCCGGCTCCGCGCTATCCAGGCGTTGCGCAGGATGCCTTCGCTGATGCAGCCCATCTTCTGGGCGACCTGCTGCGCGGCGGTGTTGTCGGCGGCGGTGCGCAGTTCGAGGCGTTCGAACCGCTGGGTCCGGAAGAGCCATTGGGCGACGGCCAGGACGGACTCGGTGGCGTAGCCCTCGCCGCGCGCCCAGGGGGCGGTGATGTAGGCGGCCTCGGTGGCGCGGACGCGCCAGTCGGTGTTCCGCAGGTGGACGGTCCCGACCAGGCGCTGGGTGAGGAACTCGGTGACGGCCAGGGCGAGGCCGCGCCCCCCGGTGCGCTCCGCCGGGGCGATCCTGCGCACCCAGTCCTCGGCGTCGGCCGTGGTGCAGGGATGGGGTGCCGCGGTCCAGGCGACGACCGTCTCGTCGTTCATCATCTCGGTGTACGCGGGGATGTCGGACTCCTCGAAGGGGCGCAGCACCAACCGTTCCGTGCTGATGGAGATGTCCGGAAAGGTGGTAGTCATGCGCTGCTCCATGCCGAAGACCGTCCGTAGAGGTAGAGGCCGTGAACCGACAGCATGCAGCATGAGGAGCGGCCCGCGCATGGGCGGGTCGGGACGGTCGCGTCGGTACGCCGAAGGCCCCGCGCACCACAGGGTGCGCGGGGCCCGGGGCAGCGGCCGGGTGGTTACTCGGCCGGGCCGAACGACGGGACCACCGAACCGGCGTAGGTCTTCTCGATGAACTTCTTCACCTCGGCCGAGTTGAGGAGCTTGGCGAGCTTCTGCACGCGGGCGTCCTGCTCGTTGCCCTTCTTGACGGCGAGGAAGTTGGCGTACGGGTTGCCTTCGGCCTTCTCCAGGGCGAGGGAGTCCTGGGCGGGCTTGAGCCCGGCCTCGATGGCGTAGTTGCCGTTGATGACGGCGGCGTCCACGTCGTTCAGGGCGCGGGGCACGGTGGCGGCCTCCAACTCCTTGAACTCCAGGCCCTTCTTGTCCGTGATGTCGGACAGCTTGGCCCCGGCGCCGACCCCGGCCTTGAGGGTGATCACACCGTTGTCGGCGAGCAGCTTGAGCGCCCGGCCCTCGTTGGTGGTGTCGTTGGGGACGGCGATGGTCTGGCCGGGCTTGACGTCCTTGAGGGACTTGACCTTCTTGGAGTACAGGCCGAGCGGCTCCAGGTGGACGTTGACCACCGGGACGATGGTGGTGTCGTTCTTCTTGTTGAAGTCGTCCAGGTAGGGCTTGTGCTGGAAGTAGTTGGCGTCGACCTGGCCGGTCTGGGTGGCGGTGTTCGGCAGGACGTAGTCCGTGAACTCCTTGACCTCCAGCTTGAGGCCCGCCTTCTCGGCCAGGTTGTCCTTGACGAAGGTCAGGATGTCGGCCTGCGGCGTCGGGGACGCGGCGACGACCAGCGGCTTGGCCGGGTCGGCCTTGCCCGAGCCGTCCGAGGAGGACGGGTCGGACGCCGTGCCGCAGGCGGTGAGGCCCAGGGTGAGGGCGGTGATGCCGGCGAAGGCGGTGGTGAGCTTGATGTTGTTACGCACGAAAAGTGCCTCTTTCTGGTGATGCGGGTTACGCCCGGACAAGGAGTGCGGGCTTCTTCGTGAACGAAGTGACGAAGTTCAGGAGGCGGTCCGGCCCCGGCGGGCGAGCAACCGGACGATGCCGTCGCCGATCAGCTGGATGACCGTGACGATCACGATCAGGACCACCACGGTGACCAGCATGAACTGGGTGTCGAAGCGCTGGTAGCCGTAGGTGATGACCTTGGCGCCCAGGCCCTCGCCACCGACCGCGCCGGCCATCGCGGAGTAGCCGATGAGCACGATCAGGGTGGTGGTGACGGCGGACACGAGCGACGGCAGGGCCTGCGGGAGGAGCACCTTGCGGATGATCGTCGGGATGGAGCCGCCCATCGACTGCACCGCTTCCACCAGCCCGTGGTCGACCTCGCGGATCGCGGTCTCCACCAGGCGGGCGAAGAAGGGGATGGCGCCGATGGCGAGCGGCACGATCATCGCGGTGGGCCCGATGAAGGTGCCGACCACGAAGGTGGTGAAGGGGATCAGGGCGACCAGCAGGATGATGAACGGCAGCGAGCGGCCGACGTTCACGATCGCGCCGACGACCTTGTTGACCACGGTGTTCTGCAGCAGCCCGCCCTTGTCGGTGAGGACCAGCAGGATGCCGAGGGGCAGCCCGCCGGCGACCGAGGCGACGGTGGCCCACAGCACCATGTACAGGGTGTCGATGGTTCCCTGGGTCAGCAGGGGCTGCATCTCCGACCAGCTCACTTGGCACTCTCCTTGACCGGCGCGGAGCTCTGCGCCGGTACGGCGGTCCGCTCCTCGTCCACCACGACGACCTGAAGGCCCTGCTCGCGCAGGAAACCGACCGGGACGACGTTCTCCTCGTAACGGCCGGGCAGCTCGAAGCGCATCCGGCCGACCTGCTTGCCTCCGACGGTGTCCATCGCGGCACCGAGGACCGAGATGTCGATGTTGTAGGTGCGCGAGAGCTGGGAGATCACCGGCCGGGTCGCGGCCTCGCCGTGGAAGGTCACGTCGATGACCGTGCGGTCCGGGCCGGAGGCGGAACCGCCGACCGGGAACAGTTCCTGGGCCAGTTCGGAGCCGGGGGTGGCCAGCAGTTCGGCGACCGTCCCCGACTCGACGACCCGGCCCTTCCTCATCAGGGCGGCGGAGTCGCAGATGGTCTTGACGACGTCCATCTCGTGCGTGATGAGCAGGACGGTCAGCCCGAGCTGCTGGTTGAGGTCGCGCAGCAGCTGGAGGATCGAGCGGGTGGTCTCCGGGTCGAGGGCGCTGGTCGCCTCGTCGGAGAGCAGCACCCTGGGGTTCCCGGCCAGGGCGCGGGCGATGCCGACGCGCTGCTTCTGGCCGCCGGACAGCTGCCCGGGGTAGGCCCTGGCCTTGTCGGCGAGGCCGACCAGGTCGAGCAGTTCCAGCGCGCGACGGGAGCGCTCGGCGCCGGAGACGCCGAGGATCTCCAGGGGCAGTTCGATGTTGTCCTTGACGGTGCGCGAGGAGAGCAGGTTGAAGTGCTGGAAGACCATGCCGATACGGCTGCGCGCGCGGCGCAGGTCCCGCCCGGCGCGACGGCCCCGGCCGGCCAGCGCGGTGAGGTCGACGCCGTCGACGGTCACCGTTCCGGCGGTGGGGCGCTCCAGGAGGTTGACGCAGCGGATGAGCGAGGACTTCCCGGCGCCGCTCTGTCCGATGACGCCGAAGACCTCGCCCTCGCGGACATGCAGGTCGACGCCGTCCAGAGCGGTGACCTGGCGGCCTCTCGACTCGTAGACCTTGGTCAGGCCCGAAGTGGTGATCACAGGGGTTTCCGTCACTGTCGAGTGCGCGGCGCGGAGTCCGCCGGGCACGGGGCAATCGTCGTTCCGACGTGTGGCACGGCTGGTTCGGCGGGTGGCCGGGAGGCGGCGCGTGCGCGGGGCGGGAGCGGTCCAGCGTTCAACGGGTGCGGGGACATGGCTCGGCTGTCGGCTGTCGGGGCTCGCTTCGGGGCGCGAGGCTCAGGCAGGGGCCCTCAGGAGGCGCACATTCGACACAGACAACGAGCACCGGGCGTCGTGATCGCCTCGGTCGCAAGGATGCGGCTGCTCGTCGTGGTCATGGCTGTCAGTAAACCAGACCCACCGTCGGCCTCCGGAGGGGTGTCCGAATAGCGGACCGCTCCGGTACGTCATACGGACAGCGCGCCCCCCGCGGTGAGCTCCACCCCGTCGGCCGTGGCCTGCGCGGACACGGCCGACAGGTCGGGGACGACGGCGTCGGCGGTGAGCTGGGAGCGGTCGTGGGTTGTGGTCAAGGCCACGGTCGTCATACCGGCCGCGCGGCCGGCCGCCAGCCCGGCCGGGGCGTCCTCGAAGACCACGCACGCCGAGGGCTCGGCGCCGAGCCTGGCCGCGGCCAGCAGGTACGGCTCGGGATCGGGCTTGCCGCGGGTGATGTCGTCGGCGGCGACGACGACGGGGGCGTCGATACCCGCCTCGCGCAGCCGGGCCTCCGCCAGCGGCCGGGTGGCGGAGGTGACGACGGCCCACCGGTCGCGGGGCAGCGCGGACAGCAGCTCCAGCGTGCCGGGCAGCAGCGTCACCCCGCCGGGCACGTCCTCGACCTCAAGCTGCTCGATACGGGCCAGCGCCCCGGGTATCCGGTCGGCCGGCAGCAGGTCCGCGATGATCTCCACGGCCGGGCGGCCGTGCAGCTCGACACGGGCGAACTCCTCGGGCGCGATGCCGTACTCCCCCGCCCACCGGCTCCAGCAGCGGTCGACGGAGGCGAGGGAGGAGACGAGGGTCCCGTCGTTGTCGAAGAGGAGGGCCTGAGCATGGATCTTCATGGTCGCCGACCCTACGTTCGCGCCGCCGGGGGCGGTCGCACCGGGGCCTTCGTCCCGTAATAGTCTCGGGGCCATGCTCGACGCCCTGACGGTCGCGGTCTCCGTGGCCGCGCTCGCCCTCGCCGCCTGGTGCGGTTTCGCCGCGTACCGCGACCAGCCGACCAAGGACTGGCACTTCATCGGCATGGCGGTGGTGACCCTGCTGGCGCTGGCCCAGCTGGTGGTGGGGATCGTCCGGCTGGCGGGCGGCGAGCGGGCCGACGAGGGCACGGCGATCTTCGTGGCGTATCTGATCGGGGCGCTGTGCGCGGTTCCCGCGGCGGGTTTCATGTCGCTGGCGGAGCGCAGCCGGTGGGGCTCGGCGACGGTCGCGGCCGGCGCGGTCGTGCTGGCGGTACTGGAAGTACGCCTCTTCGACATCTGGGAAGGCTGAGATGACCCGCACCGCCACGGACAGGACGCCCGGGACCCGGCTGGTGCGGGGCCCGGGCGTGCTCGTGGTCTGGCTGTACGGGGTGATGTCGGTCGGCGCGGTCTCGCGGTCGGCCTACCAGATCGCCACCGAGTTCGGCCGGGCGCCGCTGGCCTACTCGCTCTCCGCCGTCGCGGCCCTGGTGTACGCGTTCATCACCTACACCCTGGTGCGCGGCGGGGAGCGGGCCCGCAGGGCGGCGCTGGTGTGCTGCGCCGCCGAGCTGGTGGGCGTGCTGACCGTGGGCACCTGGACCCTGCTGGAGCCGGGTGCCTTCCCGGACGCCACGGTCTGGTCGGACTACGGGTACGGGTACGTCTTCATCCCGGTGCTGCTGCCGGTCACCGGGATCCTCTGGCTCCGCGGGGCCCGGAGCGCTGCCTAGCCGGCCTCAGGCGGCCTTCTCCAGGGTGACGAGCTTCCGGCGCGGTCCGGCGTCCCGGGTGGCGACCGCCTCGTAGCCCTTCGCCCGGTACAGACGCAGGTCGCCCTCGCTGCGGTGGCCGGTGAAGAGCTGGAAGCGCCTGGCCGCGGGGTCGGCCGCGAACCGCTCCTCGATCGCGTCCAGGAGACGGCCGCCGAGACCGTGCCGGCGCAGCCGGGGGTGGACGATCAGCTTGGCGATCCGGGCGGTGCCGGCGTCGTCGATCTCCCCGCGCACGGAGGCGACGACCTCGTCGCCGAGGCGGGCGACGAGTGCGTGGCCGCGCGCGAGTTCGGCCTTCAGGTCGTCGAGGGTCTGGGTGAGGGGCTCGATGCTGTAGTCGCCGTACAGCTCCGCCTCGCTCTGGTAGCACAGGTACTGCAGTTTGAGGATGTGCTCGGCGTCCCGCTCGCTCGCCGCTGAGATGGTCACGCTCATGCCCATGTGTGCATGCCTCCGGCTCACCTGTCCGCCCTGAACGGTCTACCGCCCCTTTCCCCGGTGTTCAGGAGCGGCAACCTCTGCCGTGAGCATTCTGCGCAGGCATCCCAGGCAACGGGAACGCATCGGCCCCAGACTTCCCTGTGAGATACCCAACTCCCCTGCGATTTCTCGGTAAGTGGGGTCCTTGGGCGACACCATCGCGGTCAGCAGGCGGCGGCAGCGGACCGGGGTGCGGCCGATGGCCGCGCGTACGGCCCGGCGCCGCTCGGCGTCCAGTACCGCGGGTTCGGGTCCGGCGTGGGAGGCGGGCCCGTCGTCCTGGTACGGCAGCTCGCGCACGGCGGTGCGGCGGGCGCGTCTGGCCTCGGCGCGGACGGTGCGGCGCAGCCAGTCGGCGGGGCGGGCGGGGGCACCGCCCGGCCTGTCGTCCAGGCGCTCCAGGAGTCTGAGCCACACGGCCTGTTCCAGGTCGTCGGCGTCCACTCCGGCCGCCGCCGCCTCGGCCTGCGACTCGGCGGCGAGCAAGGGGGCCAAGGCGCCGACGAGTTCGGGAAGGGCGGGCGCGGGGGAGGCGGCCGCCGGAAAGGCCCCGGCGGCTTCTCGGGTGCGTGTCGTCATGCCCGGCACGACACCCGCCGGGTCGCGGCGGTTGCCTCCCGGCCGGGTAAACCGCCCGTCCGGGCGGGCCCGGTGGGAGCGGCGCTGACGCCCGGGCCCGCGCCCCGCGCGCGGCGCCTCGCGCGGGGCCGGTACCGGTGGGGTCAGCGGGCGCGGAAGTCGGCTGCCGCCAGCAGGCCGGTGTCCGGCTGGTCGGTGAAGATGCCGTCGATGCCGGTGGCGAGGTAGGTCCGGTACGCGCCGAAGACGTCCCCGTAGGCCGCCGGGTCGGTGCCGCGCCGGAAGTCGGCGGGCAGGAAGGTGTTCTCGTTGCGCATCGTGTACGGGTGCACGATCAGGCCCTGCGCGTGCGCGTCCCGTACCAGCGTCGTCGGCCTGCCCAGCCGGCCGTCGGCGCCCTTGGGGATGACCAGGTCCAGCAGCGGGCCGACGCCCTGGGCGAAGGAGGCCATCCACCGCAGGCCCTCGGGTGTGATCAGGTCGGCGACCGTACGCGGGTCGCCGGCCTCCCGGAAGTCCCAGGGGCGGTCGTCCGGCGTCCACAGCAGCACGACACGCGGCGTGGAGACGAGCTCCGCCATCCGCCGCATGCTGCCCGGCTCGAACGACTGGAGGAAGACCGGCGAGTCCGCGCGGTGGCGTCCGTACCGGCGCAGCAGCCTGGCGAGCGGTTCCTCCAGGCCGAGGCCCAGCTTGCGGAAGTAGGTGGGGTGCTTGGTCTCGACGTACAGCCAGACCGGGTGCCCGCGCCGGCGGCCCTCCCGGTCGGCCCAGCGCAGCACCTCCTCGAAGGTGGGGATGGTCCAGCGCCCGTCGTACAGGGTGTTCTCCTGCCGGGTACCGGGGATGCGCTCCTTGGCACGCAGCGTCTTCAGTTCGGCGAGGGTGAAGTCCTCGGTGAACCAGCCCGTCAGGGACGTGCCGTCGACCGTCTTGGTGGCCTTGCGGGAGGCGAACTCGGGGTGGTCGGCGACGTCCGTCGTGCCCGTGATGTCGTTCTCGTGCCGGCAGACCAGGTGCCCGTCCTTGGTGGGCACCAGGTCCTGCTCTATGACGTGCGCGCCCATGTCGAGGGCGAGCTGGTACGAGCCGAGGGTGTGCTCGGGGCGGTAGCCGCTGGCCCCGCGGTGGGCGATGACCGTCGGCACCGGCAGGCCGTGGCGCGGCGCCGGCCGGCCGGCCCCGGCCCGTCCCGGGGACTGCTCGGGTGTGCCGGCCTGCGCCGTGCCGCCCGTGGAGAGGGCGACGGCCGAGCCGAGCACCGCGGCTCCCAGCACACTGCGCCGGCCCGGAGTTCTGCGCGCACCCTGTGTCATGAAGGCTCCTTCGTGGACTGCTGAAGTGGCCTGATCGTAAGCGGCCGGAACTCACCGGGGGGAGACCCCGGGAGAACGCGGGGAAAACGTGGGTCAACACTCTGTATCGACTCGGTGAACCCGATGTGCGATCCGAGGTGACCCGCGAGTATCGTCCTCACCTGCACAGACCGCGCCGGCCGTGCCGGCCGCCCCACATCGGAGGACTCGTTGTCCCGCTTCGCGCTCATCAAGGCAGTGCTCGGCCCGGTCATGCGGCTGATGTTCCGCCCACAGGTGGAGGGCGCCGAGAACATTCCCGGAACCGGTCCGGTCATCCTCGCGGGCAACCACCTGACCTTCATCGACTCGGTCGTCCTGCCCATCGTCTGCGACCGGCAGGTGTGCTTCATCGGCAAGGACGAGTACGTCACCGGAAAGGGCCTGAAGGGCCGTCTGATGGCCTGGTTCTTCACGGGCGTCGGCATGATCCCGGTGGACCGCGACGGTGCCAACGGCGGCGTGGCCGCGCTGATGACCGGCCGCCGGGTGCTGGAGGAGGGCCGTATGTTCGGCATCTACCCGGAGGGCACCCGCTCGCCCGACGGGCGGCTGTACCGGGGCCGTACCGGTATCGCCCGGCTGACCCTGATGACCGGGGCGCCGGTGGTGCCGTTCGCGATGATCGGCACGGACAAGCTCCAGCCGGGCGGCGCGGGCCTGCCGCGCCCGGGCCGGGTGACGGTGCGTTTCGGCGAGCCGATGGAGTTCTCGCGGTACGAGGGCATGGACCGCGACCGCTATGTGCTGCGCGCGGTGACGGACTCGGTGATGACCGAGGTCATGCGGCTGTCCGGCCAGGAGTACGTGGACATGTACGCCACCAAGGCGAAGGCCGCCTAGCCCGTACCGGGCGGCGCACGGCGAAGGGCCGCACCCCGCGCGGGGTGCGGCCCTTCGCCGTGCGGACGGCGTGCCTCACGGGTGCTCGACGCCCTCCGCGAGCTTCTGGCCCCGCAGCAGGAACCAGGCCGCGACCGCGGTCGCCAGCAGGACCGCGGCGCCGGCGCCCGCGGCGATGCGCAGGCCGTCGACGAACGCGTCCTGCGCGGCCGAGACCAGCGCGGCCGCCGTCGCGTCCGGCAGGACACCTGATGCCTCCACCGCACCGCCCAGCGACTCGTGCGCGGCCGACGCCACGCCCGCCGGGACGCCCTGGGGCGTGACGAAGTCCCGGTAGACCCCCGTGACGACGGAGCCGAGCAGCGCGATGCCCAGGGCCGCGCCCAGTTCGTAGGCCGTCTCCGACACCGCGGAGGCGGCGCCGGCCTGTTCCTTGGGGACGCTGGAGAGGATCACGTCCGCCGTGACGGTGAAGGCGAATCCCGCTCCGACACCCACGACGAGCAGGACCGCGCCGAGCATCGGGTAGCCGGTGGTCCGGTCGAGCGCGGTCAGCGCCGCCAGCGCCAGGCCGACCGCGGCGAGACCTCCGGAGACCACCGACCGTACCGAGAAGCGGCGGGCGGCGTAGCCGGCGATCAGGCCGGCCGTCACCGCGCCGACGGCCGCCGGGAGTTCGGCGAGGCCCGCCTCCAGGGGACGGCGGTCCTGCACCAGTTGCAGGAACTGGGAGAGGAAGAAGACCAGCCCGGACAGGCCGAGGATGGTCAGCAGGTCGGCGAGGACCGCGCCGGAGAACCCGCGGTGGTGGAACAGTCGCATGTCCAGCAGCGGCGCGGCCAGGGTGAGTTGCCTGCGGACGAACCAGGTCAGCGCGCCCGCGCCGATGACCGCCGCGATCAATACGTCCGGGCGCGGTCCGTGCGCGGCCGCCTCCTTGACGGCGTACACCACAGCGATGATGCCGGTGAGGGAGAGCCCCACGCTGGGCAGGTCCCACGGGCCGGGCGCCGGGTTCTTGGACTCGGGGATGTACTTCGCGCCGACCAGGACGAGGACCACCATGACCGGCAGGTTGATCAGGAAGACCGAGCCCCACCAGAAGTGCTCCAGGAGGAACCCGCCGACGACCGGGCCGACCGCCGCGCCGGCGGACGCGGTGGCGCCCCAGATGCCGATGGCGAGGCTGCGCTCGCGGGGGTCGTGGAAGAGGTTGCGGATGAGCGCCAGCGTGGACGGCATCAGCGTCGCACCGGCGACGCCGAGCAGCGCGCGGGCGACGATCATCGTCTCGGGGCTGGTGGCGTAGGCGTTGAGGACCGAGACGGCACCGAAGGCCGCGGCGCCGATCAGCAGCAGCTTCTTGCGGCCCACCCGGTCGCCGAGGCTGCCCATGGTGACCAGGAGCCCGGCGATGACGAAGGAGTAGACGTCGCCGATCCACAGCAGCTGGGTCGCGGTCGGCCGGAGGTCCTCGCTGAGGAAGGGCGTCGCCAGGCCGAGGACCGTGGCGTCGACCGCCACGAGCAGCACCGCCAGGAGGAGCACCGCGAGCGCCAGCCACCTGCCGGGGCGGCGTATGACCTCCGCGTCCTTGGTGAACTGATCGGTACGGCTCATTCCTCCACGCTCCTGCGGGCTCCACCGAGCAGCAACTCGGCGATCATGTACTGGAAGTCCTTGGCGGCGACCCGCCCGTCCTGCACGGCCCAGGCACAGGTGCCGATGAGGCCGTAGAGCGCCTCGGTGAGCCAGGCGGGCGTCAGGTCGATACGGAACTCGCCGCGCTCCTGGCCGCGCCGGAAGAGCGCGGACACCCGGGCGTCCAGACGGGCCCAGCCCTCGTTCATCTGGTCGCCCTCGAAGAGCTGGTTCTCGGTGACGAGGAACGCGAGCAGTCCGGCGACGGGCTCCAGCCCGGCGATCAGCCGGCGCAGCGCGCCCGCGGCGCTGCCGTCGTCGAGCCCGGCGGCGTCGATGGCCTGCTCGAACTCCTGGATGCCCAGCTCCTCCAGCGCTCTCACCAGCGCGTCCCGGCCGGCGAAGTGCCGGTGCAGGGTCGCCCGGCCGATTCCGGCGGCGCGGGCCACCTCGTCCATGGTGGCGGTGGCCTTGCGGGAGAGGAGGGCGGCGGCGGTGCGCAGCACCTGCTCACGATCGACGGTCATGAGACAACACTAACCCAGATGAGACATGCATGTCTCATTCGAAAGGATCGCGGCTCACTGGAGGGGGAAGCTGAAGAGGGACCCGCTCGGACCCGGGGAAGCCCCCGGTTGTGGCTCGGCGGCGCACGGCGGTGACCCGGCGCCGGCGGCCACGGCCATGAGCCGGGCCGGGCGACGACCTGGAAGGGCGGGGCTCCGGAGGGGCGGGGCTCCGGAGGGGCGGGGCCAACGAAGGGCGTGGCCCGCGAGGCGGGGCCGCGGAAGGGCGGGGCCGGCGAGGGCGCCGGCGGGCGGCGGCACCGTCGCCGCCCGGTCCGGAGCGCGCCGGAGCCGGGCCGGGCCCGGCCGCGCGGGGGGGCCCGGGGGCGCAGGGGTGGGGGGGCGGGGGGGTGGGGGCTGTGGGGTGGCGGGAGATGGGGAGAGCGGGGGGGGGGGCC
>NZ_JBFAGV010000023.1:55849-104200 GCF_040653855.1 Streptomyces sp. NPDC050856 | reverse complement strand
CCCAACCCACCAAAAGAATTATCTAAAAACATCACAGAACTCTGTTATTCTTGTTTTTTTGAGACTATTTCATTCGTGCTATCTTCGTATTGGGTGCCCCCCGGCTTCGCCGGGGCCGGCCCTTTGGGCCGTCAGGTTCCGCGCTTCGCTTGGAACCTGAGCCTCGCTCAGCTCGGCTGGGTGGGGAGCGGGCGCTTCGCGCCCGCTGGGGGCAGGGTCGCTGCGCTCCCCTGCCCGGCTTTCCGGCTTCGCCTCCAAGCCCTGGCCCGCTGCCGCGGGCCTGTCTGGCTACACCCAGGGGTGCTCGGTTTCGTGGCGGAGCTGGAGCCGCTGGTCGCCCGGACGGCTGCAGCCGGGGTGGGGGGCACCTGGGTGTGGCGGTACTCGCCCACCGGGCGCGGGCGTAGCCGACCAGGGATCCAGTCAGCGCTGAGCGGTGCCGACCGGGTCTCGGCAGCTCGACTCGGGCTTACTTGACTCGTTGAGGAGCTGTCCGGTTGGCGGCAGGTCAGGCATGCGCGTGGTGTGGGGCAGTCGTCTTTCGCGATGCGGCGTGGCGGACGGGCCTGCTCGCGCCTGCGGCTTCGAGGCGCCGTAGCCACAGGGAGGCGGTGACCAGGAGACCGGTGAAGACGGCCAGGAGGAGGACGGACACCCACATCCGGCGGCTCCCGGGAGACTCCCAGCCCGTCCAGGTCGCCGCCGCTGCCCACAGCGCGGCGCCCATCACGTAGAAAGCACGGACCCGGCGCAGCTGCCGCACGGCCCTCAGGGACATGACGCGATCAGTCTTCGATGCCATGCCGGCCCGTGTACCCAGGTGTGAGCCGTTCACCAGTCGGAGGAGGCCTGTGACTGGGGGCTGTCTCATCCTTGGTGTTGCCGCTCAGTGCGTCCTTCGAAATCGCGTCGTACTGCCGCGCCCTGGTCTTCGCTCAGCCCTGCCTCGTCGGGGAGGTCCAAAACGGTGCCGCAGTGGTTGCACAGCTTCCCGTCTTCGGCCGGCGTGCCGCACGCCTTGCAAAACCGGTTGCCTTCCTCATGCTCGTTCTTCTCCGTCATGATTCTCCGGTGATGGTTGCGGATGGTGACGGATGTGGAGTACCCGCGGGGCCGGTGTTGATTCCTCCGGTAGTTTGCTTCATTTTTTGCCTCCGATAGACTCTGGGATAATGCGGTCTCAGCGGTGTTAGTGTTCATGAGTCGATGAGGCGCGGTTGCCTTCCCGGTATCACGAAGGTGCACCTGGTGTCCTGGCAGGGGCGCCGTACCCCAACTGTATGGACGCATAGGCGTGTTGGTGTGTGAGACGCCTTCTTCGGTCGGCGGGAAAAGGTGAGCTGGAATGGCAGTGCAGGAACTCCGCCCCCACCAGCGTGAAGCGGTGGACGCGGTACTCCGCGCACTTCAATCGCCTGCAAGATCTACTGTGCCGGAGCGGGGTCTCCGGACGCAGGTGCTCATGGCGACCGGATCGGGCAAGACCCTCGTCGCCGCACGCAGCGCCGAGGAGCTGCGAGCGGGCCGTGTGCTGGTGCTCGTACCCTCCCTCGACCTGCTGGCGCAGACGGAGGCCGCGTGGCGCGAGGGAGGCCGCACCGGGCCGATGGTCGGAGTGTCGTCCCTGCGCGGGAGCGAGGTGTCCTTCCCCAGCACCACGGACGTGGACGAGCTGGTCGACTGGGTGCGGCCGTTCGACAAGGTAACCGTGTTCGCCACCTACGCCTCGCTCGGGCTGGGCACGCTGGAGCGCGCACACGCCGCCGGCCTTCCGGGTTGGGACCTGATCGTGGTCGATGAGGCGCACCGGACGTCGGGCCGGATCGGCAAGCCGTGGGCGGTCGTCCACGACAACACCCGGATCCCATCCTTGCGGCGGCTGTACATGACCGCCACGCCCCGCCTGTGGCAGCTCGACGAGGACTCCGAGCAGGGCGCGCCGGGTGAGCTGGTGGCCTCGATGGAAGACGATCCGGACGGGCCGTTCGGCAGCAGGGCGTTCATGTTGACGCTCTCGGAGGCCATCGACCGGGGCATCTGCGCCCCCTACCAGGTGGTGTGCGTGGACATCGTCGACACCCAGCTCCAGGCCGCCCAGCTCCTGGGCACCGAGGGGCGTTCCGAGGAAATGCGCGGGGCGCGGCTCGCCGCTCTGCAGACCGCCCTGGTGAAGGCGTCAGCCGAGGAAGGCTTCCGGCGCACGCTCGTCTTCCACCACGTCGTCCGCGAGGCCGAGGCATTCGCGGCCGGCCTCCCGGACGTCGCCGCGAAGCTGTGGGTCGACGATCCGGAGCTGTACCCACGCACGGTCTGGGCCAACTGGCTGTGTGGCGAGCACAAGCCGGGCCACCGCCGCCGGGTCCTGGACGAGTTCGCGGCCGGTATCGCCGCGGACGGCACCGTCGTGGAGAAAGGCTTCCTGGGCTCGGTTCGAGTTCTCGGAGAAGGGGTCGACACCAAAAACTGCGACTCCGTCTACTGGGCCGACGTACGCGGCTCCATGCCCGACCTCGTCCAAGCCGTCGGCCGCGCACTGCGCATGCAGCCCGGTGAGGGCAAGGTCGCATCCCTCGTCGTGCCCGTCCTGCTCGGGCCCGGGGAAACACCGGACAACATGCTCACGTCGCGGGCGTACGGCGGGCTGGCGAAGCTGCTGGAGGCGCTGCGGGCGCACGACGCCCGGGTGGTGGAGCAGCTCGCCGAACAGCAGGCCCAGAGCCGCGTGAGAGGCGTACAGAGCCGGGGTGGGGAGCAGGAAGGTGACGGGGTCGAGAGCGACCGAAGCGACCGTGGGCTGTCCATGCCGGCACGGGCACTGCTGAAGTTCTCCACGCCCCGCGACCCCGCGGCCCTGGCCGCGTTCATCAACCTACGCGTCCTCAACCCCGAGCACGAGCACTGGCGGCGTGGGGTGGAGGCCGCCGTCATCTACCACCGGGAGCACGGCAACCTGCGCGTGCCGTTCACCTACCGCGTCCCCCGCCGCGAGGAGCAGGCGAAGGCGGGAAGCAGGGACGGAGCGAGTCAGAGCACGGCCGCTGCCCGGGTCGACGCCCAAAGCGGAGTCAGGAACGGTGCCAGGACTGCGGGCGGGTCCGGAGCGGCGGTGCGGGCCGAAGTCGCGGGCAGAGGGGGCACCGTATCCGGAATCGGAACAGGAGCCGGAGCTGCCAGAACGGGCACCGCAGCCCGGGCCGGAGCCGGGAGTGGAGCCGGGAGTGGAGCCGGGAGTGGAGCCGGGGCGGGGGCGGGGGCGGGCCTCAGGACCGGAGCAAGTGCCACAGCGAGGACCGGAGCAGGCACCGGTGCCGCGGATGCGGCCGGAGCCACGGACGCCGCGGACGCCACGACGGGAGCTGAAATCGGGGCCGCCGGGATCGTGGCCGGTGGTGAGGTCAGCACCGGGGGTAGGGCGTGGCCGGCCTCGCTGGCCGCCTTCCCGCTGGGGCAGTGGATCGCCGACGCACGCCGCCTCTACGCCCGCGGAGACCTGACCGAGGACCGCATCACGCAGCTGGAGAAGCTCGGCATGATCTGGTCCCACTACGACGTCGCCTGGGATGAAGGACTCGCGGCGGCGCGCGGATGGGCCGCTGAACACGGGCACCTGCTGGCGCCGCTGGACGCCACCCACCAGGGTTACCGGGTGGGCATCTGGCTGAAGAACGCCCGGGCCGCCGCCCGCAAGGCGGCCGAGATCGAACAGCGGCGTGCCCAGGGCCTGCCCGTTCCGTCGACGGCCGGGGCGCTGTCGGAGATGCGGCGCGAGCAGCTGGACGACATCGACCCCGCCTGGTGCCCCTCGTGGCCGGTCACCTGGCAGCGGTGCTTTCACCTGGTCCGGCTCCACTTGGACGCCGGTGCGGTACTGCCCACCGAAGCGGGCGACGTCGTGCGCCAGGGCGAGGACCTCGGACGGTGGGTGCGGGCGCAGAGGCTGGGCTGGGACCAGCTCACCGGTGTGCAGCAATGGATGTGCGCACACGTCCTCGGCATCACACCCGCGACCGAGGACGAGAAACCGCCCCCGCGCCGTGCACAGGCCGACAAATGGGCGCTGAACTACCAGGGCGCCAAGCAGTTCTTCGAGCGCGAGGGGCACCTGCGCGTGCCGCGCAAACACATCGAACGGATCGTCGTCGGCAGCGGCGAGGGCCAGGAGGTTCGGGAGCTTCGGCTTGGTGCATGGATCGGGAACCAGCGCAGCCGGGTCGCGACGCTGTCCCCGGAGCGGGTGGAGTTGCTCTCCGCGATCGGGATGCGGTGGTCCTGATGGTGGGCGTCGTCACCGCGGCCGCCGCGCTCGCGGCCGGCTATCTGCTCGGGCATCTGCGTCCGTGGCGGCGCCTGGGCGACTGGGCGGCCGATCAGATCCGCTTCACCGGGACGTGGGCCCGGGGCGGCGCCGGGCGGCAGGCCGTTACCCGAGTGGATCAGTAGGGGCCGGCTCAGCGTGGTGGGCGGTCATCACAGACTGTGCGCGTCACGCGGAAACCTGATGCGGCGGGACCCCGGGCACCGTCACAATTTCAAGCACATCACCATCCCCTGGAGTTTTTATGGCGCTGCCTCTTGATCCGCTTACGGTCCAGCGGCTCGCGTACGTCCGGTACCTGTACCGCGAGGGAGTCGAGCAGAGTAGACAACCGCCGCCGCTGCGATCCCGGGCCATTACGTCCTTCCACGACGCGGTGGAGAACTTCATCGGACTCGCCGCACAGCACCTGGGTGTGGACCTGCCGAAGGGGACGGAGTTCCTTGGTTACTGGGCGGCGGTTAAGCCACGCTATGAACTCCCCAAAAGGGATCAGATGAAGCGTCTCAACGACGCCCGCGTCGCTCTCAAGCACAACGGGACCTTCCCGTCCGCGCATCAGATCGAGCAGGCCCGCGAGACCGTCGTAGATTTCTTCACCACGGTCACGCCCGACATCTTCGGCATCGAGCTCGACACCGTCGACATGGTCGACCTGCTGACTCAGCCTGAGGTCAAGCAACTGCTGCGCGACGCGCAGACGCATGCCGACATCGGCGACTACGTCCAGGGTATGGCTGGCCTCCATTTGGCGTTCGAGGCACTGCTCACTTACTACCGCCGCGGCGAAGGGGCAACCAGGTGGTCAGCCTTCAACTTCGGCGAGAAGCTGTCGCCCTTGGATGAGCCGCGTATCACGCCCTCGCACGGCATGCAGCGGCTCAAGAAGCTCGGCGACTTCATGGAACTCGCCCAAGACGCCCTCGGAGCCATCAGTCTCGGCATCGACTACCCGAGCATGGCCCGCTTCCACATCCTGACCCCGCAGGTGAACACCTACGGGGACGGCAGCAAGCGCTACATCGTTGGGAAGGACCTTGAGGCGGTGACCCCCGACGACTACGACTGGGCGCGGCACTTCGTCATCGAATCGGGCCTGCGCGCGGCAAAGGCCGACGACCTTCAGGCCATGGCCAAGAAGGCCTGGGATGCCAACATGAAGGCCGCGAAACCCCTGCCTCAGCGTTCATGGACCGGGCCCGTCAGCCCTGAGGACAGGAGCGTAACCGTCTTCGACGTCCTGTGATCCAGAGGGCTGAGCATGCAGCGCGGTGATGACACCGCTCGGATGCCAGGGGTGGAGCAGCTGTCCGAGGTGGGGATGCGGTGGTCATGATGGGTCACCGCGCCCGCCTGGAAGAGCTGCTGCGCGCGTACGGGCCGGGCAGCAGGCCCGCCTCGCACGGCCGGTACGCGCTGGTCGGTCAGCCCGAGACCCTGGTCATCCTGGAGCGGATGGAGAACAACCCGTTCGGTCTGCGCAGCGAGTGGGAGAAGGAGCTGGAGACCGTCTTCCTGGACGACCTCGAGTTCGCGTGGGGGCCGCGCATCCGGCTCAGCCGGTGAACAGCCGGGACCCAGCAGCGGGGCCGGACAGGGTGATCGTGTCCGGCTCCCCTGTCGTCGGGTCAGCCGAAGTCGAGCGTGTCCTGGGCGAAGTCGGCCGGGGCCGGGGTGGGCGGGGGCGCCGGCGGTCCGTCCGGACGGGATGCCTTCCAGCGTTCGGCCAGATCGTGCTTCCAGCCCTTCGGCGGGGGCCACGGCACGCCCCAGGCGGCGAGCTGGTCGCGCTTCCAGCCGCCGGCGGGTGTGCGGGCGGCTTCGATCTCTTCGGGTGAGGGGAGGTACGTCATGGATGGTGCGCTCTCCGTGTTCAAGAGTTGTCCCGCAATGCGGTGACGGAAGACCGACAGGTCAGATGCCTTACTCAGAGGGAGCCACCCCTCGGGCATGGGAGAGCTCGCGAGCGAGGGAGGTTCAGCGCCGACGGGTGCGTAGTACATCTCGGCACGTTCTTCCCACACGGTCGACTTCAAGGCGACCTGCTCGTCGAACACTTCCTGTCGAAGGTTGAGCGTCCCGGTCTCGTTCAGCGCCCGGACGAAGTTCAGGAGTTCGATCGTGCCGACCATCGCCCAAGCCACCAGGGGTACAGCGGCGCGAAACCGGTCGCGCAGTCCGAAGGTGTCGCCCTCCTTGCGTCGCTCTGGGTCGTGATGCACCACGTCTCCGTAGATCCAGGCCATGGCCAGCCCGTGCGCATCGAGGTCACGCTCTTCGCCCGTGGACGTGTCAGCGACCATGACCCAGTAGCCGGATTGGTCGCGCGTGGAGGGGCTCACCCGTGTTCGCCACTCAGCGCGTGCGGCCCGTATCCACGCCGCATCTTGTGGCGCTGCTCGACAGGCGTAGCCCAGAGCCGAGAGCGCCTTCATGTGAAAGCAGTCTTCCTGTTCCAGCAGAATCGGCCTGATACGCGCTGCCGCAGACTCGACCACTTCCTCGGGCGGAAGCTCGTACGAGATCCGGACCTCGCCTCGGTCGACACGAACGTTGATGCTCATGCGGGTCAGCTCGACAAGAGCGTCCCAGTCTGCGGCCAGCGAGTGCTCCTCCACCCTGCGGGCCCTCAACACGAAAGCCTCCAGCAAGCGCTGGTGCTTCTCGTCAAGGGTTTCCGTCTGCCCGCGGCTCACGCGTCCCCCCTCCCATCGATCGCTTCCAGCATGACGTGCCTTCTCCGTCGTATCCATCCAATTCGCCAGGCGGTCCTTCCAGAAGGAGAAGCGCGGCTGGTCGAAAGGCGTGCCCCAGCTCAGCGGCGCAGGCGCGAGAGCCAGCCGGTCTTCTGCTCGGGCACGGCCGGCTCCTGCTCCTGGTCGTGCTCCTCCTGCCGGTGACTCACAGCCCAGCTCTGCTCCAAGTCGGACTCGAACCGCTGGTCGCAGTCCCCGCACAGAGACGGACGCTTCGCCGGGGAAGGGCCCCAGCCGACGCGCGCGGTCGCCTTCCACCGTTCGTCGGTGAACGCGGCACCGCACTCGGTGCAGACGGGACGCTGGGGGTCGGGCCAGAAGTCATCTGGCCCTGTCTCACCGCGTACCGGCTCCTGGCGCTCCTGAGTGTCGGCCGCTGGGCTGACGGCGGCGCCGGCCTTCTGCTTGCAGGCGTCGCACAGGTGCGGGTGGGAGTCCTTCGTGGCTCCCCAGTCCGTCGGCTGTACCGCCTGCCAGCGGGCGTCGGTGAACCGCGCCCCGCAGCTGGAGCAGACGGGCCGGCGGGCCTCACGCTCGGCTGCCTGCTTCGCTGCCTGCTCCTGGGCTGCCCGCCGCATCTCTGCCTGGTACGCCGCCGCATGGGCCTTCACCCTCTCTTGCTCACGGGCGTCGGCGGCCTCGCGGCGCGGGTTGCCGATCGCCTCCAGGAGGGTCTGCGGGCCGCTGCGTCCGAAGCGGGCGAACACCGGGCCGGCCGGGCCGTGCTGGCGCAGCTGGTTCAGCCCGACCGCGATGATCGGGATCTTCCGGTCGTAGAGGTGGTGGCCGCCGGGTAGCCGCTCCCCCTGCCACAGGTGCCGGGTCAGCTCTTGCAGGCGCGGGACGGTGAGGTTGGGGTTGCGCTCGCCGATGCGGTTGAACACCAGCAGCACGGGCGGATGCGGCTCATCGCCGTACCGGCCCTTGGGGACCGTCCAGCGCGTACGCCACATCGGACGATCCTTGCCGTCGGTGTCCTTCACCTTCCGCTTGAAGAACCGGGCGTACTTCTCCAGCTTGTCGGCGAGCTCCTCGGCGGTCTCGTGGCAGTTGTCGACCTCGATGAACAGCAACGGCACCCCGTCCTGCGGGGCGGTGAGCACGATGTCGGCCTGGGCGCCGCCCTTGCCCGGCGCGTTCCACGTGCCGGTCGCCGGCAGCGGGACCTCGGTCCAGAACGAGGCGATCGTGCCGATCCCGTCCGCGGAGTCGACGGCGGCCTGAGCAGCGGCCTGGACGTGCGGCAGGTCTTTGACGAGCCTGGCCATGTTCGGCTTCGGGCGCAGCATCGCGATGACCGTCTCGTTGACGGCCATCGGATGGGAGGCCCCTGACGAGCCCGCGCCGCGCGCGGTGGAGCCCATCTCCGTCACCGGCCGGTTCAGCTCGTAGGAGGCGGCCAGAAGGCCCTTGGGCGTCAGGTTCCGCAGGGCGTCGCCCGTCTCGGTGGAGCCGCCGTTCTCGACCAGGCCGTGCCCCCGCATGTCGGAGAGCGCGGCCGTGTGCGAGGCGGTGCGGGCCTGCTTCCGCTTCGACGGGGTCTCCTTGTCGGCGTGCCGGAACGTCAGGTGCGGAGCACCGATCCGCTGGATCTGATCAGCCGTCGCGACCTTCAACGCTCCCAGCACGCGCAGCACATCGCCGCGGTAGCTGTTCGTCGACCCCGCCGGGTTGTTCTTCCTCTTCCCCGCCATCAGCTCTGCTCCCTCGTCGCTCGCGACCGGCCGCCGGCCGACCACCGCCGCTGCTGCCGCCGCTGGCCGCGCCCGGCCGGGGAGGGCGTCCGGGCCCCCCGGAACCCGATGCTCTCCTCCAATACGGACAACAGGAGGAGAGAAAAGGGTTGTGACGGCGCAGATTTCGCGCCGATTCGCGGCCTGACAAGGGGTTTTCCCCCGGCCCGGGGTGCCGGGCACCAAAGGGGGTTCCCAAGGGCCCTTCGAAGGGGGCACCCAGGGAGTCCCCTTGGGCTTGCCCAGCACGGGCCGGCCTTCGAGTCCCATCGGCCCGCGCGGTGCCGCTGCCCGGCCCTCGGGTGGGTGCTCGTCATCGTCTGGTCTCCTTCGCTGCCCCGGCCGGGGCGGTCGGGGCGAAGGAGCAGCGTGCAACCGACCCCCTTGTCCGCGGTCTGACCGTGGCCGGTAGCGGCCGCTGTCTAGGGGAAACAGGGCCGTGGTCGGGGCGGTAGCAGAGGTGGACAAGGGGGTGCGGCCGGGTTCGTGGTCGGGCCGACCACCCTGGACAAGGGGGCCCGGTTTCGCCCTTGCAGCCCCGATTCGTCCAGTTCGGGTTGGGGGGAGAGATCTCCGTCCCTCTGTCCACAGGGCAGCGCGCCCACCCTACGAAGACGACGCCGTGAACCGCACGGCGGTCATCGTGAGGAGAGCTTCATGCCGTACCTGATCCCGACCCGTACGCCGCTGACGCCCGAGCAGGTGGAGCGGGGCTTCGACTACCTCCTGGCGCTGCAGACGGGCGGCGGTACCTACGCCGCTGGTCGGGTGGAGGCGACCCCGGAGCTGGCGTTCATCCTGCTGCGGCTCGCCGAGGACATCATCTGGCCCGTCACAGCCGTGGACGGAGAGGCCGCCGACCTGTGCGCGGACTCCTTCGTACTGGACGAGGTCGGGTGCGTCCTGCTGTCCGCGCTGCGGGACTGGGCGCGGGACTCCCCCACCACGGCGGTGCTCGGCATCGCCCGCAGCATCATCCGGTTCATGGTGAGCGTCGTCCCGGACCCCGACCACGAGGACTTCGCCGACACCTTGGAGGCGTCGCGCGACGCTCACCTGGCGCTGGCGCACGCGGTGCACTCCGCACCGGGTGCGCACCGCTGACCGCACCAACCGCTCCACCGCACCGGATGGGAGCGCACCGGTGCGGTGGTGCGCCCATCCGGTGCGCACCACCGTCCATCCGGTGCGCCTCCACTCGGTGGGCGGTGCGCGCACCGGTGCGGCCGGCGCGCGGGAGTGGTGCCCACCGGGTGGAGGCGGTGCGGTGGAGTGGAGACGGTGGAGGCGTTGCGTTTCTCCTTGACCTGAGCCGAGGTCAAGGAGAAACGCACCGGGTGGAGGCGCGGCACCACTCCCGTCGATGGCGTCCACTTCCACTCGGTGGGCTCCACTCGGTGGCGTCCACTCCCGCACGGTGGACTCCACTCGGTGGAGTGGACGCGGGGCGTCGCCGGTGCGCACCACCGCACCGGGTGCGCGCCATCGGGTCCACTCAGTGGCCGGCCTCCCGACCGCGGTGCGGTCCGGGTTGCTGTGGGCGGTGCGCCTGCTGGTCGTCCGGGCGCACCACGTCGGCGTCAGCCTGTGCGGCGGTGCGGTCCGCGGGGACGCGGTCGGCGCGGGCGCGGGCGTCGTTGACCATCTTGGTGGCCGCTTCCTGGAGGCGGCGCAGTCGGTCGGCGGTGAGATCGAGGGCTTCCACGTCCGTGCGGGACTTCCGCAAGGCACGCAGCGCCGTCATGTCGATCGCTTCCCCGCGACCGGCCTTCGGCTCCTGGTCGTCGTGCTCGGGGTCGGCCGGCTCGGACGCGAGCAGCTGCTCGGGCATCGCCGCCTGCTGGTGGGCGACGAGGTCGTACGCCCGGCCCCGCACGGCGGTGGCGGTGGTGGTGCGCAGCTTCTCGCGGACCACCGCGCCGGCGAGGACGGCGCGCTCGTACTGGAGCGGGATACGGGGGATCTCCCACTCCCCCGCGTCCTGGTCCGGGGGCCACGGTTCGGCCGGCTCGCCGGGATCGGCCGGGGGTTGCCGGTCCGGCTCGGGCGCGGGGGCCGGGGGGCGGGGGCGTGCGGGGAGGTCGGACAGGGACCACCGGGCGGTGTAGAGGCGGTAGTCCGACAGCAGGCCGATGGTGGTTGTCGGCTCGGTGATGTCCAGGCAGTGGGTGGAGATGGAGGCGGCCACGATCTCCTCGTCCAGGCCGGGGTCGCGGCGGCGGCCGCGCAGGACCAGGGCGAGGTGGCGGCGGGCTTCGGCGAGCGGGTGCCGGCGGTGGAAGCGGCCGCCCTCGTTCATCACGAACACCGTCGCGGTGACGTCGACGGCCGCCAGGGCGACGTCGACCACGGCCGCGACCCGGGCCCGGATCGCGGCGGCCGCGGCGCGGGCGTGCTCGAGGAGGGAGTTGATGACGTCGGCGGCGACCTTGGAGGTGAGGATCGCGCTCACCTTCCACCAGACACGCAGTTGCGCGAGAGGCTGGGTCTTCCGCTTGGGCGGGCGGGTCTTGCGGGCGGCGATCCGGTTCAGCTTGGCCCGCGGGCCCGCTCGGAAACCACGGGCAGGAACTTCAACTCGCCGTCGTCGTCGACGGCGGTGACGTACTCGTGCTCCAGCTCGGTCAGGCAGGCGGCGATCTGGTCGCTGCGCCGGGAGGTCCAGACGTACTCGTGCTCCAGCTCGGTCAGGCAGGCGGCGATCTGGTCGCTGCGCCGGGAGGTCCAGCGGATCAGCTCGTTGGGCACCCCGGCAATCTCCATCACCGGCCGGCGCCCCCGGGTGACGGTGCGCGGCTCGGTCGCCAGCCCCAGCGCCTCGCAGACCTCGGCGGCCACCAGCTCGGTGTAGAGCGCGGAGGCCGCGACCGTGTTCTCGTGCAGGGCCAGGGTGTGGATCGAGCCCCACTTCCCGTCCAGGCGCTGCCCCTTCACCGACAGCAGCAGATGGTCATGAAGCAGCGGTCGACCTGAGCGAGCCTCGTAGTGGCGGAAGCGGGCGGCGACCAGACCGCCGGGCGGCCGTACCCGGTAGATGCCGTCCTTGCCGTAGCGGATCACCGCGACCTCGTCCTCGATCCACTCCAGTACCCGCTCGATCGCCCGCTCGTGCGCGGCCTCGATCACCAGACGGGTCTCCTCATCCCCGAACGCCCACAGGAGGTAGATCGTCGGCTGCGGCCGGAAGACGAAGTCCACGCCCGTGACCGTCACCCGGCGTCCGAGGGCGCCGGCCTTGAACGCCTTCTTCGGGGAGTCGCCCGCGGCGAGCCGGTCGGCCTCGATCCGGTCCGCGTCCGGGTGGCGGCCCCGCTCGCCGAACAGGTTCCGCAGCTGCGCCTCGGTGACCTCCTCACCCGGCGCCAGTCCGAGCACGGCCAGGCCACGGCCCATCCAGCGCCCGACCGGAACACCGGCCTGCTCCTGGGCGGCAGGCAGCGGTGTGCGGGCCGGGCGGCGGCCGTCGCCGACGACGGTCTCGCGGAGGTAGTAGCGGTACATCTGACCGGCCCGGACGATCCTGATATCCACTGTCATGCAGACCACGCCACACGGCCCTGACCTGCAAGAAAAAGCCGATCAGCGGCACGTCCCGCCAGGCGGGAGCAGCAGCCGAACTATCTTCACCGAGGCCCGCCGGACGGGAAGCGGACCCGGGCCGGACGCGAATGTCATCGCTCTCCGGCAGCCCGCACACCACGACCCGAACAACACCATCCAGCACCACTGAGCACCACCACGCGCCAAGGAAGACGCACCACCAACGAGCACCGCCTACAGCAGCCCCCGGCAACCGCCGGGGGCTTCGTCGTGCTGCCCGGAGGAGAACACCGTGCCCACCTTCGAGACCTGCCCCCGCTTCACCGCCGACCTCCAGCACCTCACCCCCGCCCAGCGCCGGCGCTTCCGCCGCGTCGTCCTGGACGCCTTCGTCCCCGACCTGCGCACCGGCCGCCAGTTCCGCCCCGGCTTACGGATCAAGGGGGTGCGCTGCGCGCCGGGCGTCTACGAACTCACCTGGGCGCCGGACGGGCGCGCGACGTGGTCCTACGTCCGGGCGGTGGTCGCCGGGCTCCCCCACGTCGTGTGGCACCGGATCGGGACCCACAACATGCTGGACCGGCCCCTGACCCAAGGCCATCTCGCGGGCTCCGGTCGCCGGTTGGTTGGTCAATCGTTCCGATGACCCGGAGGACAGCAGTGAAAAAGACGGGACAGCTGAAGTCGCTGATCATCCACCCTGCGCAGGAACTGCGGGAGGACAAGGACGCGCTGGGGAAGTTTCTCGGAGTCCGGGAAGGCAGCCGCAGAGACCTCCCCGGGTCTCGATGGCTGCACTTCGAAAGCAGATTCGCTCGAAAGGGTCACGACCGCAAGATGTCTTGACCTCTCACGCCGGCATCCGCCCGTGCCCCAGAGCGCCGGAGCCCCGGCCGGCCGTGACGGGGGACGCAGCCGGCCGGGGCGGTCTCATGCGGCTGGCTCGCGGTCTGGTGCGGCCTCGATGATCCGTTCCAGGTTGTGCAGCCACACCTGCTGCCCTCGGGCGGTCACCGTCAGCCCAAAGTCGCGGGCCTCGGGTGAGCCGAGGGCGATGTACTCACGGTGGGCCTGCTCGACTTCCTGCCACAGGTTGCGCACGCCGTACTCGTAGGCGTCTTCACCGGTGGCGGCGGTGGCCGCGCATCCGTCCTCGTCCTGCACCCAAACTTGGGCGCCGTCGGCTTGGCCCGTGTGGACCATGCGCATCTTGGGGTGCCGGGTGCCGGCGTACAGCGCGAAGCCGAGGCTGAGCAGTTCGCGCGGATCGACGGAAACCGGAGCGGTCCGGCACGTCGTGGTGTCCACCGGCATGGGCACGGGCGGCCGGTGGGAGCGCATCGGCATGTACGACGCGCCGCCCTGGAACCGGCCTCCGGCCTGGCCCTGGCCGTCGGCGGTGAGCTGGACGACGGCGCCGCTCCAGAAGTCACGGGCCATTGGGGCGACGAGGATGCCGCCCGGGGTGAGCTGCCGGATGAGCTGGTGTGGCACCGTGCGGAGTGCGCAGGTGGCGAGGATCCGGTCGAACGGTGCCCGGGCTGGCCACCCCCATTCCCCGTCCGAGCATGCGAGGTGGGGCCGGAAGCCGGCCGCACGGAGGGCGCCGGCCGCGTGGTCGGCGAGGCCGGGGTCGATCTCCACGCTGTACACCGTGGAGTCGCCGAGGCGGCGGGAGAGCAGCGCCGCGACGTAGCCCGAAGCCGTGCCGATCTCCAGCACCCGTTGCCCGGGCTCGACGCTCAGCAGCCGCAGCATGCGGGCCACCATCGACGGCTGGCTGTTGGACGACGTGGCGATGCCCGGGCCGTCCGGCTTGCCGTCATCGACCTGAATGATGACCGGCTCGTCGGCGTGGATGAGGGCGAGCCGGTCGGCCTCGGTGGTCAGCGGCTCGCACTCGGTCGGGCCCTGGCGCCAGGCCCGGCTGGGGATGAAGGGTTCGCGGGGGACGGCGTGCCAGACGGCGCGCCATGTGTCGTCGAGCAGGCCGCGCTCGTAAAGGTTTTCTACGAGCGCGGCGTGCCCGCCCAGTTGGGCGGCGGTCACTTCAGCTCCCGTCGGTCTTGGTCTCGGTGTACTTCTGCGGGCCGGAGCCGTCGGGGGACGGCGGGGTCGGCGGGGTCCACGGCTTGTCGGAGGGCTCGCCGCCGTGCTTGCCGCCGTCGGCCATGGTGTCGCTCATCTGTACCTCCTGGGCAGGTGGTGCCGGATGGGTGGCGGGGTGGTGGTGCCCGCCGGCCGCGCCGTCCCCGCCATCGGTCACACGCAGCGGACGGAGTCTTACCGGGGGGCGGTGCGGCGCTGGTGCTGGTACCAGGCGATGGCGGCCACGGGGGCGGCCAGCTTCGCGGCGTGGGCCCGGCAGGCGAGGACGTCCTTGGGTCCCGGACGGCGACCGGGCGCAGCGGCACGTGGGGTACTGAGTGGACAGCGGCGGCGCGGTGGTGTCGGCGGCCACCGTGCGCTCGGGCTGCACGTCCTGGCGGGTGCCGTCGGGGGGGACCCGCTGGACGGGGCGCCACGACCATGCCTTGGGCCGGAGTTCTTCGATGGGCCGCGATGATCGCCATGGGTCGCCTCACTCTCTGCCTAGGAAGCCTTGCACTCTGTGCGGGGATGCGTACCCGCTTTCGCGGGAATCCGCGTCGGCTGGGGGTCGTCACGGCCGGTCTGCGGGGAGCAGAGGGGTGCCGGCCTCGAAGGCGGCGCGGGCGCGGCCGATCCAGTAGTAGCTGTCCTCCGTGCCGGCGGCATGGTCATCGACGCGGTTCAGCCAGGCATGCAGGGGCGCGCCGTCGGGACCGGTGGTGTAGTGGGTGCCCAGGAGCCGTTGCACGTACAGGTAGTGGCCGTGCAGAAGCAGCTCGGTGACCACGGCCGAGGGGGCCACGGTGGACTGAGAGAGCGGCACCACGCGGATGTCGGCCAGGCCCTGGTCGATCAAGGTCTGGAGGTGGGCGAGCTGACCGGCCATGACGGGACAGCCACCGATGGGCCGGGCCAGCACGGACTCGCGCATCAGCAGGGTGAGCTTCTGGTTCTTCCCGGGCTGGCGCGGCTGGAGATCCAGGTGCATGGATCCGGGCGTCTCCAGGGTGCGTGTCTGGGCCGCTACGGCGGCGTATGCGGGGGTGCGGACGATCGGCGGCAGCCAGACGAGGGTGGAGATCCCGCTGGGCGGCGGCGGTGTGCTCGCAGACCTCCAGCCGGTCGCGCGCCCCGTAGTCGTGGTCGGTGCACTCACGGTGCCCGGTCGCCACGGTGGCGCCCGCAGGGGGCAGGAGCCGCGTGATCGACTGGCTCTCCAGGTGGCTGCGGATGCCGTAGGCCCACAGCAGGAGCTCGACAGCCGGCTTCGGTAGCGGGATCTCGGCCCGCTCCATGCGGAAGACGGTGGAGACGGTGCGTCGCAGGTAGCGGGCCGCGTCCTGGGAACTCACGCCGCCGGCGGTGCGCAGAGCGCGTAAGTAGGTGCCGACGATCAGGGCACCCGGGGGCCGGCGCGTCATCGAACGCGGTGATCGTGGGTGTGTCAGTCATGGGACGTTCCGGTGATCAGAGGCGGTAGCCACGGACGGTGAGCGGTTCCAGCCGTCCTCGCAGAAGTCCGGGGTCGGTCAGGAGGCCGTCGCCCGAGGGCGGGTAGAGCCAGGTGCGGCCACGGCTGGTGACGCCGGGGACGGGGCAGCGCAGGGTGGCGCCTCGGCCGGCGCAGACGGTCAGGTGCAGCGGCTCCCACATCTCGGCGGTGCCGGCCGGGACCAGGAACTCCAGGCTCTGGCGAGGTTGGCAGTGCAGTACCGGGCCCAGCGTCACCGTGGAGGAGTTGGCGAGCTGGTCGAGCACGGGCAGGCCGAGGCGGTCCACGACGCGCAGGACGTCGAAGTGGATGCCGAGGGGGATCTCGGCGAGGTGGTCGGGGGTGTCGGCCCACTCGGCGTGGATGATCGACGGCGGGTCCATGACCGAGGCCAGCCATGAGGCGCCCGGGTGCGCCGACCCAAGTCGGGGCCGCACGGCGTACCGCCGCCGCGCTGCTGGCAGCCGGGTCACCGGGACACCACCTGTCGGCACCGAGGGCACTCACATTTCGGGAATCCGCCGGCCATGAGCACGGCGGTGGAAGGCTTCACCGTGATCTGAGGTTGGGTTACCTCGCGGGCGCCGTCGGGGCGGACCCGGTACACCTTGATGGTCATCACTGGTTGGCCTCCTCGCGCTTGGGCTCCAGCAGCATGTACAGGACCGGGACACCCCCGCTGCTCGGCACACGAGCGGTGGGCGAATACGGGGCCGGTTGGGGCCGCTGTTCGCGGCGACGAGACGCACGCACACGTCCGCGCCATCGTCTGGGCAATAGGTACAGCTCGTCATCGGAATCCCTCAGATCCGCAGTGGCTGAACTGCCTCAGACCGTAGGGAGGTTGCCGAGCATCGCCGCTGAAATTGCGTGCTATTTCTCCGATTGCCCATCAGATTGCTGCTACGCGGCGGACTTGTCCAGAGCTGTGGTCAACAGCCGCCGGGCATCCTGGCCATACCGGGCCATCACCGCCAGCCGATCGAAGACGTTGCGGTACAACCGCAGTTCTTCCGGCTGTGTCAGGCGCATCTCCGCGGCGAACGTCTCGACCATGACGATGCGGTCATCGAACAACCAGAACCCGTGGATCGGGCTGACGGGCAGCCGCACTCCGAAGGGCACGACCCCGAGGCGCACCTACTGCAGGGTGGACACACTCACCAGTCGGTCTATCTGCCCGGCCATAACGTCGCGGGGCGCGGTCCCGTAGCGCACAGCCGCCTCGGTGATGAGGAAGTGGAACCGCCGCCCCGGCCGGTAGAGGGTGGCCTGCCGCTCCATTCGGGCCTGGACGCCAGCGTCAATGTCGTTGGTGACCCCGTACAGGTCGACCACCTCGGTGAGGCGGCAGCGGGCGTACTCCGGCGTCTGTAGCAGCCCGGGAATCCAGGCCGGCTCAAATGCGCGGATGACGCGGGTGGTGGCATCGACCTCGGCGAGGGCTTGCTGGCGCAGCTTGGTGCCGTCTCGCAGCTGACGGCGCCAGTCAGCGTACTGCGTCTCGAGGTTGCGCAGAGCGGCGATAAGGGAGGAGACCTGGTCGCCGGCGTCGCAGGTGGTGGCCCAGGCCTGGATATCCCCTTCGGAGGGGGTCTGCTTGCCCAGCTCGATCTTGCTGACTTTGCTGGGCGGCCAGCCCAGCACCTCCGCGAGCTGCTTGCCGTTGAGGTTGGCATCGCGGCGCATTTCGCGGAGGCGGTGGCCGAGCGCTTCACGCGCCTCGTGGACCTTCGTCACGGGGCTGCGGCCCGCCCGGCGACATAGTCGGCGTAGGGCACGGCGTGGTGCCAAGCCGCGTCTCGCAGGTAGCTGTGCTGGACGACCGCGCCGGGGTCCTCAATGATCTCCGTTCCCAGTGGGATGCCGTCGTCGGTGAAGTGCATGAGCCCAAGACGGCGCGAATCGAACAGCCAGTAATCGTAGGCGGGGAGCTTCAGCCGGTCGGCCTCCTGCTGGCGTAGATAGCGGATGTCCTCGCCGGCCTTGACGTTGAACTGGCAGAGCCAGAGCTCGAACTCGAGGTATTCCGTCAGCACGTCGGGCACGACCCTCACGCGCTCGATCCGCTTCCCCGTCTCGATGCCGCGGCGCATGGTGTCGAGCCAGGGCTGGAACCAGTCCGTACCGGGGTCCTCCCCGCGGCAGTGCCGGGCGAACGGCTCCTGCTCTTCATCCACCGTGTAGACGGTGCGGGTTTCCAGGCGCCAGGCGGTGTGCTCGAAGTCTTCGAAGAGGCGACCGAACGCCTCCCCAGTGAGCAGGTCGGGCACGTCACTCCTTGGGTGCGAAGCGGATGAGCAGCTCTCGGGGGATCTCGACGATGTCCTCGCCGTCCAGGACGTCGCGCAGCTGTGCGCGCGCCTCCGGGTCGGTGACCTTGTAGCCCTGGACGACGATGGTTCCTCGGTCGGTCTCGTACAGCGTCGGGCAGTTTCCGCCGCCCGAGGTGGTGCCGATGAAGCGTAGCTCCATGGTGGTTCCCCTCTCGCTGAGATTTCTCGAAATTGCAGCAGCTTGCGAGGGCGCCAGCAAGGGCGACGTTCAGGACACGACGAAACCGCCCCCTGCCCGGCCCGGAGGCCAAACAGGGGGCGTGACGTTCACGGGTACTGGCGGCGGTACGGCTCGAAGGCGAGCAGGGCCGGTGGCTGCTCCGGCGGGGGCTCGGACGGCGGCGGGGCTCCGTCGCGGCGGCACACCAGCGCGTCCGGGTCGTCGCGGGCGGGTTGGAGGGAGTAACCGGCCGGGCACGGCTGCCCGTCCTAACCTGCCTCCCCGGCTCCCCGGGCGGGCCCTGCGGTCCGGACGGGCCGGACGATCCGGGCGGGCACGGCTCTCCCTGCGGGCCTGCGGGCCCCGGCTCGCCCACCGGGCCAACGGGGCCGCCCTTCCCTGCGACTCCAGGTGTGCAGGGTTGGCCGGCCCCGGTCGGGCCGGGCGCTCCGTCGGCGCCGGCTGGCCCGGTCGATGTACGGGTCGACGGCGGCCAGGACCAGGCGCTGCAGCTGGACCGAGGCCGGTGTCTGGCCACGCCTGCATGCCACCCTGCTGACCGAACTGCGCCGCGCCGAACTGCTGGACCTGGACGACTGCTCCGTGGACGGATCGCACGTCCGGGCCCTCAAAGGGGGGATCACGTCGGGCCCTCGCCCGTCGACCGCGCCCGCCCCGGCTCCAAGCACCACCTGATCGTCGACCGTCACGGAACCCCGCTCGCCGTCATCCTCACTGGCGGCAGCCAGCACGACGTCACCCAACTCCTGCCGCTGCTCGACGCCGTCCCGTCGATCCGGGGTCGGCGGGGACGTCCCGGCCGCAAGCCCCGGCGCCTTTACGCCGTCCGGGGCTACGGCTTCGACAGGACCGCCGCCTGCTGTGGAAGTCCCGCAAGCCTGCGCCAGGCCGTGACTCCGGAGCAGCCCACGGTCTCGGTCGGGACGTCGCGTCAGGCCACCCCGGTCCCACACCGGCGAGAGCCGCCCGGTCCGGAATGCGAAGCCGAGCGCGGCATCAAACCGCTGATCGCACGACGTGGCGTCGCCCACGGGCCCGGACTGGGCAAGGCGCGCTGGGTCGTGAGCGAGCCTTCGCCTGGCTGCACCAGTTCAAACGGCTCCGCACCCTCACGCACGAGTCGTTCCTGTGGGCAGGGGGCGGGGTGCTCCGAGCGATGCTGAATCGTTCCCCGAGTCCTGGTTGCCGGACCTTGGTACCGGGCTCAGCGAGCCGGGAGCGGATCAGCCGGGCTGCGCGGCCGAACGCGGGTCGGAGGTGTCGATACGTTCGGCGAACCGACGGACCTGGTCCTCGACGGGTTCGTTGCCGGTGACGGCCATGGTGTAGCGGCGAAACGCCGTGGCGAGGAACGAATCCTCGACGCGGAACTCCATCGTGATGTGGGCCTTCTCGCCACGGTCGCCGACCGATACGCCAAGGCCCCAAGGCTGGGGCAGGCAGTTCCACCGCTGGTACCAGTCGAGGGCGACCAGTTCCCGGACCAAGAGGCGTGCGGCGGTGTCGACCGGCTCCTCCCAGCTGTGGTCGGCGACGAAGCGGGCCAGCTCGGCGTCGTACCGGTCGGCGTCGAAGTGGGAGTCCGGTGGCAGCGGCACCCGGATGTCGTCCGTATTTTCCCACGTCCACACCACCAGACCACCACACCGCTCGATGGTCACGAAGACGCCCCCGCAGCAACCGGTGTCGCAGTAGTTGTTCGACAGCTCGACCCGCCGCGGTTCGCCGCCGGCCCTCAGCGGCCACGTTTCGGGCGGGCCGATCAGCATCTCGTTAAAGAGACTCGAATCGCTGTCGGGGTGGATCGTCTCCACGACATCCACCCCGTCGACCATCAAGCGGATCCGCGCCGACGATCGCCATGACCCCGAATCCGCAGGGACATGGCCAAGGGAAAGGACATTGAACGGCTCGGGAAGTTCCATCTCCTCATAATCACACCTTCGGACCCGAACCTCCCGGTGCCCGGGGGCGGCCAGGCCGGGCACCGGGGCCGGTGGCCGGGGGTCACCGGCCCGAGCACGACGCGCCGGGCGGGACTGGACCGCAGGCCGGGGACACACCCCTCGTCCGCTACCTCCGGTAGCGGACGAGGGAGCGCCACGAGCAGCTCCTGGCGTCGGCTTCGCTACCGCAACGGGCTGTGACGAATCGTGAGGTCACGGCCGGCGGCGCAGAGCGGCGACGATAGCGGCGGCGACCGCACCAACAGCGCCGAGGAATGTGGCACCGACGTTCAGCGGGGCGACAACGCGCGGATGCTGCCAGGCGATGTACGTGACGAACACCGCCGCGCCAAGAAGGAGAGCCACGCCCAAGACGATGACGACGGTGGTGGTGAGCACAGTGCTGTCCTGGCGGGGGTCGGAACCGGTCGGGGTGGACATGGGGTGGCCTCTTTCAGGTCAGGGGAGGCCGGCCGTCAGGTGGGCGAGCGCCTCGTGGAGCAGGTGCAGGGCCTCGTCGGTGCGGCCGGTGCCGCGCAGCGGGGTCGCGGCCTCACGGGCCGCGGCGGTGAGCACCACCGCGTTACCGGAGCGGATGACGGCAGCGCCGGCCCGGGCTCCGTACGCGCCGGCGGCCTCGGTGCGGCCCTGCTTGACCACCAGCTGGGAAGCCAGCACCCACACGCCGGCGGCCCGGGCGGCGCGGCCGAGCCGCGTCCGGTGCTGCGCGGCGGCGGCGTCCAGGAGCAGCGGCAGCGCCCGGCGGGCGTAGTCGCCGGCCGCGAACAGCTGGCGCGCCGCGGCGATATAGCCAGCCGACAACCGCGGCGCCGGGGCCGCCCACACCGCCGTCGGAACCGCGAGCGCCCCGACCCCCACCAGCACGCTGCGTCGCTCCACACCCGTCTCCTCGCCCGGCTCCCGGCCCGGTGCCGCCTCGACGCTACGGCCAGTCGGACCGTACGGGCAGGGCGCACGACGCCGGCGCCGTGCGCCCCGGGGCCTCGGCCGGCGCGCGTCGGCGCCGCTCCCCCACCACGACGTCCTGGGGCGGCTGGGCAGGGGGGCGGGCCGGAGCGTCCGAAGGAAACAGCCCCGGACCCGGACGTCGTGGGCCGGGACACCCCGGCAGTACAGGTGGAAGCCGAATGGCGCGAGGGCTACGTCTCCTCGACGTGGCGCAGGACGACGGTGCGGCGTACGCCTGCCTCCACCATGGCCTGGGCCCGGTGCTGGCCGTTGATGTAGCCGGTGCTGCTGGAGGGCTGGATGGTATCCGCGATGTTGAACAGGGTGGCCAGCGCCTCGGTCTCCCAGCGGCTGGCGTCGGTTGTAGCCGCGTGGGCGGTGGCGAACTCCTCCATGTCGTCGGCATCCACGGACTGCGTCCGGGTCCGCTGGAGGACCTCTAGCGCCATCGTGTTGACCCGGTGCCAGTCGCCGCCGTGGTACCAGCAGCAGATGCGGGCGTCGCCGCGGCGCGGCAGGACCTGACGCATCCAGCGCCGCCACCAGGGCACACCGGTCGGCATGCAGACCGGCTCGCGGAACGGTGCCGGCCGGGCGAGACGGGTCACCGCGAACTCGGCGAACACCAGCAGCGGTTCCGGCTCGGCGGCGCGCGGCACGTAGCTGGCGCCACGGTCCGTGGCGACAGATGCGCCGACCAGGTCCTGCAGCTGCTCGTGGGTGATCAGCTACCAGCGCGGGTCCTGCGGCTGGTAGCGGTCGGCGCCAGCGAACACCACGCGCCGAAAGCGGGTCACCTGGCGTGAGTAGCTGACGCTGTCGGGGATCTTGAAATCCGGAGCTGCTGACCATGGCAAGCGCGTCGAGTGGGCGCTTCGTTTCCCCTGCTCAGGGGGTCGGCGTGCGGGTTGGTTGCCCAGCGAGGACTCGCTGTCGTCCTGGTGACCGTTGGGCGAACGCATCGTTCGTGCTCTGTGATGCCCGTGCGACTGCGGTGGCTGGTGTGTCGATGGGCGTTCACCCGTTCGTGGTGACCGCCCCGAGAATCACGGATCGGGCTGTCTGCGCGGGTGGCACGGTTGGGGCCCGCGACTTCGGAGGTCGGAGATGTGCGTTCGCTCCCGTACCGGCTGCATGGTTCCCGAGCTGACGGTGCGGGTGGCGCGGGCATGCAACCCGCACGGCACCACGGCCATGGCCATCCGTGACCACCTCAACGGCCTCTGGAGTGATGAGGACTTCGAGGAGTGGTATCCCAGGGACGGCAAGCCGGGCCTGTCGCCGGCCCAGTTGGCCACCGTGTCCGTCCTCCAGTTCCTGCTGGAGCTGTCCGACCGCCAGGCCGCAGAGTCTGTGCGCAACCGCATCGACTTCAAGTACGCGATGGGCATGGAGCTGGAGGATCCCGGCTTCCATCACAGCGTCCTGGCCGACTTCCGCGAGCGTCTGGCCCAGGAGGGCCGGGCCGACAAGCTGCTCGACCTCGCGCTGGAGAAGATCCGGGCGGTCGGCCTGGTCCGGGAGCGCGGCCGGCAGCGCACCGACTCCACCCACGTCCTGGCCTCGGTCCGCGACCTGACACGCCTGGAACTGGTCACCGAGGCCATGCGCGCGGCCCTGGAGGAACTCGCCCGCCGGGCGCCGCACGAGTTGGTCGGACTCGTGAACGAGGACTGGGGCAAGCGCTACGGCCGAGCGGCCCGGCTCGGCAAGAACCCCTCCAAGCCCAAGACCCGGATCAAGGAGACCGGCGAGGACGTCCGCCTGCTCCTGCGCTACGTCCACCGCTACCTGCCCGCTCTCCGCGACGGCGAGCAGGTCCAGGCCCTGCGGCAGATCTTCTTGCAGAACTACCACCTCGATGCCCAGGACCGTCCGAAGTGGCGCGAGCCCGAGGATGCCGGCCTGCCGCCCTCGGCCGTCGCCATCGTCTCGCCCTACGACGTCAGCGCCCGCTACGCACGCCGCGGCGAGACCCGCTGGAAGGGCTTCCTCGCGCACGTCACCGAGACCTGCGACCCGGACACCCCCAGCGTGATCACCGACGTCACCACCACCAAGGCCCCCGTCCACGACACCAAGGCCCTCCCCGGCATCCTGGCCAACCTGGATGCTCGGAACCTGCTGTCGAAAGAACACTTCGTCGACGGCGGCTACCTGTCCGTCGCGCTGAAACAGCAGGTCGCCCGCGACCACGGTGTCGGCCTGGTCGGACCGATCCGGGCCAGGAGCACCCGCCAGTCCCGCAAGGGCACCGTCTTCTCGCGCGACGCCTTCACCATCGACTGGGACGCCAAGAAGGTCACCTGCCCACAGGGCAAAACCAGCAGGCCGTGGACGACGCCGCCGTCCATCGCGCCATACTTCCAGGCCAAGTTCTCCAAGAAGGACTGCGGTCCATGTCCGGTCAAAGCCGCCTGCACCCGCAGCGACATGCGCCTGCTCTCGTTCCTTCCCCGCGAGCTCCACGACATCCAGTCCGAGTCCCGGACTGAGCAGCAGACCCAGGAATGGCTCTCTCGTTACTCGCTGCGGGCCGCCATCGAGAGCACGATCAGCGAGTTCGTCAACGGCCACGGCATGCGCCAGTGCCGCTATCGCAGCGAAGACAAGGCTCACGTCCAGCATGTCCTGACCGCCATCGCGGTCAACCTCGAACGCATCGACGTCCACCTACCGCCGACACTCGCCCGCCAACCCCGGAACCCGACAGCTCTCCAAGGCTTCCTCGACTGGCAGCACATCCCCCGGCCTCGGTCCTGGCGCGCCGCCACCCACCCCGCCGGATGAACTGATCATTCTGAAGGTGCTGACCAGCACCTTGCCTCAGACCGGTCCGAAGACCGAAGGCATAACCCCACACTGGCACAGCACTCCAGCGAGGATCGCCCCGTTCAGCTTGTTGATCTCCCAGAACTGCGTCCGACCAAGATCCCCGACAGCGTCACTCACTGAGTCCTCCGGCCACAGCTGCCGTTCCACCCACACCGGTGGCTGGTCCTCGGCGGGGCAGTGCTGCTCCCACACCGCGCCTGCGACAGGCTCATGCCCTCCGCGAGGTCGATCTGGGTCGCCACCGCGACCGGGCGCGCCCCAGGAGTGGTGAACAGCTGCAGCCGGAACGTCCCCGGCAGCCCGGGGGCGGTGAACATGTGGTCGTCCACGCTGAGCCGGCGTGGAGCTCGCAGGGCGCGAAGCTCGTCCGGGCCGTGGGGGCGCGGCGCCGGTTCGGGGGCCGGGCCGGCGGGCAGGTCATCGCTCATCCCCTGATCATTCCCGACCCCGACCCGGTGGCGCCGGGCCCGGGTCGGTCAGCCGGCCGCCGTCGTGGTGGGCGGTGGCGCTGGAGGCCGGCCTGTCGCCCGGCGCCCTCGCCGCCGTCGGACAGCGATTGCGCGCGGCGGTCACCCGGCGGCGGCCCGGCCGGGGATCAGCAGCCCGACGGCCCCTCCCGGCGTCGGGCACGCGGTGACGCGGCCGCGGGACGGCGGCACGGCGGCAAGACAGTGGCGGGAGGCAGCGGAACCCGGGGCTACGGTAGCGGCGCCCGGCCCGAGAGTGGCAACGGCTGGACGGCGGCCCCGGGAAGCAGGCCACGTCGGGCCCGGCCTACAACGACACCGGCAACGCGCATTGTTGGGAAGCCGACGGCCGCCCGGCGATGCCGGCAGGGCAGCGGGACAGCGGCGCGGCCCGAGCGAGCGTCGGGGCGGGACGGTGGGGCCCGGCAGGACGGTATGGCCCGGCACTGGGAGGCACACCGCGGCCAGCGAGCGTGCTGGACGCAGCCGCGCGACGGCGCCAGGCCGGGGGCAAGGGTGGACAGCGCAAGGTGGCGCAGGACGACGGCACGGCGTACGCCGGTCTCCACCTCGCCGGCGGTGACCAGCGCCTCGCGCAGGTGCGCGTCCTGTGTGCGTGATCGGTCCCGGGCACCTTGGCCTGGAACAGGGCGCAAACAGAAAAGGAGGACAGCCTGCGGCCGCGCCAGGCGAGGTTGCCGAACGGCAGTCGAGGCGCCGGGGCGGTCCTGGCCCAGGCCCTCTGGAGAACGATCCGGCGGCCCCTGGTCGGACCGTGGGCTGGCGGTCGCCGTCAGGTGGCCTTGCGCCTCCTTCAGCAGGCGCAGGGCCTGCGGGGGGGCCGGTGGGGCGCAGCGGGGCCCGGGCCCCGACACTCGCAGGCGTGCCGGGGTCAGGCATGTTCCTCGGGTTGGGGGCCGGTTGCCGGTTACTTCCAGATTGCGCTGACCCACTCGGGGTGGTCCACGAACGGGTTCCGGTTTTTCTGGATCGCGAAGATCTTGTCGTTGCGGGACTTTTCGAAGGCGTCGGGCGGGTCGGCGTCGTTCCACTGTTTGAGGACGGACAGGCGGCCCATCGCCGGCGCGCTGCCGTTGTCGACCCGGTCGTTGGGTTCGAGGTCGGGGAAGCCGTCGGATCCGTCGTAGCGGACCGCCATGTAGAGGATCATGCGGGCCACGTCGCCCTTGACCGCGTCCCTGGGCTCGAACGAGTCGCTGTCGGAAAGGCTGCCGGGAGCTTCGTTGACCGGGTCGCCGCCGTTGTCGAAGTCCAGGTTGCCCCGGTCGGCGTTGACCGAGGCGTCCTCGGGGCGCAGGTGGTGGATGTCGGTGCCCGGGCCGGTCGACGTACCGAAGTCACCGTGGCTCTTGGCCCAGACGTGCTCCCTGTTCCAGTCGTCCGTGCCGCCGCCGTGGGCCTCCTTGGCCTGCGAGCGGCCGCTGTAGAGCAGGATGACGTTGCCGGGATGGGCCGGGTCCTCGTCGGTCGCTTTCAGCGCGTCCCAGACCTTGGCGTAGGAAAGCTTGGTCTGCTGGCTGATGATGGCGTGCAGGGCAGTCTTCAGCTCACCGCCGCTCTTGCCGACGGCACTGTCGTAGTAAGCCTCATCCAGCGGCACAGCCCTCGCGGTGGTCGTGTCGGCATCGGGGACGGCCGGCGGGGCGCCAGTAGCGAAGGCGGCCACGGGTGTGGCGAGAGCGACGGCGGCGATCACGGCCAGAACGGGACGGCGCCAGGGGCGCCGCTGTCGGTGAGCGGACATGACGTGGGGGTGTCCTCTCCTTCTCAGTGGGCACGCTGCACCGTCGCCGTCCCGGCGATCTGCCGGACCTCGGCTATGTGCCCGCCAGACGGATCACAGGGAGCAGTTCAGGCCACGGAGCCTGCCACGTCCCGGCAACCCATAAGTGGACAGCACGAGATCATCCTGTGCCGACACCGTGCAGAACGCCCAGGCGTGCTCGAAAACCCTGCCGCAGTGCGAAGCCTGGTGGCCGATGCCGGACGGGGGCGGTGGCACCGGGTGGGCCCCGCAGCCGACCCGTCGCCCGGCCGGTTTATTCCCGAACAAGCCATGGCTGCCGCGCCGTGTCAGCCCCTGGTGAAGAGGGTCAGCGCGGTTGGATGCGGCAGAGGTCCCGCAACCTGGGATCCCCCCGTGCGCACCGCGCCACCCGGGCAGGCTCTGGTGGTTCACCGGAGTACGCATGCCCGGAATAGCGCGGACCCCGACGAGAGGGCAGCCGCCTTAAGGCCCCGTCCTGTCGTCGGATCGCATCTGCCCGGCCCTGTCTACGGGTCCGGCCGCACCCGCGCGATCGGCGAGTGGCAGCACGCCTACGGCCCTCACCCGTCCGGGCGGTCGTACAACTGCTGGCGAACCAGACCGCTGCTGCGGGTCGTCGCCAGGAGCATGCGCATCAATGAGCAACACATCGCCGAACCGGGCCTGGTGGTCCTGGACGTCATCGCTGCGGACGAGGGCACCGTCCGCGCGGTGATGGACGGTCTCCAGCAGTTGTGGGCGACTTCCGGGATCACCCCGGTATGGCGTACGCCGGGGAGAGCCCGGGGTGCGGGCGCGGGTATACGGGGACCTGCGCCACCACCAACGCCCGCCCAACTAGCTGCGCTTCAGCCGCCTGTCGGTGCACCCATCTGCGTGGCCGCTGCCGGCTACTGCGAGGCGCGGGGCGGGAACTTAGCCCCACACGGTTTGCGCACCGACCGCCGTGCCTCCCGCTCCGCGGGCCGACACCCGTTTCTCCTCACGCTTTGGTGCGGACGGCTTGGCGGCGGAAGAGCAGAACCGGTGGGGCGCGGCAGGGTGTGGATCAGTACGAGGGGCGGCCCCGGCCGGACGGCAGACAAAGCTGCATACCGGCCCGCGCAGCCACAGGCACCGGGCCACCCGGGGCCCCGGGACCGACGGTGGGTATGGCGCCAGGACCGGCGGCGCGGCCCGGGCAACACGGCGCATCTGGCGAAGCATCGGGCGGCGGCTACGCTGCCGCCACCAGCCGGACGACCCGGCCCGGACGCCCCGGTAAACCCGAGACCCCGGGGACACGGCGCCGCAGTCGGCCAGACCCCGGGAGGCGCACGGCCAGCACAAGCGGCCGATGCAGGCGGCGGGCGCGGGCAGCTGGGACGATACGGTCGGCCGGGTCGGCCCGGGATGCCGGGCAGCACAGAGGGACACAGATGGCCGGATAGCCACCGCGCGTCGTCACTCGGCGGTCGAACTACGAGGCGGCCGCACCGCAAGTAGCTTGCCGGGCCGGGCCGGGTCGATCCGGCGACAAACGGGTCGCCAGCGGTAGCGGAGCCGGCGGCGCGCGAGGCTCAGACTCGCGAGCCGCTCATCCAGCCATTACCGGTCTGCTCGTGAGCGTGCTCCGGTCGTATCGGTGACCTTGTACCGGGTCTCCGGGGCGTAGGGCGCGGGCCAGACCTGGATGAGGTGCTGCTCAAGTGGGGCGCCGTCTGGTTGTGTGGGGTGGTCACCCGCTGCGGAGGCCGCGTCGCGTCCCCGGGCATGGAAGCGGAAGCGCCACCGCTTCTCACCAACGGCCCGAGGCAAGGGAAGCACCTCGAGGTCACCGGTGATGAGGCTGCCCAGGAGGGGCCCGTCGCCGGTGAAGTGCAGGCTGACTTCGACGATCTCGTCCCAGCTTTCCTCATCCACGTTGTCGGGAGCGCTGGTGCGCATGTCGACGGTCGTGTCGATGGGCCCCCAAGCGGTTCCGGTCATCACGTTTGCCTGGTTGGCGTCGGCGTTGACCCATACGAGGCCGTTGCTGTCCGGAGCCATGTCGTCGGGTTCTTCGGCGTCGGTGTCGGTGACGACGTACAGGTTGTGGGTGACCTCGAGCCGCAGGGTTTGCTTGCGGTCCGTCATGGCAGTTCTCCCGAGGTGGGCTGCGGGTCGGCTCTCCCGCATCATGCCGGCCGAGGGCCGGCATGATGCGGGCGGTCCCCGCACATGTGCGCGGGGACCGCCTCATCAGTGTGCGCTTCGAGCGTAAGGGCGTCAGACCTTTACCCAGAAGCCGTCACCGTGGAGGATGCGCTCTTTCTTGTGGAAGGTCTGGATGCGGCCTCCCTGCTTGCGCTGTTCGTCCACGGGGACCCATGCGGTGCCGCGGCTGTTGGCCGGCACGTTGGTGCCGCCTTCGAGGGTGGAGGCGAAGGGGTACTCGTCGCAGCTGAGGCCCGGGCGGGGCGGGCGCTGGCTGCTAGGGCACACCGCGTTGCGGTTGGCCTGGATCTTGGCCTCCTTGGCCTCGCGCCGGATCACCGCGCCGCCCGGGACCCCGAGTTTACGGCCGCGGGACTGGACGTTACGGATGTTCTGCGAGATGCCCGGCAGGCTCTGCATGGTGGTCATGGTGGAGGTGAAGCTCGGGAAGACGCATCCCGGGCTGAGGATGCGTGCGGTGTTGGCCCGGTTCCAGAAGGTGTCGTCGCACCGGAACTTCAGGCTGGTGTAGCTGATGACGCCGGGGGTGAATCCGGGCTTGGTGAACGTGAAGGTGTATTTCGCGGTGGTCGCGTCGTGCTTGTTCTTCTGCACACCGCTGGTGTAGCCGACGCTGCCGTTGATCGCCGAGGAGCCGAGCGTACGGCCGACGGGGAAGTTGGAGGTCGCCTTGCACTTGCCGGCGCACGAGACGGCGAGACTGGCCCGGATGCCGCTGGCGTTGACCAGGGTCGCCTTGCTGATGGCCGTGGCTTCCGACCACTTCAGCTTCTTGTGCTGCAGGGTCATTCGGTTGGTGATCTTGAACTTGGCGTTGCCGACCGGCCTGCCGTTGCGCAGCAGGGTCACGGTGGCGTCGCCGACCGCGCAGCTTTCGAACCGGTTGTAGACCACGTGGCTCACCCGGCACGACACGGCCCTCGCCGAGGGCGAGCTGGGCGGATCGATCTTGACGCTGATCGAAAGCTTCTCCGGCGCCGACGGCGCCGCCTGGGCTGGCACGACTACCGTGCCGGCTAACGCGAGCGCCGCGACGCCCACTCCCCCGAGTCTCTTGGCTGACGTCATTGCTGCAGTCCCCCAACTCCTGCCGCGTCCCCCGGCAAGCCCCGTGCTCCCGGAGCCACGGCAAGGCCCCTGACGCTACGACCTCGACTTCCCTCACGTCAGACGTCCGGCGGTAAGTGACCGGAATCAACAGACAACATGACCAAAATATCCGTCACGCGAACGGGGCCTTGACGGTAGGGACTGACCAGGGTTCTGGGCGACTGGCGTTCCGTCCAACGTGGCCGCAGCTCCGGTCAGGTATTCCTGCACCGCGGACAGCACAGCGGAGGCCGGGCCCGGCGGGATTTTCCGCATGCCTGAGACGGACGGCGTGGGTAGGCCCAGGGGGGCGGGGTGCCTTCTTCGCGGGCTGCGGCGTTGCCCAACGATCGGGCGCGTGCGGTCCCGCCCGCAGGAGGGGCAATCTGGGGCAGCGGTGGGACGGCGGTGCAGGACGGGCAAGCGGAAGTACGACGAACGGCTGGCACAGGAAGGGTGGGCAGCGGGCTGGGCGGGGTTTGGGCACCGGGCTGGCGAGCTGGGTTGCCAGCCCGGGGGGACGTCGTTCGTCTGCTCTGGGAGGGGTTTAGAGCGGGAGCGTTATCCCGAGTTCTTCCATCGCGGCGGAGGGCGGGCCGCCTTCGGAGCGTTCGGTCTTGCGGCCCCGGCTGCCCGCTGCCAGGGTGCGGGGGTCGACCGCTTCGGCCGGGGCGCCGGTGGCGTAGAGGCCGTCGGGGGCGGTGTCGCGGTCATGGGGCAGGAGCCAGAAGACGCGTCGTCGGAAGGTGCCGGAGGCCCGGGAGGCTTTGGCTTTCGGGGAGAGGATGGCGTAGCCAACCATGCGTCCGTCGCGGAAGTAGGCGGGTTTGCCGCCGCGGGTGGGCAGGCGGTCCAGGCTTTGGCGCACGTAGTCCAGGTGGTCGATGTCCTCGAGCCAGACCAGTTCGGTCTCGTGCTTGATCTCGTCGTCGCTGATCAGGGCGCTCATGCCATCTCCTCGTCGGCGAGCAGTCCGATACCAGGGTAGTACTTCCGCGAATTGGACAAGATCATCTCTTTTGGGGAGGACAGACCGACCAGTTCCCGGGCTCGGGCGGCGAAGGCGCGGCTGGATACCGGTGGGGCTCCTTCGCTTTGGCACCAGGCCTTGTACGCGGCGTACAGGCGGGCCTGTTCGGTGCGGTGGTCGGGGTGCAGGGTGCAGGCTTCGTCGAAGAAGCGGCCGGTGTGGTCTTCGGTTTCGGCGTAGGCGGTGGTGGCGATGCGGACCTTGTCGGGGCCGGTGAGGTCTTTGTCGCCGCTGAGGTAGCGGCGGGCGCCTTCGATGAGCCAGTTCAGGATGCCGGGGCCTTCTTCGGCGACGAGGATGTCGGCGAGGTTGTCGATTTTGCGGTCGTCGGAGACGGTCCGCTCGAAGGGGATCAGGCGCATGCGGCGCCAGAAGGCGAAGCCGCCGGTGCCGACCTCGGGGCGGTGGTTGCCCAGCAGCCAGAGCTTGTGGGTGGGCTGGAAGCTGAAGAAGTCCTGGCGCATGCGGCGGGCTTTGATCCGGTCGCCGCCGGTCAGGAGCTTGACGCGTGCTTCGTCGAACTTGTCGCCGGGCTTGACCTCGGAGCAGACGATGACGCGTCGGCCGTGGAGCTCGGCGAGGTCGGTGGGGTGGCCTTCGTAGGGGCGTGCCATGAGGAAGCCGGGTGGGGCGGCGTCGGCGTAGTCGCCCAGCAGTTTCATGAGGACATCGAGCAGGACGGACTTGCCGTTCTTGCCGGCGCCGAAGAGGAAGGGCATGACCTGGCCGCCGACGTCTCCGGTGACGGAGTAGCCGAGCAGGACCTGCAGGAAGCGGATCATCTGGGCGCCTTCGGCGTCGTCGCCGAAGGTGTCGGTCAGGAAGCGGTTCCACCGGGGAGTGGACATCGGCGAGGGGCCGGTGGTGGTGGAGCGGGAGTAGAAGTCCTTGTTCGGATCGGGGGTGCGCAGCAGGCCGGTGCGCAGGTCGACGACTCCGGCCGGGGTGCACAGGGCGTAGGGGTCGGCGTCGAGGAGGGCTGCGTTGAGGACCATGCCGGGGGCTGATTTGGCCTGGGCGAGCATGGCGTTGATGCCGGAGGTGCTCAGGGCGCGTCGGCGGTGCTTTTTGAGGGCTTCGGGGGTGTAGAGGCCGCGGGGGTCGGTGGTGGCGATGTGTTCGCCGAGGTCGCCGGCGGCCCAGAGCACGGTGTCGTCCTCGTCCATCTGCCAGCGGGTGGTGTCCCAGCGGTACCAGCCCAGTCCGGGGACGTGGCGGAAGTCGGATGCGTAGATGCGGACGAATAGTTTGGCGTTGCCGCGGTCGGTGAGGGTGTCCGGCAGGAGGCCCTGGGCGGTGGCCGGGCCCTGCATGGGGGTGGTTTCGCCGATGGCCTGGGTCGGCAGTGGGGTGATGCTCTTGGCGATGATCTGTTCGGCCATGGCCTGGGGGTCGAAGTCGAACAGGAGGTTCTCGCCCCCGGTGGGGGTGGTCACAGACGGCTCCCGGGGTTCAGGGGGCGGCGGGCGCCGGCGGTCATACCGCTGCGGATGATCTGGGCCGCGCGCCGTTCCTGCCCGGGGCGGGCCAGCAACGCCGTTTCGAGAAGGAGGCGCTCGGCGTCCGGTTCGCTGAGGTGTCCTGCGGCCGCCAGGCCTCCTGCGGTGAAGGCGGCGCGGTTGAGTTTGTCGGAGAAGCCGGCGCCTTCGGGTTGCGCGGCGCAGGCGGCGACTTCGGTGAGGACTGTCGCGAGGGTCCTGGTGGCGAGGTCGCGGCCGCCGCCGGCGGCGACGACTGCCTGTCGGGCGCGAGCGGGAACGGGCCGGGGAGCGGGGATGTGGGCGGCGGGCAGGTGGTGGGTCCGCTCGAGTTCCTTGGCGAGCCAGTCGGGCAGCGGTGCGGGGGTGCGGGCTGTGCCGACGGGTGTGTAGATGCCGGCGGAGGTCTTAGTGCCGGGGGCGATGATGTAGCCGCCGTGGGCGCGGATGTCGACCTGCCAGGCGAGGGCGCGGCCTGCGCTGGTTCCTGCTGAGCAGTGCCAGCGGCGGGCGTCCGTGGCTCGGTACCAGATGTGCAGGCCTCCGGACGGGGTTCGGACACGCAGTGTGGCGTCGTCGTCTGCGGGGTTGGGCTGGCCGCGCAGGGCGGCGAGGACTGCCAGGGTGTGGAAGCCCGTGGTCATCGCGGAGACGTCGATGCCTTCTGCGATGGGGATGCCGGGCAGGAGCTTGTCACGGGCCGGCGCGGGGGCGGTGTGGGCGTCGACATCGATGACGACCAGGCCTGCCGGGCCGCAGGCGACGCCGACACCCATCTGGGGGCGGGCTCCCCACCATTGGTGGATGCGGGTCATGTCCAGCGTGGCGGCGTGGAAACCGTGGCACCAGCGGCCAACGGAGCGGCAGGTGCACGTCTCCTGCTTGTGGCCGCGCTGCTGGCAGGCCTCGCAGTTGGCGGCCGGGGTCTTCCTGCCGGGGGCGAGCGGGTGGACCGGCCAGCCGTGGCTGGCGCACCATCGCGCGATGGCGAGCGACCCAGCGACCGGAACGGCAGGCTCGGTCGGTCCTGAGTCGCTGCAGGAAACCTGCAGGTCAGAAGACATGTGGTTCCCCCATCAGCGACCGAAGCGACTCAATGACGGAGACAGCCTAGCGAAAACGTCAGTTCGGGGGATCAACCTACCCTCGCGGCGGCGTGCCGGTGCCCGGTTCAGCGACCGAAGGCAGAGCGCAGCGACCGAGCGACTCTTCGGTGCTGCTGACAGTAGCTTGCGAAAGAGCAGGTCAGAGGCTTGCAGACGCACAAACAGCGACTCAAGCGACTGAAGCTCCCTATATATGACGCACACGCGCACATGCATTACTGCTCATATACCTGACCCTTGAGTCGCTTGGGTCGCTGATTACGGCCATATACGGCTGTGACCTGCGGTTTTTTTACAGCGACTGAGGCACCTGTGAGTCGCTGCGGTTCAGTCGCTGCTCGGACTTGGTGTCAGGTTCCAGTGACTGAAGCGACTGAAGCGACCCAAAGTCCGAGATGGCCTGAAAATGGTCACCGCACCGGCCTGCGCCGCCAGCGACCACCATGGAGCGGTGGAGAGGGACGTTGCCACGCCTCCCTCGCTGGCTCCGGTACTCGAGGCATGCCTCGCGCTGTTCGTCACAGGGATGACGGCTCACCGCTGGTGGCCCGCCTCCAGCGGTGCAGGAAGTACCGGACCTTGCTGAGGTCCTGTCCAGTGGCCTCAGCGGTGACGGCCAGCGAGCAGTCGGCGAGGTCGTGCAGCACGACCACTTGGTACTGCAGCGCGCATTCGGCCGGAATGGGCAGAGGCCAGGACCGGGCCGCGATCCACTGGGTGAAGTGCTCCCAGGCTCCGGCAGCCGGGTTGTGGCTGGCGACGATGGTGGACCAGTGGGTTACCAGATCGCCGAACGCTTCCGCTACCGCGTCAGCACCGGCCGCGGCCCCCCAGGTGGGCCTGGGCGTAAGCGAGGTACGGGGTGCGCCGCAGGATGCAGAAGGCCTCGAAGGCCAGGGGCAGGGCCAGCAGCGGGGACTGAGGCGCCGGACTCGCGGGCACCCGACGCCCCGGAGGGCTCCGAAGTGGCCGCAGGCAAGCACCGCGGCTGCTGGACCAGTTCGTCGGCATCGCGTTGTCCCCCTTGGGCAGATTGATCGTTATCCGAACGCACTGGCCGGCAGACGCGGCCCACCAGTCCCCGCTGCTGGCCGGGTGGTACTGGTGCGCGCGGTGTGAGCGGCGTCCCACAGGGGACGGATGGTCTCCGGCCGGCCGCGCAGGGCGTCGACAAGGTGCCCCACGACCTCCCATTCGGGTACGCGCAAGCCTTCCAGCACATCCCGGATGTCCTCCACGGACAACCTGCTGCGGGCGCGGGCCTGGATGAGGGTGTAAGCGGGGCGAGCTGCGGACACATGCAGTCCGCGCAGCGCGGCGTGCAGGGTGGCGGGCTCCGGAGAGCGGTGCCCGCGGGCGGCGTCCCACAGCGGGCGCAGCTCGGTCGGATCCCCCCCACAGGCCAGGGTGATGGTCCGGGTGACCTTCCACGAGGGCGTGCGCTCGCCTGACAGGACGCGCGAGATGTAGCTGGCGGATACGCCGGCTTCCTTGCCCAGCGCCCGGAGCGTCTTGTCGCTGGTGCGCTGCAGGTGCGACAGGGCCCGGGTGAGGGCGGCCGATGGGCTGTCACCGGGAGGTCCGTGGGCGGTGTCGGCGACGGCGCTGGGCTGGCCGCAGGGGTTGGTTCCGGGGCGCACGTCGCGAGGTCGAGGGCCCTTCCGTACGGGCTCGGGCGGCGCCATGGCCGGGCCGCGTACGGACTGGCGGCGCTGACGGCGCCGGCCGACACCCTCGGTGGAGAAGTCCCGGCTGAGCTTGTCGGGGCTGATGTGGAGCGCGACAGCGATGTCCGAAGCCTTCGTCTTCCGGTCGCGGGCCTGCTGAACCACGGCGGCGCAGACATCGTCGTGATCGCGCTGAGCCTCGGTGAGCTGCTGCAGCGCCTCGAGCGATTCGCCGTCTCGCACCAGGCGCACGATGGCCTGCAGCCGCTGGGCGTACTCCTCGGCGGTGCGGACCGCGTGGTCGTCGTTCTCGGCCGTCTCACACTGCGTACTGCGCGACCTCCGGTACGCCCGGCCGCAGGCCTCGCTGCAGTACTGGCGCGGGCGTCCGGAGCCGGCGGTCTGGTCGACGGTGTTGGGGCAGCCCGGGTTAGGGCACGGAAGGCTGCCCTGGCCCTTCGGAGTCATTCGATGTAGTCCATTTCGGGGTGTGCTAGCGGGAACCTGGGTCCGGAAACGGCAGCTTTCCGCTGTCAGGGGTCACCCGTTCTGTCCCTGCTGAACCTCCGGCCAACCGGTCACCGCGCACAGCCACATTCGCCTCGTGTTTGGCGGGAGTTCGGTCGCGACATGGCGAGGTCCTTCGCTCTGAGTCGGGCTTGGTGCGGTCCCCGGGCAGTTGCACGGCCCCGGCGTAATCACCCGGATTGGGCCGGACCCTCGTCGGCTATGGGCCGGCCAGTGAGCACCGCCCCCCGGCCGGCCATCAGGAGCATCTCCTGGTCCCCCTCGACGCCAAGGACGTCGTCGCACTTGGCAGGGACGGCGAGTAGCCGGCCACCCGCAGTCGGTGGCGTGGCCGGCTCATCGCATGGTGGGCATACCTGCGCACCATGCGGTCAAGAAACGATGGGGGCCGTTCCATGGAGGGACGGCCTCCGTCACCTGGTGCGCCGGGCAGTGCGTGTACGCCCGTGTGCGGCGAAGCGCTGTGTGACGCGTTGCGGTTCCCGTCTCAGCGGGACGGGAACCGCTTACCTGCGGCGCCTTGAGCGTCGCAGGCTGATGACGCCGGCGAGCGAGACACACCCGGTGCCGAGCGCAGTCCACCAGACAACGGGCTGGTTGATGGCATTGGGAGAGAAGACCACGAGGGCCGCTGCAGAGATGATCAGCAGTAATACGATTGCCGAGTACTTCGTTTGGTTGCTCACGTAGCTCTCCCTAGGGGTCTCGCGGGGCCCGGACCAGCGAGGGTCGGCAAGGCGGCAATCAACAAGCGTTGTCGTCGTAGACGCCACATGCGACGGCGCCAACAAGAATTTGGCGAGTATGCCGATGGCGACCCGCCCGCCCCTGGGAGAGTTCGCCGAAGGCACACATCAACGGTCGCCCCCGGTCCCGGCTCGTTACCCAGGTGGGGTCAGTGCCGGGCGGTCAGGGGGTGAGGTCCAAGATCCTTACCGGCTCCCCGGCCCATCGGTTTGGGGCGGTGGTGGCGATGATCGCTCCGTCGGGCCGGTCCGCGGTGGGCTGCGCCGCGTGCTGGCTGTGGGCCGCGGCCCAGGTCTGCTGCCCGGCCACGGCCAGGGCAGCGGGCAGGTCCAGGTCGATGACGGTGATGCCGGGCAGTGAGGCCAGGTGTTCGGCGGTGCCGGGCCGGGCCCGGTCGGCTTCGACTAACGCGCACGCGGGCGCGTAGAGGAACCAGCCGGCTTCGGCGTGGGCGCGGTGGATCAGGCGGGAGGCAAGGACGTTGCCCTGGCCGGCCGCGGTCATGGCGGTGTCGTCCAGGACGATGTGCATGGCGTCGCTCACCGGGCGGTCACCCGGGCCAGCCGCCGATCTAGCTCACTGTCGATGTCCTGCTCCTCTGCGGCCGTCGGCGCGTAGCCGCTCCACTGCCTCAACGTGGCCTTCGCCGTCTCGGCCCGCTCCGCCCGCTCGGCCGGCGTCAGCAGCGTCTCAGCGAGACGAGCCAGATACGCGCGCAGCGACAGACCTTCCGCAGCCGCTATCGCGGCCAGCCGGTCCTTGGCTTCCTCAGGAATACGGACATTGGCATCGGGCATCAGCGTGCTCCTTCCTACTCACACAGGGTACGGGTACGTACCCGTACCCGTACTCCTGCCGACCCAAGCTGCGACCCGCGACCACCAAAGCACGAGCGACCGCTTCCTGGGCGCGCCAGCCACTCCCCCGACGTACGCCCATGTCCGCCGCCACGGCGTTCGGCCGACCAGGGGGGTGCCGTCGCCCCGTCTGCCGGGGCTGCCGTGCGCCGGGTGGTGAGGCGGCTTACGCTCCGGCCGTGGCGGATGAGCAGGAGCAGGAGCACCGGGAGTCGCACGCCCGGCTGGTGGCACTGAAGGTGACGTCGGTGGCGGCGCAGGCGAAGGCGACCGCGGACGGCTACAGCCGGGAGGCCTGGGACGGGTGGCGGGCGGCGGCTGAGGAGTGCCAGGCCGCAGTGACATGGCACGCGCAGCGGTTCGGGCTGAACCGGCATGACGTGGAGCGGGCGATCATGGCCGAGGTGCTGCACCCGGAGCCGAAGGAGTAGGACCCCGGCGTGCTGGTGGTGCGGCACCTCCATAGACTCGAACATGTCCGATTCTTTGCCTGATCTGCCGCCCGACCTGCCGCGTCTCGAGACGCTCGCTACCTGGCTGCGCTACACACTGGGCCGGGTCGAGGCGCGGATCGCTGAGGTGCGGCAGGCCGAGGCGGCCCGGGCCCGTAGAGTTCCGCCGCCCGGACCGGACTACCGGATCCAGCGCGGCCTGAGCGCCGAGCGGGCCCCGGTGCGCGTGCACCTCGGGGACTGCGGGATGGCACAGAAGGCCCCCGGCTGCACCCAGGACATCGCACGCCAAGCCCTGGCGCAGGGTGTGGAGGCGTGCGCGGTGTGCCGGCCCGACACCCAGCTCGGGGTGTTGGACTAGCCGGCCTTCCGTGGCTTGCGGGCAGAGGCTTTCTTCGCGGTGGTCTTCTTGGCTGTCTTCTTCGCGGCTCGCGCCCGCTCGGGCAGGTCGTGCACCGTGACGTGCTCGGTGTCCTCGCCGGTTTCGCCGCGGCTCTTCTTGGCCTGCTCGACCGACGCGCTCAGCGCGGCCATCAGGTCGACTACTTGGCCGCCCGGCTCGGCGGCAGGCTCCGGCTGCTCGGGCCGGTGCCCCTGCGCCTTCGCCTCGATCAGGTCCTGGAGAGCCTTGCGGTACTCGTCGTGGTACTGCTCCAGATCCTCAGTCGTCATCGCTTCGATGAGGGCCACCGCCCCGTCGATCTCACTCTGATCGACCTCCACCTGCCTGGGGGCGAGCTCGGCGGGATCGCGGATCTCGTCCGGCCACTTCATCGAGTGCAGCACGATGGCGCCCTCCTTCACCCGCAGCAGACCCAGGCGCTCCCGGCCATGCCAGGCGAACTTCGCCACGGCTACTTTGCTGGAGCGTTCCAGTGCCTTCTGCAGGAGCTTGTAGGGCTTGGCCGCGACCTGGCCGTCGGCGGCCAGGTAGTAGCTGGTGTCGGCCAGACGTACCGGGTCGACCGACTCGGCCGGCACGAAGGCGACGATCTCGATCGCCTTCGCGGTCGGCAGCGGCATGCCGTCGAGGTCCTGGTCGGTGATCTCGATGATGGTGTCCTTGGAGACCTCGTAGCCCTTGCCGATCTCCGACTGGTCCAGGACCTTGTCGTCCAGGGTGCAGACCTTCTGGTAGCGGATCCGGCCCTGGTCCTCCAGGTGGATCTGGTGGAAGGACACCGCGTGGCTCTCCACAGCCGGGACCACCTTGATAGGGATGGTGACCAGGCCGAAACTGATCGCGCCGGACCACACGGGACGGGGCATCACACACCTCCACCAGACCCCCTCCTGGACGGACGACCAGCCTATGACTGGGCCGCCCGGCCAGCACCCCGAAGCAGACACACCGGCGCCCGCCCCGGTGGGGCGGGCGCCGGTGTGCGTGCGGCTGGTCAGCACATCGTGTAGTCGACCCGGGTGGAGTTGTACGAGCAGGTGTCGACCCGGGTGCCGTTGGCCCGCTTGAGGGTGGCGGTGTCCTTGTCGTTGTTCCACACGTACCAGGAGCGGCCCTGGTGGAGGTACCCGGCGGTGTTGGTGCCCTTGCCGGTGCGGATGGTGACCGTCTTGCCCTTGCCGAGGGTGAAGGCGCCGAAGACGTACGTGTGGTGGGAGGCGTCGGTGAGGGTCCAGCCCCGCAGGCTGACCGCTGCGCCGGTGGTGTTGCGGACGACGACGTACTCGGCGTTCAGGCTCGAGTTGGCACCACGGTCGGTGCCGGGGCTGTCGTAGTAGATCTTGTACAGGTGGACCGAGCCGGCCGCCTGCGCGGGAGCGGCGGGCAGCAGGGCGAAGCCAGCGGCTGCCGCGACGGCGGTGGCGATGGCAACAGAGCGGGTACGGAGCATGCGCGTCCTTCACAGGTACGGGCCGGGCACCCCCCAATACGGGCCCGGCGGAAACCCCAGACTAGGGAGCCGGCAGGCCCGGCCGGCCCCGGGTTACAAGATCGGGACATCTGCACACCTGTGCGCACGCGCGACGCAGGATACGGCTGCACCCAACCTCGCCAGGCGGGCAGTCCGGGCTATGCGGATGCCGCGTTGTCAGGTTGACGCACGGGATCGTTTCTCCGGTGAACTACGCCACCTTCCCGGGTGACCCGACCTGTATCTCGACCCTGCGGCGGCCAACGTGCCGCTACTGCTCGGTGCATGACCCACACCCTGACGCGCGCGACCATGGCCGCCGCGCTCGCCGTCCTGTCCCTGACCATGGCCCCGTCGGCGCACGCCGCCGCCCAGACCCTCCCCCTCGGTGCTGCCGTGGCCCAGCTCCCCGTCGCCGACGAAGCCCGCGCAGGCTACGAGCGGACCAAGTTCAAGCACTGGAACAGTGGCGCGAACCCCAGCGACGGCTGCAACACGCGCAACGAGGTTCTCCTCGACGAGGCCCTCCAGCCCCCGACCGTCGGCGCCGGCTGCAAGCTCACCGGCGGCACCTGGTGGTCGTACTACGACGCCAAGGAAGTCACGGGCCCCTCCGGCCTCGACATCGACCACATGGTCCCCCTCGCCGAAGCCTGGGATAGCGGTGCCTCGACCTGGACCGCCCAGCGCCGCGAGGCCTACGCCAACGACCTCGGCGCCGAAGCCTCCCTCGTCGCGGTCACCGCCCAGCAAAACCGCCAGAAGGCCGACCAGGACCCGCGCGAGTGGATGCCGCTCAGCAGCGACATCCACTGCCAGTACGCCGCGGAATGGACCGCCACCAAGTCCCGGTGGAACCTCGCGGTCGATCCCGCGGAGAAGGACGCACTCCTCCGTCTCGCCGCCGCCTGCCCCGGCACGACCGTCACCTACCAACCTGCAGCGTGAAAATCTGACGTCGGCTTGGAACCCTCACTGGTGCACGGTGAGGAGCCGGTTCCCCCGGGCCCCCAGCGGAGGGTGTGCCTCCGCTGGGGGCCGTGCCGGGCACCTCGGTGGCTACGGGGTCCAGAGGTGCTCCCTCAGGGGCCCGAGCGGACCCGGTTTCTCCCGTTCGTCCGCGAGCCATGTCTCGTAGGCTCCGGCGCCCTGAAGGCGGATGCCCCAGTGGTAGCCGGGGTCGACGAAAAGGCGCTGTTTGTACTCGAACTGGAACTCCGCGCAGCGGACCGTGCCGGCGGTCAGGTCGGATTCGGCGTTGAGGATGTAGCGGACGGCAAGGACGGCCTGGTCGGTGAGGTCACCGAGGTACTGCGGGCCACAGCTGCCCACGGTGAACTCCTCGTCGTCTCCGTCCAACTCGTACGGGAACTCGTAGTCCGCCACTTTCCGGATGCCCAGCTGGCCGTGGTTGCCGAGGGATTCCAGCCGGACGTGACCGCCTGAGTCCAGGGCCAGGTACACCTGGCGGCCCAGGGGGGTGAACCGGGGCACTTGCTCGTCCCGGTCGGTGTAACCAGCGATCCGGACGTCGTAGATTTTCTCGCCGCGCAGGGCGCCGAAGATCTCCTCATACCGGAGCGGTCCGTTCTTCATTCCGCCCTCGCGATCCACTGCAGGCTCTTGACGAAGCCGGTGTCGCCCTTGAGGAGCGACCAGAAGGTTCCGTTCATGTCGAGTACCAGGGTAAGGTCCTCGCCCTGGAAGATTAGGGCGGGCGGCTGGTCCTTCTTGATGGTGGCGACGCCCTGGAACTTAAGGCGTCCGCTCTTGATCATCTCGAGCCAGTCGTCGAGCATCTCCGCCCCTTCGTCCTCCTTCCACTTGGGGTACTTCTTGCTCAAGTGCGCCTCCATGATCGACTTCTTGCTCTGCCAGTGCGCCTTCCAGTTCTTGTTGGTGCCGATCTTGGTGAGGCACGGCGGCTTGACCGGGTCGTCAGCGGCCAAGGCAACGCGCGCCCCGGCGGCACCCGGCGCTGTCTGCATTGCCGACTTGGCAACCGATTTCGGCTTGGCGACGGACGGGCAGAAGGGCGCGGAGGGCCCCTTCTTGCGGACCTTCTCGACCAGAGCGTTGAGGCGCTTGAGAGAACGGGCACCAACCTCCGCCGCGTCGAAGAACTTCGATATCCGGGTGACGACGGTGTAGATCGCCTCGATGACGTCCCCGATCTTCTTCACCGGGATCAGCGCGCTGGCCACGTCAAACAGCGCCCACAGGCAGCTTTCAATCTCACGCGTCGCGAAGCACGCCTTGATGTTGTCGGCTCCCAGCATGGCGATGAGGATGTCGGCGCCGTTGGCCTTCACCCAGTCCAGCACGCTCAGAGCCACGGCTGCCTGGGCGAAGCGGTATTCGTCAACGCAAGTCTGGCCGCACTCGGCCATGAGGATCTGTTCCTCGTTGGCGCCTAGGGGGGCCCCTGGCTGAACATCAGCGACTCCGACGTTGCCGGTCGCCATCGCCTTCTTGCGGGCCTCTTCCTGCTCGCGACGCTCTTCCTCTTCCGCTCGGTCAGCGGCGGCGTCGGCGTCCTTGGCGGCTTCGTGGGCGCCTGCGGCGGCCGAATCGGCCTGGAGGGCCCAGCCCTCAGCGCTCGTCGCGGACTTGTTCGCCGCGTTCGCGTCGCGGGTGGCGGCGTCGGCGGAGGTGTGCGCGTTCGCTGCGCTCTTTTCAGCCTCCGTGGCCTCGATGTCGGCTGCGGTGGCCTCGGTAGCGGCGTCCTTGGCCGCGCTGTCGGCGTGGAAGGCGTCCCTCCCGGCCTGGGTGCTGTACTCCTTCGTCTTCACGTCCGCCTTTTTGGCGGCGTCGGCGGCCCGGGCGGCATCGGCGGCCGAGGCACGGGCCGCGGCCATGGACTTGAGCGCGGCGGCGGCGTCCGCCGCGGCCGCTGCTGCGGCCTGGGCGGCGATCTTGGCATCGCCGGCGGCCTTGTCAGCCAGTACCTTGGCGGCTGCTGCGGCCTTGGCCGCCTCGTTGGCCTTGGCAGTGGCCGCCGATGCCTGCTGTTCGGCGAGGGTCTTCGCCGCTTGGCCGACCAGGACGGCGAAGACCGCCGCAGAATCGGACTCGCGGTACGGAGTACCGATCGCGATGGCGGTGTTGGCCGGAGCGATTGCCTCGGCAGCCGAGTCACGGGCGGCCGACGCTGCCTCACCGGCGGCATAGGCATGCCCGGCGGTCACGGCCGCCCACGCTGAGGCCTTGATGGACTCGGTGCGCGCGGCACTCGCCTCCTCACTCGCCTTCAGGGCGGCGCCTTGGGCCTTCTTCGCCTCTTCTTCAGCCTTAGTGGCGTTCACCGACGCCGCCGCAGCGGCATCGATGGCGTCGGCGGCGGCCGCGTGCGAGGTGGCGGCGGCAGCAGCACTGCTCTGGTATGCAGCCCAGGCTCTGTCTGCTGCCAGGCGGGAGCGCTCCATCGCCGCATTGGCGCGCGTAGCGGCGGCTCGTGCGTTCACCGCCGCGCTGCTCGCCTCACCAGCTGCCGTATGGGCACGGGCAGCCGCAGCAGCTGCCTCGTTAGCGGCGGTACGGGCGGCGGTGGCCGCGTCACGGGTCGCCTTGGCGGCTTCGGTGCCGGCGTTGGCCGCGGCGGCCGCTTCTAGGGATGCGGCGCGGGCGGCGGTGGCCTTCTTCTGGCGTTCGGCTTCCGCGGCGGCGCCGCGAGCCTGGACGGCCTGCCGTTCTGAGTCTTCCGCTTTTTCCAATTCGACCCAGGCCGTCTGGGCGGACCCAGCGGCGGCCGTCCGCGCGTGTCCCGCCGTCTCCCGCTCGTTGGCCGCACGCTGTTCGGCTGCCTGTGCCTTCACGCGCTCATTTGCGGCGTTCAACCGTTCCTTCGCGGCCAGTGCCTTTTCCTGCTCAGCCTTCGCGCGCTGGGTCTTGGCAGTCTCTGCCGCGAGGCGGGCCGTCTCCTGCGCCGCCTCTGCAGTGGCTTGCGCATTCTTCGCCTTGGTGGCGTTCGCGGCGGCTTCCTTGGCCTGGCCAGCGGCGGCGGTGGCCGCCGCCTTGGCCTGGACTGCGGCTTCCTGTGCGGCAACACGACGGAACTCGGCATTGATGGCATGCGACTGCGTCTGCGCCAGGCCGTAGAGCGCCTTGCTGTCGGCCACAGTGGCCTTCGCGGCGTTCGATGCGGTCAGCGTGGCCTTCGCGGCGGCCTCGGCGGCCGCTGCGGAGGCCTTGGCAACCTGCATGGACTGTTGGGCGAACTGCAGTCCACGGCCCCGCGGGGTTTTCATAGCGTCGGCGATGGCCCAGGCGCTGGTCTGCGCCGTGTTCGCCTTGTCGGCGGCATTCTTCGCGGCCGTCGAGGCGATCGCGGCGAGCTTTGCCTGGTCGGCGGCGCGGGTGCGTGCGGTCGTTAGATCCTTGGTCGCCTGGGCGAAGACCGCAGGTTTGGGCCGGTGGTCCGAAGGCTGACCTGCCCAGTACTTCTGCCACCTGAGAATTTGGTCGGCGAGCCACGCCTGACCGAGAGACTCGATCATGGCGTCCGTGGCTTTGCGGACCTCATTGGCCGCGGCGACCTCGGCGTTGATGATGTCGGCCCGCGGCTTGGCCTGTGCGGCGTACTCCGCTTCCCACTCCATGTGCGCGGTCACGACCATCGGCGACATCACACGGTAGAAGTCTTCGGGGTTCCGGCTGTCGCATGAACCCCAGGCGACCTTGAGTGCCTCGACCTCGATCCGGAACTCGGCAGAGTCCTCGGCGGGTGTTTTCGCCAGGAAGCCACCGTGTCGCAGGAGGCGTGCGATGTCGCTCGCCGTCACGCTTCGGTAGTAAGGGCTCTCCGCATCCGTCAGCATGCGTTCAATGAGCCAGTCGTTGTTCTCGTCCTTGCCCTTGATCTCGGCCGCGACCGCCTTTGCCCGGTCGAGGGAGGCCTTGGACGCCATGGCATGGCCGTCAGTGCCGATCTTGGCCCACAGGTCGCGCTGGGAGCTGAGGGTGAAGGCGGCGATGTCACTTCCGAACTGCGGGGCGTCCTTCTCGACACTTCCCCAGCCTGTTTGCCAGTACGTCTGATTGGCGGCCTCCCAGCGGAGACGACGCTCAGTGCTGACGCCCGGGAAGCTCTCGGGGTAGTCACGGTCCTTGACCATCGCCTGGCTCAGCGGCCACATCGTGCCGACGGGGTCGGTGGCGGCGGCCAGGTCCTCCGGCGGGCCGGTGAGCACCTTAGCCGCGACCTTCTTGAGCTCTGGTCCCCCCACATGCAGGGCCACACCGGCTGAGCAGCGGTCGAGACGACCCTGTTCGCCGATACTAATAGGACGGTAGGAGGGCTCGGTGTCCGGCGGGACCTCCACGGCCGACGCCGGGACGGCTTGGACAAGGCCAACGAGGACGGCGGAGGCCGTGGCCAGGGCCGTGCCCGCCAGGCTGCGCCGCAAGTCGGCGCGAGTGACGCGCCGTCTGCCTCGTAAGAGGTTGAATCTTTGCACTTGTTTACCTGTCTGTAGAGCTGATCTAGGTCAGCCCGGAAGAAGAGCGTGCACAGGCGCACTGCTGCACGGCGACAGGTGTGTTTCCCCCTGAAGTGCTGGTCAGGCACATGATCCCCGTTGCCCTCTCCCCCAGGGCGACTTCAGGTTTTCACGATCAAAATGCCGCCGACAGTGGATATTAAGCCTCGGTCGACTGGTTTCAGCCCTCGTCGCGAAGTGGAACCGGACGGTCGTCGGGACCGGGGGACGCGCAATCTGAACTGGTGTGATCCTCTTCGGGCCCGTCACCGTGCCAGCGGGACTAGTTATCGCACTGGCGAAGAAACAATCGCGCACTTTGCACGAGCGGATGGTTGGGCGGCCAGCATTGACATGCGACTCCACTGAACCTGGTTGGACGCGGGTTCGAAACCCTGGCGAGATGGTCAGCGGCATCGACACGGCCGGGCATCCGTCGACAACGCCCTGTCGGAGCTGGCCGACGAGGTGTTGATCGTGCGGGCCGGTCACGGGATCTGGTCACTCCCCGAGTAACCGGCCCCCAGCAGCCCCGGCCGCCGCCATCCTGGCCGGATGGAGGAGTTCGAGTTCGAGTGCTGGAACTGCTGGGAGACCAACGTGATCATGGGGCGACCCAAGGGGGTTCTGGACGACCCCCCACTATGAGCTGCCCAGGCAGTGCACGTGCTGGAACTGCGGTGCCGAGAACACCACCCCGGATGGCTGACGCCCGACCACACACCGCACAGCAGGGCCCGGAGCACCCACCACTCCGGGCCCTGCCTCATGCCTCACAAGGAACTCCCTGTCATGCACGAGCCCACCGCGTACCCTGGCCGTCCAGGCGCCGGCCGTCCACCAGCCGCAGCCGCTCCATCCCCTCGCCCCGTACGCGCAGCAGGCGTACCCGGTCGTCGCGGCCGCCGACCCGCGCCGCGCCTTGGTCCAGGTCGAGGGCGGCCAGTGGGTCATCGCGCACGTCCCGGCCGCGCTGCCGGTCATCGTCCCGGCCGCTCCCAAGGCCGCCCCGCGCCGCCCGCTGTCCGCCCTGGAGCGCGGCGCGATCGTTGTCGTCTCCTCCGTCTGCTCCCTGACCCTCTCCGTGGGAGGACCCCTCACCATGGCCGGTCCCTACCTCGCCGACGTCGCCACGCTGATGTTCAGCACCGCCGCCGTCCTGGGCGCCGGCGCCCAGGCGTGGGTCGGGTGCCGGATCATCGGCGGCCTGTCTCCCGCCACGCACCACGAGGCGTCACCGGCAGCCGCGACCGCGCCGGTGGAGGTGACCATCACCGGGCACGGCGGCCAGGGCGGCCGCTTCGGTTCCCGGGGCGGCACCGGGGTCCGCATCGACTCCCTGACCATCAACGGCGGTGGCCGGTGACCACCACGCCCGCCACCCCGGCCGACCGCCTGGCCGCCGCGCACACGGGCGTCTGGCGGAGATCGGCCGCACCGACACGAAAGCCGGGATGCTCCTGACGACGTTCTCCCCGCCCCTGGCCGCGCTCGTGGCCACCGTCCCCGGTCGGGAGCTGCCGACCCCGGCGGCCGTCCTGGTCGGCCTCGGCACCGTGCCCTGGTCGCGGCCATGCTCCTGGTCCTGATCGTCGTCCGGCCCCGGATCGACGGCGCCCCGCGCGGCTCGTACCTCCACTGGGCGCAGTGCACCCCTGACGCAGTCCTGGCCGACCTGGCGTAGCCGACCGGCCAGGCCGAGCACCTGATCCGCCTCTCGCAGATCGCCCGCCGCAAGTACGTCGGTCTGCGGGCGGCGGTCGGCGTCACGCGCGGCGCGCTGGTGCTCCTGGCGGCCGCGCTCCTCACCGCTCTGCGGTGACCCTCATCCCGGGCCCCGGGCTGCCCCCGTGTCAGGGCGGTCCGGGTGGCCCTTCTTGCGTTGCCCGCGGGGCCGGCGGCCGGGCAGCAGGGGCAGGTCCGTCTCCGTGGCGTGCAGGACAGGCAGGTTGTCGTACTCCGTGTATGGGCCGGCGGCGCCGCGGTGCTGGATCGTCATCAGGTACTCATCTCCTTCACTCGGTCGACGGCGAGCTCAAGCTCCTGGTCCTCGTCGTCCTGGTGGTCGTCGGCGGGGCCAGACGCCGAACGGGCCGGGCATGCCGGAACCGGTGGCGCCGAGCTGGGCGGCGCCACCCTTGAGCCGGTGGTGGGCACGGATCAGGCACGGATCTCCCGCGGTCGGCGGACGTTACTTCCCTATGGTGGCTTCTGCCGCAGGCGTGCACGGCACATTCCAACCTCCACACGCGGCGGAGAGCAAAGGCCCCCGCTGACCGGCAGGTGACGGCCGCCGCCCGGACGAGGCCCCACCGCGATGAGGCGATCGGGTCCTTCCTCTGCGGCTGAGCCGGGGTCAGCCGATCATCTGGTGCAGCACTGGGATGGACCCACCGAAGCCGGCCAGGCCGGCCAACACGGCGCCGGCGGCCGGTCCGCCGGCGAGGAAGGTCAGCCCGCCAGTGACCAGGCCGATGAAGGCGGCGGCGAGCAAGACGAGCGCGGTGTGTGGGGTCAGGAGCGGATCGGCGTTGGCGGGAGAAGAGGTGTGGTCGGGGGCGTCCTTCACATTGTCGGTCATGGCATCAGCTCAGCCCGCCCGGAGCCGTGGGCCATCATCAGACGGACGATTCCGTGGGAAAACGGCTAGCTCCGCAGCCGACCGGAAGGCCGTGCACACCGCCGCCTTACGGTGCCGTCCGGAGACTTCCGGGAAAGTCCGTCGCGGCCCGCGGGCCCGGCCCTACTGTTGGCCCTCAGCAGGAAGGCGCGGGAGGTGTGGAGCCCAAGTGGCCAACGCGAACACGAACAGCGAGCAAGGGGACTTCGCCCGAGAGTTGGAGGCGTTCGCGGCCGACCTCCGCTCTCTGCGGATCGACCAGGGGCATCCCTCCTACGCGGCGATCAGCAAGCGCGCCGTCGGCCGGCCGTTGTCCGTCTCCGCTCTGAGCGACGTGATGACCGGGGCCTACCTGCCGGGCCTGGACTTCCTCATGGCGCTGGTGCGGACCCTGCTCGGCTCCGAGTCCGAGCAGGGGCGGCCCGTCGCTCGGGACGACCCGCGGCTCGCTGAGTGGAGGGCCCGCTGGGGCAGGCTCAAGACGCTCCAGGACCGGAGCAGGCGCGCCGCGGGGCCCCGGCCCGCGGCAGCCGGCGCCCGTGCTCTCCGCGACGACCAGTCCGCGCCCGGCCGAGCGACCCCGTCAGCACAGGAGGCCGCTCTCTCCCCTGAGGGTGTGTCCACGCCTGCGGACGTCACGGGCCCCGCCGAGGAGACCGCGCGCCTGCAGCGGATCCTCACCTCGCAGGGCCTCGCCGCCCGCACCGTCTTGGGAGCGCTGGAACATGGCAGGCGGATCGACCTGGAACCCCTAACGGGCCACACCGGAGGCAGCTTCGG